>NZ_CP160403.1:0-312142 GCF_040782645.1 Streptomyces sp. HUAS ZL42
GTTCCGGCCACCGGATCGCTCCGCGATCCTCTGCGGGGATCCGGCTCCGCCGGTTTCGGGCGGAACCGGTGCGCTCCGCGCGCCGGTTCCGCTAAAAAGCAGCAGCTACAGGGGTGATGGCAGGGCGTCAGGTGGTGCAGAGACCCCTGGGTGCGGTCCTGGGAGCTCTGGCGTGCCTATCCGTTTGACGATCCGTCAGCATGTGAATGCAGGAACCTCAGGATCGAACACTTTCGACCATTTTGGCGGCTCATATGCGTCACTCTAGTAGCCAGATAGATTCTGGTATAATGGCTGCATGGCTCCCCCACTCATCGCCGGGTACTGAAATCTCATCATGGCGTGCCGTAATTGGTGCGGGAAAATGGGTGTGGAATGGCGCATATGAGTCTTCGTCCGCATCAGGTTGAGGCGGTGGATTCGGTGCTTCGGAGTCTTTCGGAGCAGCCGGGGAAGGGAATTCCTCCTGAGGGCCTGAGGGCTCAGGTCATCGCCGCCACCGGGTCCGGGAAGACTCTGATCGGTGTGGAGGTGACGAACCGTCTGTCCGCGCGCAGGGTACTGGTGTTGGTGCCGACGTTGGATCTGCTGCTGCAGATGGCCGCCGCGTGGCGTCAGGGCGGCCGGCACGGGGCGATGGTCGGGGTGTGCTCGCTGCGGGGTGCCGATAGCCAGGGAGTGCCGTGTACGACGGATCCGGATGAGCTGGTGGCGTGGACGGCCGGGCCGGAGACGGTGACGGTGTTCGCGACGTACGCCTCGGTCGGCATGGGCACTGTGCAGCGGGCGCATGCGGCGGGGCTGCCGGTGTGGGACTTGATGGTGGTGGACGAGGCGCACCGCACCAGTGGGGATGCGGGCAGGCCGTGGGCGGCGGTGCACGACCAGGCGCAGGTGCCGGCGGTACGGCGGTTGTATATGACGGCGACGGCGCGGGTGTGGGAGGCCGAGGGGGATCGTCCGCGGCTGGTGGCCTCCATGGACGAGGACTCCCCCGTCTTCGGGCCGGTGGCCTACAAGTTGAAGTTGTCGGAGGCGATTCGGCTGGGGTTGGTGGCGCCGTATCAGGTGCTGTGCCTCGACATCCGCGACCCCGAGCTCCACGCCGCACTGGCCAACACGGAGACGATCGCGGCCGGCTCCGACGTGGTGCGGGGAGCCCGGTTGGCGGCCGTGCAGGCGGGTTTGATGCGTGCTGCAGTCGAGGAGCGGGTTCGGCGTGTGCTGTCGTTCCACAGTCGGGTGGTTGAGGCGGAGGCGATGGCGGCCGCGATGCCGGCTGTCGCGGGTCGGCTCGCCGCTGACGCCCCCGACACTTTCCCGCCCGCGGAGCAGGTGTGGGCGGACTGGCTCTACGGTGAACACCCGCCCGCCCGGCGCCGTCAGGTGCTGGAGGAGTTCGCCTCCGACTTCCTCGGAGGAACGGGGTTCGAAGGGCGGGATGTGCCCGCGAAATTGCGGGTGTTGTCCTCCGTGCGGGTTTTGGGGGAAGGGGTGGATACGGCTGAGTGTGATGCGGTGCTTTTCGCGGACGCACGCGGGTCGATGGTCGATATCGTGCAAATGGTCGGGCGTGCTCTGCGTATGGAGCCAGGGGCCGGGAAAATTGCCACGCTGATCGTTCCCGTGTTCCTCGGGCCGGATGAAGATCCAAACGAATTGCTCACCTCGGACGCGTACGGCACCCTCGCGAAGATCCTCGGAGCTCTCCGGGCCCACGACACCGAGACCATCGAAGCCCTCGCCGACCCGCGGGTGCGCAGCGGCCGGCCCGGGGTGCCCAGGAGGGTGAACAGGCCGAGGAGAGCGGCGAGTTGTGGGACGGGGCGGAGGATTTCGAGGACGCCGGCCAGGACGCCGGCATGCGGGTGGGTACGGCGGCCGCGGGCGTGCTGCGGTTCAGCGAGGAACGCGACCCGGCCGCGCTGACCCAGTTCGTGCGTCTGCGGGTCATCGACCCCGAAGGCGCCTACTGGCGGCGCGGGATCGAAGCCGCTTCGCGGTGGCTGCGCGAGACCGGCCACACCGAGCTGCGGGTGCCGTACGTGTACGTCACCCCTGAAGGCTGGGGAGCGGTCGGCTCCTATCCTCTGGGGGTGTTCATCGCTGATCAGCGCCGCTACTACGCCGCCGGCACCCTCGAGGCCAGCCGTGTCGCCGAGCTCGAGGCGTTGGGCATGGTGTGGTCGGTGCAAGCCTCCGCCTGGGAGACCGGGCTCGCCGTGGCCCGCGCGTACGCGGCCGTGCACGGGCATTTCCTGCCGCCGGCCACCGCGGTCTGGGGCGGAGACGGGTTCCCGATCGGGGTATGGGCGAAGAACCAGCGCGCAGCGGCCCGTAAGACCCGTGAGAACGCCGCACGACGCGATGCCGGGGAAACGGGCCTCTCGTACGCCGGGGAGCTGTCGCAGGAGCGTATGGAAGCGTTGGACGCTATCGATCCCGGGTGGGCCCCGGAGGGATGGGACGTGGCCTGGCAGCGCTGTTATCGGCTCACCCTCGCCCACGTCCGCGCCAGCGGCACCCTCCCGGCTGCGGTGGGTGAACTCATTGTCCAGGGCGAAGACCTCGGCGCCTGGATCAGTGCGCAGCGGGGCGGATGGGAGCAGTTGGCGTCAGCGCAGCGGTTCCTGCTGGAGACCGTCGGTGTCGAGCCCGCGGGTGCGGGCGAAACCGCGGTGCCGGGCCGGCGCAGCCAGGACGAGCGGTGGGTCACCCACCTCACCGCGGCCCGCCAGTTCCATACGCGTGAAGGCCATCTTCGGGTGCCCCGCAAGCACGTCGAAACGATCCGACCGGGCGGAGACGGCGAGGACGGCCAGGAGACGGTCGTGAAGCTCGGAGCCTGGATCGACAACACCCGGCGCAGGGCCGCCAAGCTCAGTCCGGAACGCCGCGCCGACCTGAACGCGTTGGGCATGCGCTGGTGAGTGTGGCGAATGCATCCTCGCCCAGGCGCGGAGGTTGCCGCCCGCGACCAGCCGCAGGCCAACCGTGGTCCGTCTCGCTTTTGCAGAATGCGGACATGGCTGCTCTCTGCGTCCGGGACGGGCCCGAGGAGCAGGTCCGTATCCTCAAGGCCGGCGCTGCCCAGCGCTGGCACGTCCCTGCAGGCGTACCTACTGGCATTGGTCGCCAGGGAGGTCGGGAGGCCGACCATCGCGGACATGGCTGTGGCTCTGTTCACGAGAACCGACAGCAAATGTTCACCAGTTTCGACAGCACGGAGCGGTCCGGAATCTTCGAACGACGGTGGCCTGATGACACCTGTCAGGCCTCGGGCCTAAGGTGTGCCGGTGATCTTCAGAAGGAAGCAGAAGGCCGCGGACCTGGCCGCCGTCATGTCAGAGTTGGAGCAGGCAGTGGCCGCTCGCGACGGTGGCCGCACCGAGCGTGCGTTCAACGCGGCGGTGAGTGGTCTGCAGTCGGCGACGGGCACCGAATGCGTGCCGGTGGGACCCCGGTTGGCCGCGCTACTCCCTGCCTTTCCGCCCACCGGTCCGCGCCCGATGCTGGCGACGATGGCCGGCTTCTGCGTGGAACGCGGTGCCGATCCGGCGGCCTGTGCGGAGCCGGTCCTCGACGGCACCCACCGGGACCTGCTCGATGCCCTGGAGTTCGCCCGCCGCTGGGCCGCCGCCGGCGGTGCCGGGGACGAACTGCCAGAGGCCGATGAGAAGATCATCGACGACGCGCTGATGGCCCGACTGGGTGGCGAGGCGCACGAGGCGTTGCGGCTGGCGCTGGCCTGGTGCTCGGTCGAGCAGTGGCAGCCTCCCGCGCTGGCCGTGCTGTGCCGCAGCACCGAGGTACGCCGTCGGCACGCATCCGCGCTCCTCCCCGCCTGCCGCGACCTGGCGGCCCTGGAGCGGCATGACCTCAAGTGCCTGGCCTACGCGCTGGCGATCCTGGACGACGAGCCCCTGGTGGTGTTGCACCGGCCCACCGGGACCGGGTTCGAAGTGCGTATCGGCGGCATCGGGGACAACTTCCAGTTGCACACGCTGCTCGCCCACGTGCTCGTCGGCGGCGGCCACGTGCCTGGCACCGCACCGTCGGCGGAGAGCGTCCGCCTGGCCACGGACCCCGAGCCCGCCCAGGGGCGCACCGGGGCCGTCGCGACCGGGGCCTTCGAACTCGTCGCCCCGGATGGGGAGCGGATCTGGAACGAGGGGCTGCCCGACGACATCCCCGTTGTGGAGGGACGCCGCCTACTCGTGCTGGACGAGCCGATGTACCCACGCAGTTGGAACGCCGACCGGTTCTTCCCGATGCTCCCGGGGACGGCCGAGCTGACTCGTGTGCTGTCCGCCGACGAGGTCCAGACCTGGTTCACCTACACCTGCTGGACGTCCTGACCCGGTCGCCCGGCGCCACCGCTCGGCGTCAGCTGCTGCCGCTGCCAGAGTCGGCGCTCGGGCCTGGCCTCTATCGAACAAGAAGCACGCCGGGGTGCTGTCGAAATTGCTGAACATCTGCTGTCGATTTTCGTGAGCAGAACCATGGCTGCGCGGCTGGAACGCGAAGAGGCCGCGCAGTACACCACCGAAGACGTCCTGGCAGCACTCGGCGTAGAACGCTCCGGCCGCTGATGGCTGCCGTGCGATCACGGCGGTTCTGCGTGGTCTCAAGGGTTACTGATCTCTTCGGACTGTTGTCGGATGCTGATCCCTGCGGTAGGCCGGTGGTATGCGGTACGCGCAGGGCGGTGGGCTGACCGCCGAGCGGCGGAAGTTTCGTGAGCGGATCCGGTACCAGGCCGGTGAGCGGTTCGCACGCAGTGAGAGAACCGCGGTGATCGCGAGGGATCTGCGGGTGAGTGAGCGGTCGGTGGAGCGCTGGCGTCGTGCCTGGCAGGAGGGCGGGATGGACGCCCTCGCCTCCACGGGACCGGCCAAACTTCCCAAGGTGTCCGACTTACAGTTCGCCGTGCTGGAGGAGGAGTTGGCCCTCGGGCCGGCCGAGCACGGCTGGGAGGACCAGCGGTGGACCCTGGCACGGGTCAGAGCGCTGATCGCCTGGAAGTTCGGCATCGACTGCTCCTCGGCAGCCGTCTGGCGGCTGCTGCACCGGCACGGCTGGTCCTGGCAGTGCCCGGCCCGCCGCGCGCTGGAACGCGACGAGCATGCGGTCGAGCTGTGGAAGAAGGACGTGTGGCCGCAGGTGGAATGACCGCGGCGGCGCTGGGGGCCTACATCGTCTTCGAGGACGAGGCGGGGTTTTCCATGACACCGCCGCGGGCCCGCACCTGGGGCCGACGTGGGCACACGCCGGTGGTCCGGGTGCGCGGCCGCTCCTGGCGCCGCTGGTCGATCGCCGCCATGTGCTGCTACAAGCAAGGAGAAACCTCCCGGCTGATCTACCGGCCGCGCCGCCACCGCAAGCACAAGGGCAAAGGGCGCGACAGCTTCTCCTGGCGCGACTACCGCGACCTGGCGGTGCGCGCGCACCTCCAGCTCAAGGCCCCGATCGTGCTCGTCTGGGACAATCTCAATACCCATCTCGCCGCCGGCATGCGCCAGTACGCGGACGAACACGACTGGCTCACCATCGTCCAACTTCCTCTTATGCACCGGACTTGAATCCGGCGGAAGGCGTCTGGTCGCTGTTACGGCGCGGCCCGCTGGCCAACACCGCATTCACCGACGACGACCACCTCGAACGCACCCTCCGCCGCGGACTTCGCCATATCCAGTTACGGCACGACCTCATCGACGGCTGCCTTGCCGGCACCGGACTCAGCCTCACCCACCACCCGACAACAATCCGAGGAAATCAGTAGGGCGCGGTGTTCTCTGCTCGGATCATTCTGCGCAGGCTTGTGCGTGCTGCGGCCAGGTCGGCTTCCAGCTCTGCGACGTGGGCGTGCAGGGTGTGGTTGTCGTCGGTGGCGTGCCGGAGCTTGTCTGCGAGCTGCTGGTTTTCCTGGGTGAGTTCGTCCACGCGGTCGCCGAGGTGCCGGGTGTCGAGCGTGTCGAGTTGGTGGCCGAGTTGCTGCTGGATGATGCCGGTCAGGCGCTGTTTGTCCTGGCGCAGGGCGCGGATCTCCTCGCGGGCCAGGGCTAGTTCCGCGCGCAGGGCTGCGGGAGGGGTGGGCGGGGTCGTGGTGGGTGAGGCGGCAGTGGTCTGGCGTTGGCGGTGTTGGGCGTTTTCGATGTGTTCGCGGATGCCGGGGGTGTAGGTGAGCCAGGTGGAGACGCCGGCGGCGCGGGCCACGGCCGTGAAGGTGATCTTGTTGCCTTGTTGTTCGAGGGTGGCGAGTGCGGTGAGGGTGCGCTGGCGTTTGTCGAGGCTGTCGCGGCGGCGCGCGGCGGCGAGGGTGTGGGGGTTGCCTCGGGGGTTCATGGCTGACGGCTGGTGGCGGGGGTGAGGGGCAGCAGGGTGTGGGTGTTCCTGCGCGGGCTCTGCGCAGGAGGGTGCTGGCCTGTTCGATCTCGGCGCGTTCGGCGGCAGGGAGCGCGGCCAGGCGGCGGCGCATGCGGTTGGCGACCTGTTCGAAGGCGGTGATCTGGGCGGTGAGGGCGGTGAGGACGAAGTCGGCGGCGTCCATGGCGGTGGCGCTTTCGCGGTCGGCGCGCAGTTCGTTGATGTGCTGCTCGATGGCGGGGAGGTAGGAGGGGTCGGGCCGGTAGAAGCCGCAGCCGGCGCACTGGAAGCGGATGGGGCAGGAGGTGCCGCCGGCCTTGACGTTGCTGGGTTCGGTGCAGCCGCCGTAGGGGACGGCGACCGAGCGCAGTTCGTAGGTGGTGTCGGAGCAGGGGCGGGGATGGCCGTGGTTGTCGACGACGTGGGCGGCGAGTTTGGTGACGGCGTCGCGTTTTCGCTGCAGGGAGACGGTGTAGTAGCGCTGGGTGGTGTGCACGGATTTGTGGTCCATTAGTTCGCACAGGACGTCGAGGGGCGTGCCGGCGTCGGCGTGGCGCTGGGCGTAGGAGTGGCGGAAGGCGTAGGCGTAGATGAGGGAGCGGTCGAAGTCCAGCGGCCGGCCGTCGGGGGTGGTTCCTTCGCCGTAGAGGTGGGGGATGCTGTCGACCCACAGGCGCAGGGTTTGGCTCAGGTAGCTGGTGTGCAGGTGGCGGCGGGTGGCCAGGGGGGTCAGGGCGGGGAAGAGGTGGTCTGCGCCGGTGGGCGGCAGGGTGGACTCGAGCCCGGTCCGGCGGGCCTGCCAGGTGCGGATGGCGTTGGCGGTGTCGGTGGTGATGGGCAGGCGTCTGCGCATGCGGCGGGCTTTGTGGTTGTTCCACACGAGGGAGATCTGGTCGCTGCGGGTCTCCAGGCAGTCGCGAGGCAGGGAAACGATCTCGTTGGGGCGCCGGCCGGTGTCTCTGAGCAGGATGTACAGGGTGCGGTACATCAGCTGCAGGTCTGGGGTGGCGAGCGTGCGTCGGCCGCGGACCAGGCGGCCTTGGCCGAGGAGGTCGAGGTGGGCGTCGAGTTGGCGGATCACGGGCTCGGGGATGGCCGTGCCGATCTCGTCCTCGTTGGGTTCCTCCACGGCGATGCGGTGGGTGAGGGGGTCGCGGACGAAGGCGGCGGCAAGGGTGGGGGCGGTGCCGCAGCGGCGGCCGTAGTCGATGAGTGCGAAGAAGTGGCTGGCTATGGAGACGCGATAGCTCCAGCCGGCGGGCTGGCCGTCGAGCTTGGGGGCGGTGCGGAAGGCCTCGACGACGGCGGTGACGTCGTCGTAGCGCAGGGCGGAGGGGTCGGCGGTTCCCGGGCGGTGGGCCAGGGCCCGGGAGGCCAGCTCGACGCCGCGCAGGGTGCGGGCGAACGCGTCTGCGTCGGGGCGCTGCTGGGTGGTCCAGGTGTGCAGTATTTCGCGCAGCCACCGTTGGCTGATGGTGCGCAGGTCGACGGTCTTGGGGTAGCGGATGCCGGCGGGTGTGCGGGCACGTTGGCCCAGCGCTCTCAGGTCCAGGATCTCGTGCGCGGCCGGTGCGGTGCCGCGGTGCTGGGCGTAGCCGGTCTTCACTGCGGTGCGTACGCGGTTGAGCAGCCGCAGGACCGCGACGCTCGAGTGCGGGCAGATCGTGCTGTCGGTGCCGTTCCCGGTCAGGGTGAGGGTGCCGGCCAGGTCCCGTACGAGGCGGCGTGCCTGGCAGGGCTCGAAGATGCGCAGCCAGGGGTCGGCCTGTTGCAGTCCGTAGAGGATCTCCTGGCGCAGCGGCTGGGGCAGGCCGGCGAGGCTGAACTGGTGGGCGGCGAGGTAGGGCATCTGACGTGCCGCCCATTCGGTGATCGATGCGTCCGGCTGGGTGCGCCGGTGTGTCCTGAACTTGCGGGAGTGATGCGGGCACAGGCCGTGGGTGTAGAGGGTGGGCAGCTCGCACGTGGGCACCAGGCACACAGCCGTCCGGGCGAACGGCGTCGCCTGCGCGTGCCATCCGGCCGGGCCGTGCTTCTCGGCATACTTCTTGAACTGGACGTAGTGGCTGCTGCACAGCCCCTTGCAGTGGCTGGGCCGCGCGCAGCGCCGACCGTCACGCGTGACCAGGCAGGCCGGCCGGGGCGCGCCCGCCCGCGCGATCTTCCGCACCGGCGTGAAAGTGCGGGCGAACTCCTCCTCGGGCAGCGGCGAGCGCAGCTGCGCCGTCTTGCACAGCGAGCAGTAGCCGTTGGCCGGCGACACCAGCTCTGGGCAGGCGACCGTCCGGCACCCGGAGACAGAGGTACGTGGCTCGTGGGGGCTTCCGGTGAACAGCCACACCTGCGCCCGCCACTCCGTCGGCCGCCACTCGGGGTCGGTGTGCTCGCGAAGCCACTTCACCCAGGCTTCATCGCTGGAGGCCGCGGCAGCCGTCGTCGTAGCGTCCCGCGGCGTTGCGGCCGGATCGGCCGGCACGGCGGCCGGGGTGGTCACGGCCGCTCCCGCAAGGAGGCGACATGCTCGACCGCGGCGCGCAACTCGGCGTCGCCGACGGTGCGGTAGGCCTGCATCGACAGCGGGGAGACGTGGCCGAGCAGACGCTGCACCACGTCGCGGTCCACGCCGTCACGCAGCCAGCGCGTGGCCGCCGCGTGCCGCAGCATGTGCGGGCGGCAGGCATGGCCGACCCGGCCGGCCAGCCGGTCGAACATCTCCTTGGTGTTCGGATACGACATCGGCCTGCCCCGCGCCGTGCGGAACAGGTTCACGAACACCATCGGCTCGGACGCCGCCCCTGGCAGCCGGTCACGTTCGTACTGGTAGTCGGTGTAGAGGGCGACCAGGTCGGCGGTGACGGGCACGCTGCGCGGGAAGCGGGACTTGGCCAGGGCCCGGTTGGGATTGTCGGTGCGGCGGCGGACGTGGAGGTGCGGGCCGTCGACTCCGCAGCCCACCGGCCGTGAGGAGGCGAGCAGGTGCAGGTCTTCGCGGTGCAGGCCGAGCGCCTCACCGATCCGCAGCCCGGTGCACGCCAGCAACGCGATCAGGAAACGGTCCCTCGCCCGCGGCACGGACGCGATCATGTGGCGGATCTGGGCGGAGCTGAGGTCCTCGTAGCCGGCCTGGACGGTTTTGAAGCGGAACGCGGCCGCCTGGATCTGCCGGCGCTCGCCCCGCTCCCCCACGTCGAAGCCGGGCGGGATGAACCGCAGCAGCTTGGGCTGGGCCAGCAGATCGGTCGTCCCCGACGACACCCAGCCGTGCAGGGCGCCGAATCGCAGGAACTCTGACACCACCGTCAGCACCGCGTTCGCCGTTCCCCGCGACCGGCAGCGGACCCCCTCAGGCACCAGGCGCCCGTTGCGGGCAGGCAGTGGCGCCTCGATGAGCCACTGCTGCAAACCGCACAGGCCCAGAAAACCGGGCGCACTCCACGCAAGACGCCTCGCACCGCAGTAGTTCAGGTAAAGGGCCAGGCGTCCTGCGTAGACGCGCTCGGTGTTCGGCGAACAGCCCCTCGCACGCAGCGAGGCGAGATAGCCGGTCGCTTCCAGGTGCAGGGCATAGCTCTCGGACTCCACCACCACCCAACGCACAGTGCCGGATATAGGCGAAATAGCACGTTCTGCCCTGTAGGCGGTCTCCACATGCCGAACGTAACCAACTCCCCCACACGCCGGAGCAGTTCACCCAAAACCACTACACAGCCAGGTGGCAGCCGTACCAAACATGCCTCACACCCAACCCACCCCTAGATAAAGATAGAGACCGAGCAGCTCATCAACGAGCTCCTCAACGGCACGGGTCCAGCAATGTCCATGTAGGATCCGCGACTTCGTGAGCACTGTCGGCGGATCATGAGCACTGTCCGAGCAAATCCGCGGCTCGGTGAGCAGTCGATCTCGTGACCTGCACGTTCGGCAGTCGGACGATGGCGAGTTCGGGCTCCGCCGGTGCAGCGGTGCTCGTGATCGACCGTCAGCACCGCTGCTAACCGACCGCGGATTTCGGCGTTTCCGCAGGACACGCTGCCAGCGAAGTCGCGGGCCCTACACCAATGTAGGTTCCGCGGATTCGTGCAATGAAGACAGTTCGTTAGCAGTGAATTAGCAAATCTGCTGCTTCCTTAGCAATGACTACGAAGCAGTAGCGGTCGGTTGTATGGCACTTCCGTCAGTCTGCGGGTCGCCGGTTCGACACGATGGTTCGGCGGTGGCGGCGAGCAGGGCGGCGTCGTCGTCGACTCGGTCGGGGGTGTTCAGTAGTTCCAGGGCCCGTTCGGTGATCTGCTGGGGGTCGGTGCGGGCGGTGGCGGGCAGCGCGCCGCAGGTCTGGCGCAGAGCCGCCAGGCGGTCGTCCAGGGACAGCGCCCGGTTCTCCATCAGGCCGTCGGTGTACAGCAGCAGGCTGGTGCCGGGCGGGAACGCCACCTCGCGGTCGATTGGGGTGCTGCCCAGACCCAGCGGCAGCGCCGGGGGCAGCTCCAGGTAGGCGGTGTCGGCGGCTATCAGCAGGGGCGGCAGGTGCCCGCTGGCGGCGTAGCGCAGGCGGTGGCGGTGGGGGTCGTAGACCGCGTAGAGGCAGGTGGCGAAGCGTTCGGTGGCGAGCGACTGCAGGTAGGCGTCCAGCCTGGTCAGCACCTGGGCCGGGCCGGCGCCCTCCAGCGCGAGGCTGTGCAGGGCGGAGCGGAGTTGGCCCATCACGGTGGCGGCTTCCACGTCGTGGCCCATGACGTCGCCGATGGCCAGTCCCACGGCGCCGTCGGGCAGGGCGAGCGCGTCGTACCAGTCGCCGCCGACCTCGGCGCCGCGGTTGCTGGCCCGGTAGTGGGTGGCCAGGCGCACGCCGGGCATCTGGGGCAGGCGGTGGGGCAGCAGGGCGCGCTGCAGGGTCAAGGCGAGGCGGCGCTCGTTGTGGTAGCGGGTGGCGTTGTCGTAGGCCAGGGCCAGGCGGTGGGCGAGGTTCTCCAGATACTTGTGTTCGACCGCGGAGTACCCGCCGGTGTGCCGGACCAGTACCAGGGCCCCCAGCGTCTGGTCGTGGGCGTGCAGCGGCAGAACCAGTACGGCGGCGGGCGCCGGGTGTGGGCCGGCTGGGGCTGGGGCTGTGCCGTTGATCGCGTGGGTGGCGGCGGTGGCCAGGGCCTCGTGGGCAAGAAGGGGGGTGCCGGCGATGTATGCCGGGGGCGACTGCGCCGGGGCGGGTGCCGCAGGGGTGAGGTGGATGCTGATCTGGTCGGCGAAGTCGGGCAGCAGGATCTGGCCGGCAGTCTGCAGTATCTGGTCCGGGTCGAGGGTGGCGGACAGCCGCAGGCCCGCGTCGGCCAGGGAGGCCAGCACGGCCAGCTGGTTGCGGGTCTCGGTCAGGACCTGTTCGCGCAGCCGGGACAGTTCCAACCCGGTGCGGACGCGCGCCAGCAGCTGGCGCGCGGAGAAGGGTTTGGCCAGGTAGTCGTCGGCGCCGGCGTGCCGGCCCTGCACGGATTCCTCCTCGCCGGCGCGGGCGGTGAGCAAGACGATGGGCAGGCGGGCGGTGCGCGGGTCGGCGCGCAGCGCCCGGACCAGCTCGAAGCCGTCCATGCGGGGCATCATCACGTCGCTGAGCACCAGCTCCACCGGCTGGGCCAGGGCCGTCTCCAGGGCGGCCCGGCCGTCGACGGCGAGCAGCACGTCGTAGTCGGGCTGCAGGAGCTGGGTGAGGTAGGCGCGCATGTCGGCGTTGTCGTCGACGACCAGCAGGCGGGCCCGGTGGGGGCGGTCGGTTTCGTGGGGGCCGGGGGCGTGGGGCGCGGGGGCGGGCGGGGTGCGTGCCGCGGAGGTGGCCGCGGCGGGGACGGGGTCGGCCGCCAGCCAGCCCAGCGCCTCGTCCACATAGGCCGCGGCGCGGCCGGGCCGGCCGCCTCCGCCTTCCCTGGGGATCTGGCTGGGGGATCCGGCGCCGGCCGCGGTCGGGGCCGGGCGGGGCCGGTGGGCGGCGGCGAAGGGGAGGTCCACGGTGACGGTGGTGCCCTGGCCGAGCCGGCTGTCCACGCCGACCGTGCCGCCGTGCGCTTCCACCAGGTCCTTCACCAGCACCAGGCCGAGGCCGCTGCCCTCGTGGGAGCGGGAGCGGGCGCCGCGGATCCGGTGGAAGCGCTCGAACAGGCGCGGCAGCTCGTCCGCGGGGATGCCGGTGCCGGTGTCGGTCACGGTCAGCCGGGCCCGGTCGCCGGCCGCGGCCACCTGCACCCGGGCGCCGCCGGTGAAGGTGAACTTCAGGGCGTTGCTGAGCAGGTTGAGGATGATCTTCTCCCACATCTCCCGGTCCAGGGGCACCGGCTTGGGCAGCGGCGGGCAGTCCACCTCCAGCGTCAGCCCGGCCGCCTCGAAGGCGGAGCGGAACACCCCGGCCAGCTCGGCCGTGGCACCGGCGAGGTCGAGCGGCTCGAGGGCCGGGCGCGTCTGCCCGGCCTCGGCCCTGGCGACGTCCAGGAGGGTGTTGACCTGCTTCAGCAGGCGCAGGGCGCCGCGCTCGGCCAACTCCAGCTGCTCGCGCCGCTCGGGCCGGTCCTCGTCGGCCAGGGCCTGCTGGAGCGGGCCCAGGAGCAGGGTGAGCGGGGTGCGGAACTCGTGGCTGACGTTGGCGAAGAAGGTGGTCTTGGCCCGGTCCAGCTCGGACAGCGCCTCCGCCCGCCGGCGCTGCTCTTCGTGTGCGAGCGCGGCCGACAGCGCCCCGGCCACGGCGGAGGCGAGCACCTCCAGGAAGTCGTGGTAGGCCCCGGCCGGTGGGAAACAGGGGTTGACGCCCACCACCAGGACGCCCTCCACCTCGCCCGCGCAGTGCAGTGGCAGGGCCAGCGCCTGCTCG
Organism: Streptomyces sp. HUAS ZL42; assembly: GCF_040782645.1. Lineage (GTDB taxonomy): Bacteria > Actinomycetota > Actinomycetes > Streptomycetales > Streptomycetaceae > Streptomyces. Next base: position 13,214 of record NZ_CP160403.1, read on the forward strand.
ACCGGGAGCCGGGTGGCCGCGGCGTGCTGCCCGGCCGTGCTGCCGCCGGTGAACGCGGCGGCCGGCAGCGTGGCCGGGGCACCGTCGGCGACCACCTGCGCCAGCTGGGCCGCCACCTGCGACCCGTCGGCCGCACTCAGCGAGACGGTCTCGGGCGCCGACCACAGCCCGGCGGAGGCCGCCGGGCGCTGCATTCCCGGCTCGGAGGCAAGGTACAGGCCCAGGAACGGGATCTCCTCGGGGTAGGAGCCCGCCACCTCGGCGACCACGCGAGCGACCTCGCCCGGGGTGGGCAGCCCGGCCGTGCGCGTGCCGGTCTCGCTCAGTAGGCGCAGTCGGCGCTCGCCCAGTACCCGACCGGTGGTCTCGGTGAGGATCTGCAGCACGCCGCCAGCGGTGCCGTCGTCCAGCAGCACGGGCTGGAAGGCGGAGTCGAAGTAGCACTGCTCCAAAAAGCCGTGGCGCTCCATGATGAGCATCTCATCCGGGACCAGCAGGGGCTTGCGGGTGCGGGTCACATAGTGGAAGTGGGAGCTCACGGGGTGGGCCCAGACCTCGGGGAACACTTCCTTATAGGGCCTGCCGAGCGCCCAGGGGTGTTTGGCGCCGACAATGGGTGTGGAGCCCAGGTTGTACAGCGTGGCGAATTCAGCCCCCCAGTACAGAGCCATCTCATGCTCAGAGGTGAGCATGAGGCGCAGAGTGTCCACCAGGGGCCCCGGCCAGGAGACGGGGGCCCGAGCGGCGTCGCCGCCCAGTCGATCCCGGCCAGAAGCTCACCGAACGCGCCGCCCTCGGCGAACACCCGGGCCGCCGCGGTGCGCGGGTCATCGGGCCGGGTCATCGAGAAGTCTTCCTCCTGGCGCCTATGTGATCCGCCCGCGCCCTGACAAGGCTGCCGACGGCCACTCGCTGCGGACCTCCCGGACACATCGGACGCCGGATCCGACGGTTCCGGCCACACGTCTGCCCGAATTGCAAGGTTAAAACAATTAAGAGGCCATTTGTCCAGCAGTGTACGTCTGGAGCCGCACGCCGACGGCGGTGATCGTCGACTCGCAGGCCCTACGGGCGGCCGACACCATCGGCACCGACGGACAAGGTCGGGACGGCGGGAAGGATGTGGCGGGCCGCACAGGGCACGTGGCCGTGGGCTGCCCGGGCCGGCCACTGGTGGTGCTGGTCACCGCCGCGAGCGTGCGGGAGCGCGACGCCGGGATACCGCTGCTCACCCGGCTCCGCCCACCGCACCGCAGGATCACCCTGGTGCGGGACGACGGCGGATACGCCGGCCAGCTCCTCGACCGGGCCCGCAAACGCACCGATCATGCCACGGGGTTCGCCGTTCAGCCCCAGCCGCCCACTGCTGAAGCCACCTCAACCCGCAGTGACCCGACCCCGTGGGACCAAAGACCTCCGACGGCGCGGTCTTCGGCCACGTCGACCCAGAAACACCCAATTCGCCGGTGGGCCGGGCCACTGCAACCGCGCCGCCCCGGCGACAACGCACCGCGACCACAGCACACACCACTTGGAGAAGAATGCGCACGGCCAAGCCACCCAACCGGTGCGTATCCAGCCCAGATTCCGGCGTTTCCGCAGGAACCAGTGCATACGAAGTCGTGGATCCTACACCCAAGGGGTTTTAGCAGTTTCCAGCAGCCGTTGGGCTGCCAGTTGGACGTCCTCATCAACGTCGCGGGTGAGGCGGAGGATAGCTTAGCTTCACGTACATCGGGGTCATCCGGCTACCCGCGCACGAGCGTCTGCGCGGCGTTGATCCCCACATCCCCGTCGCGTTGGACTACGCAGACCACAGCCGCACGGCGGTCAGGTGTTACGTTCAGCGGGGTCATCCGGCCACCCGATCAGCATCCTCAAGGCGATGAGCCTCACCCGCTCGTCGGCATCGTCTTTCAGGCGGGCCAGAGCCTCGCGGGTGTCAGGCTCATACGACGCCACGGCTGCCAGCTTCTGTGCGGCAAGAATCCGGGTGCGGTGATCGCTGTCGCGGGTGAGGCGAAAGATTGCCTCACGGACGGCGGCGGCCTGACGCCACACCGCCGCCAGGCCGCTTTCAGTAGATCCCCGGACGCCGTCGTCCTGGTCGAAGCTGAGGCGGACCAGAGCATCGGCGATATCGGCATCACCGGACCACTCCGTCGCCATCACGCATACGGCAGACATCCGCAGACCCGCAGCAGCGTTTTGGGCGAGGCCAAGAAGGAGCGCGCGGACCTCAGCATCGCCCGGCCATCCCTTCGCCAACCCACGTGCGGCATCGGCCCGGACCTGCTCGTCCTCGTCCTCGGTGACGACGCGGACCAAGGCGTCGCGGACCTCAGCATCGCCCGGCCATGCGATTGCAAGGCCAGCTGCGCACGTCTTTCTTACGCCGTCATCGAGGTCGCGGGTGAGGTGAAGGAGAATCGCGCGCACATGCGGATCATTCGGCCACCCTTCCGCCAACCCGCGCGCGGCAACTGCCCGGACGCTCTCGTGGTCTAGGTAGACCCCGTACTTGGGGACGTCGGGGGCCTCGTGGACAAGACGAACCAGAGCGTCGCGAGCGCCATCTTCCCCGGCCCACCGCTTCGCCAACCCTTCGACGGCGAGTTTTCGGATGAGGTTGTCGGCGTCGCGGGTGAGGTGGAGCAGGACAACACGGGTGTCGGCATGGTCGGGCCAGCCGTGAAGGAGACTTTCGAGGGCCATTCGACGGTGTCTACTGTCCGTGAGTCGTGTGGCGGCCAACAAAACCGCGAACTCGTCATCGGGGTTGATCGAACCGGCGCCTATGACGGTGTGCTGCAGATCGCGGCCTGCGAGCTCCTCCTGAGTATTGAGGTCTTTTGCCTTGCTCAGCGCCGCGGCGATGTCGTCGAGGGCGGGCTGGGCCAGGAGGTCTTGCGGCACGACAGGCTCCGTCGACCTCAGCGCGTCATTACTGGGGAGTGCGAGGTCTGCTGCCTCCGGGTGCATGGAGAGGCGGTGGACCTCGGTACGGGCTTGCTCCCACAGCACTTCAAGGTTGCGCAGACGCGCGGCGGCGCGGTCGGCTTCCTCGTGGGCGCTGCGGTTGTGAGCGAGGGCTTGCTGAGTTTCATCGCGCAGCCGGGCGAGTTCCGCCGGGTCGCCGTTGCTGTGGTGGACGCGGGCCTCAAGGGTGTGATGGCCCGAGATGAGATCCCGCAGAGCACTGATGATGCGCCACAGGGTCGCCATGAGGAACTGAGTGTCTCTCAGGGCATAGCGCAGGCGCGTTTCGTTGTGGCGGGCGCGCTCAAGATCTATTTCGAGACGCAGGACGGCGATCGTCCCTTCGGGGTGGTTCTCCCCTGAGGCTATGTCTTCTCGCTGAGGCGCGGCGCGTTCGAGATGGGTCGTGGGGCTGTCCTGGACGGCCTTGATCAATTCACGGGCTTGCTGACAAAGCTCGCGGTGGTTTTCCTGTGTGTGGCCGGCGACTGGGCTGGTGATCTTCAGGAACTGCAGGGTGAACGACCACAGCGGACTGGGCAGGGCTTTCCCCTTCAGCACCCGGTCGATGTGCGACTTGGAGTAGGCCATGGCGTTGATCGGGTGCTCCGGTGCGCTGCCGTTGCCGGCCTGCGCTGCTTTCCTTTCCTGCTCTCTGGCTACGAGGGCGAAGCGTTCGGAGATCTCCCGTGCGCCCAGGCCGGCCTCACGGCCCTGGCGCTTCAGGAAGTTCGCGTACGTCTGCCGCGGATCGTTCTCGGAACCTTCCTGGTTGAGCGTGGTCTGCAACCCTGCCCCCGTCTCTGCGTCGGGGCCTCTCGGCCCGGAATTCCCCACCACGTCCCTGGGACAGTCGCGGACGCCGTGTCCGTGTGGCGTTGACCTGCCGCGTCGCGTTGGCTGTCCCCGTTGGTCCCGGCCCGTCCCGTGAGCAGTTGGGGACCACGTCCTGACGGCTCATTGTCGACTCGCATCGCCCGGCTTCGGAGGGAAGTCGGGGACGAAATGGCAGGAGCCGCAGTGAGTGAAATCGATACGGAAGACCGGGAACCGTCCCAGGTGCAGGCGGCTGAACATAGCCAGACCACGGGGGACATAGTAGGGCTGGGACAGCCGTTCAATGCCGGGCTGCTCTCGCTCAGGAACTCCGGGATCAGCCTGGGCCGTAACGGACTGATCGTCCGGGCCAGCCAGCACCTGTACCTCCAACTGTCCCTGCAGTTTCTGGGCTGGATCGTCGCTCTCTGCGCAGGTGCAGGGGTAGAGGGCGTCCTCAGACTGTTCCGGTAAGAGCCGTCCGGCATACAGAAGAGACCGGGTTCCCTGCGCCTATGGCAGGGAACCCGGGCCAGCCAACGTGGACAACGCATGGCCGGGCAGGTGCTCTCCGATGCCCATGCATGAGGGTCGGCGGGGCTGATGGCGCTCTTTGAAAACGGCTCTGACCGCAGTTCCGTGAATCCCCAGGTCAGCGAAGTGAGCGAGGGATCGTTTCGGCAGAGTATGTCCCGGCATGGCGTGCGAGACGGTCGAGGCTGTGCTCTTTCCCGGGATCGATGTGCGGGTGGAGGGGGTGAGCGACTCCTCCGGCATCCTGGTGGCGGAGGCGGTGTCGACGGCCTGCCCGGGCCGGTGCCCGACCTGCCGCAAGCAGCCCGGCCGCGTGCACAGCACGTATCAACGCACCCTGGATGAGCGGCCGTTGGGCTCACGCCGGGTCATCGTCCGGCTGCAGGTGCGCCGGTACTTCTGCGATAGGAAGAGCTGTTCTCGCACGACGTTCGTCGAGCAGGTGCCGGGTCTGTCCGCGCGCTATCGCCGTTCCAGTACCGGGCTGGCGGGCTGGCTGCGGTCGATCGCGATCGAGCTCGGCGGCCGTCCCGCCGCACGACTGTGCGGCCGCCTGCGGCTGACCGCGGGCCGGACGCGGCTGCTCAGGCTGCTGACGGCGCCTGTGGCGCCGGACCGGGCGCCGCGGGTGCTGGGGGTGGACGAGTTCGCCTTCCGCAAGGGCTGCACCTACGGCACCGTCCTGGTCGACGTCGAGGCCGGCCGGGTCGTGGAAGTGCTGCCCGACCGCACCTCCGAGACGTTCGCCGCCTGGCTCAAGGACCATCCCGGCGCGGAGATCATCTGCCGGGACCGGGCGACCGCCTACACCAAGGCGGTCAGGGGAGCCGCCCCGGACGCCCTCGAAGTCGCTGATCGCTGGCATCTGTTGCAGAATCTGTCCGCCGCGGTGGAGAAGACCTGTCACCAGCACCGCGACTGCCTGCGCAAACGTGCCGAGGAGGAGACGGTGACCGAGGTTCCGGAGCCGCCCCCGATGCTGTTTCCGCCCGCGGAACTGCCCCGCACCCAGATCATCGAACGCACCCGCCACCGCTACGAGGACATCCACCGCCTGCTGGAGAAACGCTGGACGATCAGCGCCATCGCCCGCCGTCTCAACCTCGACCGCAAGACCGTGCGCCGCTTCCGCGACACCGACCTCGACCAACTACTGGCCTCTGCCCGCGACCGCCGCCCCAACGGCGTCCTGGAGCCGTTCAGGGCATACCTCAACGCCCGCTTCACCGAAGCCCAAGGCCAGGTCAGCGGCACCCGCCTGTTCCTGGAGATCCAGGACCGCGGCTACCGCGGCAGCCGACAGGTCGTCCGCAAACACCTCGCCGCCCTCCGCGCGGGCACCGCCGAACCGGCCCGCGCCGACATCCCGAGCCCTCGCAAGATCACCTCGTGGATCATGCGGCCCCGGGAGACGCTCACCGAAAGCCAGGACGAGCGACTCCTTCAAGTCCGGCTCGCCTGCCCGGACATCACTCAGGCCTGCGACCTTGCCCGCGCCTTCGCCGACATAGTCCGCCACCAGCGCGGATGCCTCCTGCTGGAGTGGATCCGGCAGGCCGAACAGTACGCACCGAAGCCCATGAAGGGCTTCGCTGGCTTCCTCCGCCAGGACCTCGACGCCGTCACCTCCGGACTGACCCTGCCCTGGAGCTCTGGGGTCGTCGAAGGGCACGTAAACAGGGTGAAAACACTCAAGAGGGCTATGTATGGCCGAGCCTCATTCGAACTCCTCCGGACCCGCATCCTCGGAAACGGCCCGTGAGACAGTCGGACACGGCTCACCGATCATCACCGAGGAGAAGAATCCATGAGTCCGTTGCCCGCCGTCACCGGCCGTGATGAGTTCGATGCCCTGGTCGTCAGAACCGACTACCTCGACGACCAGGCGTGGCAGGACGTAGCGGCGGCGCTGATGGAGCCCTGGGGAGACAGGCCGTACGAGGCAGACGTCCACTTCATCGACGATCTGGCCTGGTCAGGGGCGACCGTTGACGAGGTGCTGACGGCGGTCCGCGGCGACGACAACCTGGCCGTCGTCTTTCTCGCCGACCGTACAACCATGCAGGCCGAGAGCCACCCGCTGCTGGCGGTCACCACGCTGACGCGGGAGGAATGCGTGGACGACGAGGACTACGCACAGCTGACCGAGTTCGGCCGCCATTTCCGCACCATCCCCGCAAGACTCCACGAGGTCCACGCGAACCTGAGCATCGGCAACCTGGGCTTCGAGGAGTTTGCGGCATGGGCTCACGATGATCCCGAGGGGATCTTCCGGTCCTTCTGAACGGGTTCACGGAACTGCGGTCAGAGCCGTTTTCAAGGATCCTCATCAGGGCCTCATTGCCCGGCCGCAGCCATGAACGTACCGAACGCCTCGGTGGTGACAGAATCGCAGGTCGACTCACATCACTCGCTGCTCGAAGCCACGTCGCGGGCGGCGTAGGGCAGGAGTTCAGCGATGGCAGCCTCGTTTGAGAGGGGCTTTCGGGTGCCGCACCCGACCAGCACCACCAGACGCAGCAGCGGACAGCCGAACTCCTCCACCTCGCCGACATGCCTGGGGAAGTGCCAGGCCAGTGCCTCCTCGTCCGGAACGGTCAAAGTGGGTGCCGTCAACAGCGACGACCCGCACACCGCGGTAGAAAAAGTCCGGTCTGCGCCAAAGTGGCCACAGGACCAGCGAGGATCTCGAACAGGCGGCGCAGCGGGGCACTGCCCAGTCGGCGGCGGGCCCGCGACAGCGAGGAGGCGCACGGGCTCATCACCTCGATCCTGCCCAGTCCCGCGCGGAGCTTGTCCCACTCCGCCTGGTAGGAGGAGCGCTCGAAGAAGGTCAGGGCAAGCACGAAGTACACCACCGCCCGCGCTGGCAGCAGCCGCACGCGCCGCTTGCGCGAGCCGGTCTCCTCGAGCACGGCGTCGACCAGCTGTGGGTCAACGACCTGCGTCAACTCTCCCCGACGGCCGGGGCATCCAGAGCATGCGCTGACCCCTCGGGTGGCGGGGTGGCAGAATGCCGCAGCAACGGACCTTTAGGACGACGATCTCTGGGCTCGACACCACAGGGATCTACCAGGGGTCCCGTCCTCTCGTTCATGGACGTGACACAGCACCAGGCGGCATAGCGCCACGGTGTTGCACCACGCGGGACGCCATCGAATGGTGTCGCCGGTGGTCGTGGCCGCCGCCGGCTACGGGCAGAACGCCGACGCCAGCAAGCACAGCACCTGCCATAGAAGGGGCCTGCCGAGTGCCCGCAACGGTCTACTGCTGCTTGGCGTACTGAACGAAGGCTGTCCAGGCCGCTGGCTCAACGCAGATGACACCGCTGTGGCGGTCCTTCGTGTCACGCACCATGACCACGCCCGAGTCGTTGTCAGCGACCTCGACACACGTGTCCTGCGTGGTGTGCGAACTGGTGTGCCAGTTGGGCTTCTCAGGCAAGGTGAGCTCCTACGCGGTTGGCATCCGGTCGAAGTGCTGCATCGCAGTAAAGATGATGTCCCGGACGTTGCTCCCATAGACCGCTGACTGCTGGAGAAGAGCGAACGCCTTGGCGTAGAGCTCGATTTCTCGCGGTTGGGAGACGGACAGCTCTGCAGAGTAGGTCTCCACGAGGACGAGTTTGTCGTCGAACATCGAAAACGAGTTGCCGGGCCAGATCGCGGCCGGTGCGGAGCGGGGGACGATGCCGAGGCTGAGTCTGGGCAGGCTCATCACCGCCAGGAGGCGGTCTAGTTGGCCCTTCATCACGTCGGGGCCACCAAAGTTGGTGTAGAGGGCCTGTTCGCCGAGCAGCACGTTGAAGATCCGCTCGCCTTGGTAGAGGTAGTGCTGGCGTTCCAGTCGCTTGGCTACGGCTGCCTCTGAGTCGTCGGGAATCTCGTAGTAGTTGACGACCTGCTCGAAGACTTTGGTGGCGTACTCGGTTGTCTGGAGGGTGCCCCAGACGACGGTGGGGTGCCAGATGCGGAATACCTTGGTCTTGGCGTAGACGGGGATGGCTTTGTGCTGCCGGCTCTTGGCGCCGGCTTGGAGTTGGCGGCGCCACTCGAGCCAGAGTTCGTCGACATGGCGGACGATCGCGATCAGGTCGCCTATCTGGTCCACCTGGCCGGTGATCTCGCACCAGAGACGGATGTCGTCTTCGCTCGGGCGTTGTTTACCGTGCTCGATGCGCGAGACCTTCGACTCGTGCCATGCGGTGGCATGCGCGAAGGCCCGCCCGCTGGTGAATCCGGCGTCCTTGCGGAAGCCGCGCAGCCGGGCGCCGAGCGCCTGCAGTGCCTCATCTACTTGGGTGGTCACGGATGGTTCAGGGTGTGTACTCGGCGTGCGGGACGGCGTGGGTCCACAGCAGGTCCCGCACGGCTACGCATGCGGCGACGGCGTCCGGGTCGGCGATGATCTGTGATCCGAGGACGCGTCCGTCGGGATCGAAGTGGCCCACGGCGAGGAGGTGGTCGTCGTACAGCCACCAGTCCTTGCCGTCGAAGGGGAAGGTGATGCCTTCGGGCAGGAGGTGGCGGGGCAGCCAGCGGATGTCCTCGCCGGCTTCCTCGTTCAGCTCCGTGAGGTCGTACTCCCACTGGATGTAGGGGCTGAGCGGTTCTGTGATGACCCGGACACGGCGGACGCTCATGCCGCGCCCGGTGGTCTGCTGTACGAGCCGGATCCACGGCGTGAGATAGGACGTGTCGGTGCGGCCGCCGGTGAGCCAGCTCTGAAACGGTCCGTCCTCGTCGGGTACCGAGTAGTCGTCGCGCAGCTCCAGGTGGAAGGCATCACGCTGGAAACGCTCGAAGAGCGTGTTGCGCTCAGCGCTCGAGATCAGCTCCACGCGGTTCCTCCAGCAGGGCGGTGATGTCCGCCTTCGCTACCTCAACGCAGCTCTCATAGTGCGGGAGCGACATCTGGGACAGGGCCTCTGCGTCGCTCACCGCTTTGCCCTGGACGACGCACGTACCCTGCGGGGTCACGATCATGATCGGGGCCCGGACACGTTTGATGTCCCCGGCCGCAAACCCATCCTCCTTCAGGTGCTCGAACAACTCGGTGGGCACCTCCACCGCACTCTCGCCCTCGGGTACATCGAGCTGCATGAGCAGTTCGTTGGCGAAGAGCTGCCAGCCCTGGACGATGTAGCTGTCCCGGTCGGTCGCATACAGCGTCGGGCAGTCGCCGCCCGTGGAGTTGGTGCCAAGGAACCGTAACTTCATGGCCACTCTCCTGTCGTCATCCTTGCTCAGGTTTGCGCGACACATCGATGGTCAGCCGACCGTAGGAGCCCGTCAACCGGCATGCTGCAAACTCGCGCAAGCATCTTGGGAGTTGAGTGACACCGGTCCTACGGTCGTCATCAGTCGCCGTCGACTGCCACGCCCGAGCTCGCCTACCGGGCACCGCACCCCGGCGACCTGGAGGAGAGCCCGGCCCTGCGCGGCCCGTCAGGGCCGGGTGCCCCACCCCGGAGGGACCACCTTGACCATGACCGCCGCAACACCCAGCCCAAGCGGCATGCCCGGCTACAGTGCGCTACTGCCGTGCCGGCCCCAGTCCGTACCGTGCGCCCGACGCCTCGTCACCAGCGCTCTTGGCGCGTGGGACATGGACGTGCTGGCCGACGACGCGGAGCTGATCGTGTCGGAGCTGCTGACGAACGCGATCGACCACACCCACTGCTGCTTCGCACGGGTGATGGTCCAGCGTCCGCTCGAGCACCGTGTTCGGGTGTCCGTCGCCGACGCCTCTGCCGCGCTGCCCACCCTCTCCCCTGCCGGCGGCTGGGCCGAACGAGGCCGCGGCCTGATGCTCGTCGACGCGCTCAGTACGCAATGGGGATACGACCGCCACCCGGGCTACAAGACCACCTGGGCCGAACTGCACCTGCCGGCCACCACCCCGTCACCGTCCGCCCCGACCCCCGGTGCGGCGCTCGCAACGGCGGACCATCCCACCGCCGTTCGGGCCGCGGCCCGGTGTCCCGCGTGTGACGAGGCGGGCCGGTGAGCATCCGAGCGGTCGTGTGTCACAAGGAGTGGACCCTCCAGCCCGACCGGGAGCCGGACGCCGAGCCCACCACCTACGCGATGCAGTGCGCCATCTGCGGCGAAAGCTCAACCCCCGGCACCGATGTCGCCGAAGCACAGGACTGGGTGCTCCAGCACGGCGGCCGTAACCCCGCACACCACACCTATCGGGAGGTCATCACCCGGCCGTGGCGGGCCTGGTGGACACCATGATCCGCCGCGCCGTAAACCGGCCGGCCCGCTACACCGGCCCCCTGCTGATCGTGCTCATCGCCGCCTCCTGCGGCTTCGTGATCGGCGTTGCCGTCGCCACCGGCCCCCGCCCCTGAAAAACCCCCGTCCCTGCCGGATGGAGCCGATCGCTGTTCCCCTACTCCGCAAGGCCCCGGCAGGGACGGGCCACACAGCCCCGGCCCGCGCGGGCCCACCCCCCAACGCCTACCGGGCGAACGCCGCTGGGCAGGCCGCCACAGCCCGCAACAGGCGCGAGCGGTCCTGCACCCTGCGACCACCATCGACGAGAAAGAAGAGCCCTTCGCGTGCACACTGCCACCGGACCAGGCCTGGTCCCCTTCATCACCCAGCGGGAGGGCGAGGACAGCCGCACCGGACAACCTGATCATTGTTCAGCACCCCGGCGGCGGGCCCTGGCTGCACTACCTGGACGAGAACCCCAGGGACCGGGATGTGCGGGGCGTGCAGTGGGCGCGCTGCTCGTTCAACCCGGTGGACGAGCGCGGATGGCCCACCGGCGTCCCCCAGTGGAAGCTGATGCACCCCTACCGGCAGATGATGACCATGCAGGCCCTGCGCTGCCAGGTCTGCGCGCAGCCCGCGCGCAGCGCGCTGGGGTTCATCTTCCTCGCCGGGCCCGGCGATGTGGACCCCGCTCAGGTGCCGGCCTTGACCAACCAGCCGCCGGTGTGCGCCAAGCACGCCCTCACCGCCGCCAAGCTGTGCCCGCACCTTGCCAACAACCCCATGGTCTTCCTGGCGCGCAGCGCTCCGCTGTACGGGGTGAGTGGCGTCCTGTACGGGCTGGCAGGAGACGGCGCACACGTCGTCGCACGACCCGACAACCCCCTGCCCTACAGCCACCCCACCTGCCCACCCTCCTCGCCTCACAACTCATCCGCCAACTGACCTCCTACCGCCTCACCGACCTCGACGAGCTACTGCACGAACTCACCCCACCCACCGGGTAAATCCCCCGCCCAGTGGACCGGACAACCCCACCCCCGGCCTGGCCATCAGGGCAGACCAACCCCCGGTGCCGGCCTGCCCCCGTGTCCCCCACGGCTCAGCGAGTCACCCCGCCGGTGCCCTGCCCACTTCACCGCCCCTCCCCGTCGAGGCGGCAGAGGGCACTCCCCCACACCCCGCACGCATCGTCATCGATCAACTCGAAGGGAAGACGCTGCCTCAGCTCTCCCAGACGCCCCGACGCGAAGACACCGGAGGCCACGGTGATGGAGCGACTCAGCGTGGTGGGTGAGACACCGGAGCTCGAGACCGCCACTGCGTACCCTTGCGCCAATTTGTCACATTATCGAGCCCCTTTTTGGTGACGTGATCAGCTGGCGCCGCCGCATCTTCTTTCGGCCAGGCAGTTGACATCCCCTCACCCTTGACTCATGCTCTCCGCAACTGGTCATAACCAGACACTACCAGTCTCGCAAACGGCTGGGGTTTGTCCTCGAGACAGCGCGGTGGAGCGTTGCCACGACGGGCTCGACATCGAGCCGACTAGGCAGTCCCGAAGGTCTGAGAAAGGCACGAGTGTTGGAAATGCGAATAGGTCTCCTTGGCGCGGACCCTCCGGGCGCCCTCCACGCGGTGAGCCCTGCGGCGGTGCCGGAATGCAGGTCGCTGGCTGTCGCTTCGGAGCAGGTCTCGCACACCGCTCTGGAAGCTATCCGGAAGTCCCCCTCGACCCGAAGCAGGTCGACGCGGTCATCATCCCCACACCGACGGATACGCACGCCCACTACGGGCACGGATCGCTCAGTGCCCTCGTCGCCATGAGCCGAACCAACCACGGCGCCTTCCCTAGTGGATCTTTCAACACCCACAGCGAGTCCGGCAGCGGCACCCTTATCGACGACGCGGTGCATCCGACCGACGCCCTGCGCGGGCTGACCGGGTATGAGTACCGGACCTTCCGTGCGGAGACCGGCAGTTATAGCCGGGTCGGTGACGTGGAGGACGCGGAGCAGGTAGTCGTCACGACCACAGGCGGAGCCTGGGCGAGCATCGACCCGAGCTGGTCACATCCGGTCAGCATGTCCGGGGCAAACGACCTGGTGACGGCCCTGGGGTTCGAGAACGACAGGTTCTCGACCGACGCCTTCGCAGGCCATGGCTCACCCCTCGACGAGGACGGCGCCGTCACCCACCCGCCGTACGGCCAAAGCATGGACGCAGAGCTTCCCGACGACTGGCTCGCCATCCAGCTCGGCTCGGCACCACCCGTCCCAATGAACGACGGCTGCAAGGCCACCCAGGCCGCGCTCACCACCTTGACATCAACCCGGTACGGAACAGTCGTCGACATTACGGAGCAGGAGAACGGGTCGGCATGAAGAGCATTGCAAACAGAAGCGGCCTATTGAGGCGCTTCGGTCTCTGGCTGGTGTTCGCACTCGTCACCAGCGTCTTGATGGCCGTATCACCAACGTTCCGCTCCACGGTCAACTTGGAAAACATCCTGGAACAGAACGCCATCATCGGCATAGTTGCCTGCGGCATGGCTGTGATGATGATCTCCGGCGGCTTTGACCTGTCCGTAGGAGCTGTAGGTGCCACCACATCGGTCGTAGGGGCAGTCGTCGCCAGCCGTGGCAACGGTGCCATCGTCACCATCGGCGTCGGCCTCCTCGCGGGCATTGCGGTCGGTGTCGCCAACGGCATTCTGATCGCGAAGGTCCGTATCAACGCCTTCGTCGCCACCTTCGCCATGGCCAGTATCGTCTCCGGCCTGCTGTTCGTCGCCACAGGCGCCGAGTCCAAGCAGGGCGTGACGCCCCTGCTGGAGAGCGCCGCCAACGCGCGGGTCGCCGGCATCCCCGTGATCTTCGCTGTCTTCATGGGTTGCCTGCTTGCGGTGTGGTTCCTCCTGACCCGCACCAAGTACGGGCACTACATCTACAGCGTCGGCGGCAACGCCGAGGCCAGCCACCTGTCGGGGGTCCCCGTACAGCACGTTCAGATCTTCGCCTTCGCCATGGGCGGCCTGATGGCCGCAGGCGCCGGCTTGCTGCTCCTCGGCCAGACGATGGTCGGGCAGCCCTCGGCCGCGGCCGACTGGCCCCTGGAGGCCATCGCCATCTGCGTGGTCGGCGGCATCGCCTTGACCGGCGGTATCGGGCGCATCGAGGACGTCCTCGCCGCGACCCTCCTCCTCGGCGTCATTTCCAACGGGCTCAACCAGCTCAACGTCTCGCCCTACTGGAAGCCTGCCGTCACCGGACTGGTCATTCTCATGGCCGTGGTCATCGACCGCTACAGCCGGCTCCACAACGGCGCCGGGCGCGGCAGCAAAAACTCCCCCGCCTCTGCCGCGCCCGGCGCGCCCACCACCACCCCACTGACCCCGTCGGCCTCGACCTGACCGCCGGCTGGTACGTCCCCTGCGCTGCGCACGCGCTGAGGACACGCACAAATCCGCACATCACCAAGTCCTCCGCGGACTTCCGCACGACACGCCCCAAGGGAGCACCATGTCCGCATCCATCCCCGCCCGCCGCACCTTCAGACGTTGCCTGGCCGCCGCGACCGCCACCGTGCTGCTGACCGTGCTTACGGCCGCTTGCGGCGAGACCGGCAGCAGCACCGCCGGCGGCAAGGACAAGACCTTCACCATCGGTCTGGCCAACGCCGACACCACGATCCCCTTCCTCGCCTCCATGAACTCCGCCTTCGAGGCCGAGGCGAAGCGGCTCGGCATGAAGACCGTCACCCTCAACGGCGGCCTCGACAACGCCAAGCAGGCCGCGAACGTGCAGACCCTGGTGGCCCGCAAGGTGGACCTGATCCTGGTCTGCTCCTCCAGCCCGACCGCCGTCATCCCCGCCATCAAGCAGGCCAACCGCGCCGGTATCCCGGTGATGGCACTCAATGCCCAGCTCAACCCCGGCGCCGACCTGGTGACGTATATCGGGGCCTCGGACCGCCAGTTCGGACAAGGTGAGGGCAAGCTCATCGTCCAGGCGCTTCCCAAGGGCGGGAAAATCGCAATCACGCTCGGAACGCTCGGCTCCACCCCGCAGGTCGAGCGGCTCAAGGGCATCAAGGACGTCCTCAAGAATCACCCCAACATCAAGATCGTCGCCACACCGGTCGACAACTTCAAGAACAGCGAGAACCTGTCCGTGACCCAGGACCTCCTCTCGAAGTACCCCAAGGGGAAGCTGGACGCGATCGTCGCCCAAGGCCCCCAGATGTACGTCGGGGCCCAGTACGCACGCAAGATCGGGCGCAACGAGATCCGCTTCATCGCCGGCGACTACTCCAAGCAGGTCGAGGCCGCCATCAAGTCCGGCGACCTTTACGGCACCGTCAACCAGAGCCCCGTTCTGGAAGGCAAGCTCGGCGCCCAGTACGCCAATTACTGGCTGACCGGCCAGAAGGACAAGGTCAAGCGGCCCAACTACTACATCCCGCTGCCGCTGATCACCAAGGACAACGTGGACACCAACCCCGCTGAGTGGAGCGGCTGACCTGATTGCCCTGCGCGCCTGAGATCACGTACCGCCGGCGCGCAGGGCGGTCCGCCCTTCTCCACCGGCCAACCGGGGCCGACCGCCCACCCCGGTGTCTCCACCACTTCAGACGTGCCGACACATATGCAGAGGAATGAGTGTCCATGCCCAGCGCCATCAGACTCCAGCTCTCGGACGTAACCAAACGGTTCGGTCCTGTCATGGTGCTTGATCACGTCGACTTCCAGGTGCGCGCCGGAGAGGTGCACGGACTTGTCGGACAGAACGGTGCGGGAAAGTCGACCCTGGTCAAGACACTGGCCGGTCTGTACCCGGACCACGGCGGCCTGATCACCGTCGACGGCAAACGCGCGACGCTTGACAGCCCACGCCAGTCCAGGGCGGAGGGAATCGCCGTCATCCACCAGGAGTTCAGCCTGGTGTCCGAGATGACCATCGCCGACAACCTCCTTCTCGGACATGAGCCCGGACGGTGGCGCTACAGCCGACGGGACGTCCGCAACCGGGCCCAAGCCTTGGTCGAGCAAGTCGGCATCGAGATCGGCGAGAGCCTCGACGCGAGCGTCGGCACACTCAGCCCGGCCATCCGGCAACGCATCGAGATCGTGAAGGCCCTCGCGGACGATGTGAAGGTACTTATCATGGATGAGCCGACCGCCCGCCTGTCCGAGGCCGAACGGCAGTCCCTTTTCCGCGTCGTACGCGACCTCGCAGACCGCGGCGTGGGGCTGGTGTTCATCTCCCACTTCCTCGAGGAGGTCCGGGAGGTGACCGACTGGCTCACCGTGATGCGCAACGGCAAGGCCATCGCGTCGGAGCCGACCAAGTCGCTGTCGGTGGTCCAGATGGCCGAGCTGATGCTGGGAGAGAAGTTCAAACAGACCTTGGACGAAGAAGTCGCCTCCCACCACGCCGACAACCAGCAGCCCGTCGTTCTGGAGGCGGATTCGGTCAGCTGCGGACCCCGCCTTCGCGACGTCACCATCAGCCTGCGCGCGGGTGAGATCATGGGTGTGGCCGGTCTCGTCGGCTCCGGCCGGACCAGGCTCTGCAGAGTGCTCAGCGGTGCCGAAAAGCCCACGAGCGGACGCCTTCGCCTTCGCGGCAACCAGGTGACCTTCACAACCCCGCGCAAGGCCATCGCCCACGGCGTGGCACTCATACCGGAGGACCGCAAACACCAAGGACTGAGCCTGTCCGCACCGCTGACGTGGAACCTGTGCCTCATGGCCATGCACCGCCGGCTGGGCCGCTGGGGCGTCGTACCACGCAGTGCGGTCCGGCGCCTGAGCACACGCCTCGTCGCGGACCTGGAAATCTCCCCGGGCAACATCGACGCCAACGCCGCGACACTCAGCGGCGGCAACCAGCAGAAGGTCGTCCTCGGCAAGACGTTCGCCGCCAATCCCGAGGTGCTCATCATCGACCAGCCCACCGCCGGCGTCGACATCGGCACAAAGGCACAGATCCACCGTCTCCTGCGCGAGCGAGCCGACGCCGGCGCCGCCGTCCTCGTCGTCTCGGACGACCTGGAAGAGCTGTACGCGCTCGGTGACCGTTTCCACGTCCTACGACAAGGGCGAACCGTTTGGCAGGGCACCTCGGCCGACGTCACCCACGAGCAACTGGTGCAGCTCATCTCCTCAGGTTCGGCGCAAAGTGCCTGACCGGATTCAGGACCTCGTCTCCTCCGCCTGATCTGCCCCATCCGTCTCGCCCAAGCGCCCCTGGCGATGCGGTTTCGGCAGTCGGGCACCGGACGGCGAGCCGTGCGATGCCGGGCGCGTAGCCGTTCGCTCTCGGCGACGAGGTCCGGGTCGGTGTAAAGGATCGCCGGCCTCTACCCCAGCGAGGCCCAGACCGACGCGAAGGACGCGTTCATCGTCGCCGACGCCGTCCGCGCGATGCCACACATTCTGCGGGCGATAGACAGCTAGGACGAGACGTTCTGCTCGGAACGCCGGACTATCGGCGCGGGGGTGTGTCCACGAGATCCTCCTCTCGAACGGGGATCGAGATGCGAGCCGGCGCCTCAGCGGAGCAGTGTGCTGACTGCTACCACTTGTGAACCGGACCGTGCACCAGGAGGGGTGTTCATGCATTGGGCGAGGTGGGTCGTTTTGATCCTCGTTGTGATCATCGGCGGATGGGTGCTCTTCGACGGTCTCCACGCTCTGGTGACAGGGGATTTCGTGACGCCCAAGAGCGGGACACACGCCGGTCACCTAGGGCCGTGGGCAAATCTTGTCTCTGGAGTTGGGCTTGGTCCAGGCTCGATGCTGATCAAGCTCATGTTCGTTGGCTATGCGAGTGCATATCTCGCCTCAGGCATCACCTTTATTGCGGGGGTACCGCGGGCGTGGTGGGCGGTGCTTGTCCTCGCCGTTCTCGGACTTTGGTATCTGCCGTTCGGCACTGTGGCCAACCTCGCGGTTGTGACCCTCTTGTTCATGCCATCGCTCAGGACAACGGCGTAGCGAGCGCGGGGACCGTCATCAGCATCCTGCACCACGCGGTGCAAACAGTTGCCCCTGACGACCAGGCACAGGCGCGGTGGGTGGCGAGCAATGCTCATGGCTTGTGGATCGGCCTCGGGTTGGACGCGATAGGCTGTTGTCCCGCCGGATCCCGAACGACGAGAGCGAACTCCTGGCCTTGATCGGGGAGTCCGATACCGGGCTTGGACGAGACTGCCTTCATCGCGGCCCGCTCGGTGTCGTAGTCGGGACGAGCTTCGGCGACCATGCGCACCGCACGACGACGCAGCTCAGCGGGGTAAGGGCAATGCCGCGCAGCTGCGGACCCGGCACGCAGCGCCGCTCGAGCGAAGCTGTCCTGCCCGCACCGGACGCGCCAGGACTTGCATGAGTTCGTGGAGGGACCCATGGGAGCAGAAGCATGGCCATCGGTCATTGCCCTGATCGGTGTGACCGTCGGAAGCGCGCTTTCGTTCGCGGCGCAATGGGTAAGTCACCGCGCCCAGGATCGCCAACACCATGCGACGCGGCAAGAGGCTCGACGCAACGAGCGGCTGTCTTGCCTCGTCACCTTCCTCGAAGTAGCGCAGGAAGCCGAACGCACCGCGATGGACCAACACCCGGTACGCACAGACGATGACGAGTGGCGCCGGAGGGCAGATGCTGTCCAGGATCGCCTCTGGGTGGCGCAGAAGACACTGCACATGCTGTGCCGGCCAGCTGTTGCGCAGCCCGCTCACGCGTTCGCCCAGACGGTCAATCATCTGCTCTGGCACGGTCCGGGAGCTCAATCGGTCCGCGACTTCCTACACCCGACGCGCAACGCGTTTCTTGATGCTGCACGATCCGATCTTGAGCGCCACGCCAGGTAGCCGGGCCATCCCCATGGACGCGCCATGGGCGGTGTCCCTGGTCGTGTCCCGCAATGTGGTGTAGCAGCGATCACGGCGAAGATGCAGGTCACGTGCTCAATCAGCCTGCACGACACCCTTGCCGACCTGACTGGCCATCAGGCGAGGGGGCCCGGCCGAGGCGGCCGGGGCGGAGCCCATGGCCTTGGCCTCGGAGAAGGTCGCATCAAGGTCGACAGTGCCATGCCGCAGGCGCGACCAACTGACGTAGCGTCAGGCCTGTCCGGTCGGCGGGTGCCAGAATCTGGCCCACGACCTGCACTTTCGCGGTGATCGCTGTTACACCACTCGGCGGGACGCCATCGTGTTCCTCACCGCTCTGCGGCTGCTGCGCCGGGAGTTGACGACCCGACGTCGACGGATCGGGACTCGGTGGCGGCCGTTGTCGTGCGGTCGGTCCGCCTACTCGCCCCGCCCCACCTCAGGTGCGGCCATACCCACGCCCCTTGCGACTGGGTTCGGAGTGGCCATCGGAATCCCAGCGTCGGTGTGACGACCTCGGAGTGCGTCAGAGTCGCGCAATCGGCCCATGTACCGCCGCGCGGTCACCGCACGGCTGCTTCCGCGCGCAAGCAGCCACAAACACCATCGGGTCTGAACGGACGATTCGGAGGGTGCGCAGGCTTGCCTCGCGTCGGGGCGGGCGCGTGCGGATTCTCGGTCCCTGAGCTGCTTCCAGCCAGACTCCTGAGCGGCGGTCCGGTCCATCCATCGCCTGCCGCGCACCCGCGCGCCATGCACCCGCATGGTCCATGGCCGCCGGATCGTCAACCCCGGCAGCGTTGGAATGCAGTACGGCCGCACGATCGCCGCGCCGGCAGCGCGGGCATGCCATACATCCGTGGTGAAGCTTCCTGGGTGTTGCTGGGCCCCGGCGTCGACCTCCGTAGCACCGCGTTCCGCGTCTCCAAGAGTCTCGCCCGCTTTCGTCGGCGAGGTTTGTGCGGGTACCAGCACGGCGATGAGTCGGCAGACGCGGTCACCTTCGCTCGGGCCGCTCTGGATGGTCGTGGTCGTCCGGGCGCCACCTTCCGGCCCCGCGCCATGCCGCGTCGTCGACGGCACGCTCACGTATGAGATCAAACAGCATGAGAACGAACACCACCACGGCCGACAAGAGGACGGCGCCGATGGCGAACCCGACTATTTTCGTCACGCTGTATCTCCTTCCCACCGCTGTTGTTCATGGCCGTCTTCTTCACGATCAGGGGTAAGGCCCCGTGGCGGCAGGGTCCCGGCCGCCTACAGCCACGGGCTTTGCGAGGTGTCGCGGTGAACCGGCGCACCATCATGTGGGACATGTGCTCTGCGGGCCTGGGCGGTGGGGTGGTGGTCCGTCCTTCGTGGACTGGTCAGGCCGTGTCGGAGGTGGTGGCGGGCTCAGGCTGCACCGGCCACGAGTACGGGCTGGCTGGTACGCAGGGATTCGTAGGCGGCCAGGGCGGTGCGGAGCGTGCGTAGTCCGGTGTGTCCGTCGGGGTGGGCTCGCTGGCCGGTGCGGGCGGCGGTGAGGAAGGTGTCGAGCATGGCCGCGTTGAGGTCGATGGCGCCGGGCTCCCAGCGGGTGGTGGCTTGGGTGCTGTCGTAGCCGTCGAGGAGGGGTGGGAAGGCGTCGAACTCGACGAGAGCGCGCTGCCCGACGCAGGTGAGAGTGAGGCCGCCCCAGGTGGGATGGGTGGCTGGGTGGCTCCAGCTGCAGTCGATGGTGGCCACGAGCCCGTGGGCGTAGGTGAGGGTGAGGAGGCTGGCGGATTCCACCTTCGGTTCGTTTTCGTCCTCGTCTTGGTCGTTCCGTGTGAGGAGGGTGTTGGCGACGGCGTAGACCTGTATGGGTTGTTCGCCGTCGAGGAGAACGTCCAGGAGATCCGCGATGTGCAGGGTGTGGTCCATGATCGCGCCGCCGCCCGCAAGGGCGGGGTCGGCGAACCAGGGCCGTTCCAGGCCAGGAGGGCGGGAGTTGTTGACGCCGTGAACGCTGAGAAGGGATCCAAGGGAGCCCTCGGCAAGGGTGTGACGCAATGCTGTGAAGGCTGGGTGGAAGCGTACGGGATATGCGGTCATGAGGTTGACCCCCGCTTGCTCACAGGCGTTGATCATGGCGCGGGCGTCGTGTTGGGTGGTGGCTATCGGCTTCTCGCACAGAATGTGTGCGCCTGCCGCGGCGGCTTGTTCGACAAGCTGACGGTGCCGTGTGTTCTCGCTGGTGACAATGACGGCTTGGGGGCGTTCTGCGAAGACCTCTTCGTAGCTGGCCCTGTGGGTGACGCCGAGTTCGTCAGCCAGGGCCTTGCCGCGGGTCGGGTCGCCGGGCGGGGCGTCGGGGTCGGTGGTGATGAGCTCGATGTCGCTGCGGTCGCGGAGCAACTCCATGTACGTGGCGGCGTGAACGTGGGCGAAGGACAGGACGGCGACCTTCATCAGTGGCTTCCTTCCATGAGCTTGCGCGAAGACGCGTCTTCGACTGCGACGGCCAGGCCGGTTGCTACGGACTGGCGTGCGGCTGCGGCGATTTGGACGGCCGCCACACCGTCCCACGCGTTGACTCTTGGGGCCGGGCCGCCCTGGAAGGCGGCTGCGAACTCACGGATCTGGGCGGCGAACGGGTCTTCGCCGAAGTCTCCGGTCGGTACGCCGTCGGCTTCGGCGCCGGTTTGGCCGACCAGGCGCAGCGACGGGTGTGCGAGGGAGTCGTGGCTGAGGGTGCCGTTGGAGCCCGCGACGTGGAAGGTGTAGCGGAACGGCGTGGCAGGTGGACCCCACACGCCCAGGACCTGGGAGATGACGCCGGAGGCGTGGGTGAGGGTGGCGCTGCCCGTGGCCGTGGCGCCCTCAGGCGCTGGAGCGGTGAGGTGGCCCCGCTGAGTGGCGTGGATGCAGACGACTTCCCCGAACAGCCACCTGGCGATGTCCATGTCGTGGAGCATCTGGTCGGTCACGATGCCTCCGGACAGCACGGGATCCGCGAACCAAGGGCTCCATGTCGGATAGCGACCGGTGCGGGTGAAGCGGGCCACTGCGACGCGCCCGAGCGCATTGGAGTGGACAGCGTCGCGGAGTCGGACGTAGGCGGGGAAGAACCGCACGACGTGCCCGGGGTACAGCTGGCGACCTGTCCTCTCCGCGGCGTACGCCATCTCCAGGGCATCCGCAGGGGCGAGCGCCAGCGGCTTCTCGCACAGCACGTCCGCCCCTGCCTCGAAGGCGGCCAGAGCGATGTCGCGATGGGTTGACGTGGGGGTACAGATGTCAACGACTGTCGCCCATTCCAGCACCTCTTCGAGGGTGGAGGCCTCGGTGATTCCGAACTCGTCGGCAAGAAGGGAGCCCTGCCCGTCGGTGGAAAATACGCTGACCCGTGCCCCTAGGGCGATCCAGGCCGGCAAGTGGGTGCGCGCGATGAAGCCGGCACCGATCATGGCTACGTCGAGTCTCTTCACGCTCTGGCCTCCTTGTCGTTGCTTCCCCGGGCCGCTGTCCGAGCGCTGATGGATCTGCGTATGTCCAGCAGACGTCGGTGGGTGAGATCGGGAACTGTCCAGCGCGCTCCGGCGCGGGTGAGATCGGCTGCGGTGGCGCTCGTGGTGACACCGACGATGTTCCGCACACCGGCGGCGACAAGCGCGCGAATCCCCGAGGGCGAGTCCTCGAAGGCGAGGCACTCTTCCGGCCGTGCCCGCATGGCCACGCAGGCCCTCAGGTAGCCCTCCGGCGACGGCTTGCCGCAGGTGATTTCCTCGGAGGTGACGACGACGTCGACCAGGTCGCGCACACCGAGAACATTCTCGAGGAGGTGCTGGGCCCACTGCGCTCCGGCGCTGGTGACGACAGACAGTGAGTACTTTGTGCGCAGCTGCTGGATGAGAGCGATGGCGCCAGGCACGACCTTCACGCTGTCGGCATGCTCCAGGATAAAGGCGGTCATGGTGGCGAGGGCAGCAGCCGCGTCTGTCCCTGTCCAGGGCCCGGGCACGCCCGTGATGACGTCGCTGGGACGCCGTCCCATGTACCGCTGCTCGTAGTCGGCGTCGGTCACCTCTACGCCCCACGAGTCAAAGAACGCCTGCCAGGCACGCCGGTGCACGTCCTCGCTGAGTACCAGAGTCCCGTCCAGGTCCATCAAGACCGCCTCACAGGCGGAGCTGGTGCCAAACGCCTTTCGGGGGCCGAGGCCTGGGCCCGTCATGACATGGCCCAGCGGAACAGGAGTGCCCCGGTCTGGATCGGCCCGGTGACGGCCGGCGGCTGTCCTGATCCGGGTGGGCTGTCGAGCACAACGACGGGGCATATCGCGGACAGGCCGCGTGCTTGGACCGTGGCAGGGTCGAGGGTGATCACAGCACGACCCACCTCGACTTGCTCTCCTTCCGCAACAAGCGTGCGGAAACGTTCTGCGTTGAGCCGCCGCACAG
Source organism: Streptomyces sp. HUAS ZL42 (assembly GCF_040782645.1). GTDB lineage: Bacteria > Actinomycetota > Actinomycetes > Streptomycetales > Streptomycetaceae > Streptomyces. The sequence goes on from NZ_CP160403.1 coordinate 36,090, forward strand.
TGTCGATGCCCATGTGCACGAGAACGCCGGTCCCGCTGCCGGTCCGAATCACGAACGCGTGCGGATGCAGCTTGACGACAACGCCGGCTGCAGGTGCCACGACATCAACGGGCCCGGTGTCACGAGAAGGTTCCACCGCCGGTCCCGAGCCCACCATCTGAACTGCGAAGACCGGATCGGGCACCTTGCCGAGTGCGACACGGTCACCGGACAACGGGGCATAAACGGCGAGGCTCACAGCATCTCCTTGATGTCCTCGGCCAGACAGTCCGCCTCGGCGCCGACGACGACCTGCACGATGCCCGCCGAGACGAGAACCCCGAGAGCACCCGCCCGCTTAAGGGCAGCGACGTCGACGGCGTCCCTGTCGTTCACCTCGGTGCGAAGCCTGGTGATGCAGGCCTCGTTGTCGGCAATGTTGTCGGCCCCGCCGAGCCCCTCGACGATCAAACGCGCTGTGGACATGAGCCCCTCCAAATGGGTCACCTGTAAATGGAGCGTGTCGCAGCACCGCCCATTACTGGTAATGACCAGACATGACCAGAAGATACCTCCTCTCCATCTCTAGCGCAACGAAAGGATTGCCATGCACATGACAAATGCCAGGCCCCCTATGCCACACCGCCCGGGACGACTAGATCACCGGTCGGTGAGCGTCATGTGCAGCTGATACCGGTCGGCACGGAACCATGAGTACGCGTGCTCAACGGGCAGCTCGCCACTGTAGGCGACCCGGTCGAAGGTCATCACGGCGACACCTGGACGAATGCCCAGGAGTGCGGCCGTCTCCGCAGAGGCAAGCGCGGCTCCGACCGTCTGCTCCGCCCGGTTGACAGGATGCCCGAAGCGCGTATCCAGGGTGTCGTAGATCGAGACAGTGAAGTCCACACTGTCCAGTTCAGGCAAGAGGCTGGCGCTGTACCACGCATCGTCCACGGAAATGGGTGCCCCGTCAGCCAGCCGGAGGCGGCGGACGTGCCACGCCTGCTGCCCCTCACTCATCTGCAGCGCCTCGGCCGATGCAGGAGAGGGGATATCCTGGCTGATCGACAGGACGACGGTGCCCGGCTCCAGACCGAGGCGGCGCATATCCTCATGGAACGAAGCCAGGCGCAGTTCGGAACGGTACGCCCGCTCGGCCACGAAGGTCCCCCGCCCGTGGACGCGGACGGCCAGACCTTCGGACACCAGCTGGCCGAGCGCTTCGCGCACCGTTACGCGGCTGACCCCGTGGTCGATGCACAGCTGACGCTCACTAGGCAGTGCATCGCCGGGCGACAGTCGATTGGTGCACATGTCGACCAGGATCGCGCGGAGCTGTGCGTGCTTGGGCACCATGCCCTTGGCGACAATCCGCTGTTCAGCCACTGCGAACCCACTCTCTGCCCAGGGACAGTGCGCCCCTACTGGTTATTACCAGTATGCATCACGCGCTCACCTAACCGATTCCCTACGCGGGACTGGAGCACGGGAGACCTCGCTCCTGCCCCGGCCGGCGCTTTGCCTTCTTCTGCATCGGCGGGCAGAGGCATTGACACCTGTGCGACACCGGGCCATCCTGAGCCAACTGGTAATAACCAGGTGGTACCGGTCTTGTCCACTGGGCCCGTCCTGAGGCTATTCCGCCCGCCCCCGCGCTCCGCCCTTCCTGCACTCCTTTGAGGTCGCCATGAGCACCAGCACAGCCCCTTCCGCCGGCCGCCTGGCAGGCCTGCAGAAACTCGGCCGCAGCCTGATGCTGCCGATCGCCACGCTCCCCGCCGCAGGTCTCCTGCTGCGGCTAGGACAGGACGACGTCCTGGGCCGTTTCCCCGAACTCCAGAACACCGCACACGTCATCTCCGCCGCCGGCGGAGCGCTCTTCACCCACCTGCCCCTGATCTTCGCTGTCGGCGTCGCCATCGGCTTCGCGAAGAAGGCAGACGGTTCAACCGCGCTGGCCGCTGTGGTGGGATATCTCGTCCTGGACGGCGTCTTCAAGGCGATGTCGCCGGTCGTCCTCAAAGGCCAGAAGGACCTGGCAGGGGAGCAAGCCCTGGTCAATTTCGGGGTCCTGGGCGGCATCGTCATGGGCCTGCTCACGGCAGTCCTGTGGCAGCGCTTCTACCGCACCACACTCCCGCCTTACCTGGGATTCTTCAGCGGACGCCGACTGGTACCCATCCTGACGGCAGTCACCGCTCTCGTTGTCGGCGTTCTGATGAGTCTGATCTACCCCCTGTTCAACGATGGCCTGACCTCGGTCGGCAAGGCCGTCGACGAGAACAGCATCGTCGGCGGCGGAATCTACGGCACCGCGAACAAGCTGCTGATCCCCCTCGGCCTGCATCACATCCTGAACTCCGTCGTGTGGTTCATCGTCGGCGACTACAAGGGGGCACACGGAGATCTGAACCGCTTCTTCGCGGGCGACCCCGAAGCCGGTATCTTCATGACCGGCTTCTTCCCGATCATGATGTTCGCCCTCCCGGCCGCGGCCCTGGCCATCTGGCGCGAAGCCCGCCCCGAACACCGCAAGGCCGTCGGCGGCATCATGTTCTCTGCCGCACTCACCAGCTTCCTGACCGGGATCACCGAGCCGATCGAGTTCTCCTTCCTCTTTGTCGCCTGGCCCCTCTACCTCGTGCACGCGGTGCTGACCGGAACTTCTCTCGCCCTGGTCAACGCCCTCGACATCCACCACGGATTCACCTTCTCCTCCGGACTCATCGATTACGTCCTCAACTGGGGCAAGGCCACTAACCCCCTGCTGCTGATCCCCATCGGCCTGGGCTACGCCGCCCTCTACTACGTGCTGTTCCGGTTCGTCATCCGCCGCTGGAACCTGCGCACCCCCGGCCGCGAGGAGGACACCCAGGAGTCAGCCCAGGAATCCACGGCATGACATCCATGCTCTGTAACCCGTCGAAAGGAACCGTTCATGGCGCAGCGCGTCGTCTCCATTTGCCCCTGCAGCAGCCTGCATGCCCGGCCTTCCGGCGCTCTCGTTCAGGCTGGCGCCCAGGCATCGGTCCCCATGACTCTTGCCGTCGACGGCAAGACCCCGGTCCCCGCCGACAGCGTGATGAGCGCCATGACACTCGGCGCCAGCTGCGGCAACCAGGTCACCCTGACCGCGGAAGGAGACCAGAAGGAGGCTGTGCTGGAAGGGGTAGCGACCCTGCTGAGCAAGGATCTCGACGCGTGAGCGCCCCCTCCACCACGATGGCCGGCTACGGCGTCAGCCCAGAGCTCGCGTGCGCACCACTTATCCGTATGATGCCGCCGCTCGTCACGGACCCCGACGAAGCGCCGGACGACGATCCCGGACACGAAGTCCAGCCCATACGACAGGCCCTGACCAAGGTCGCCGAGCAGCTCTCTACGATTGCGACGGGTGGAACGGCCGACGTCATCCTGGAGACTGGCGCCGCCATGGCCAGCGACCCCGCCCTCATCCGAGCCTCCGCCCGGCACATCAGCGAGGGGGTGCCGACCGCCCACAGTCTCCCCCTCGCCGTCGACAGCTATCGCAGCGAACTCGACTCCCTCGACTGCTCCATGGCCGAACGGGCCACAGACTTGCGTGCCCTCCGCAACTGCGCGGTCGCGATCCTCCTGGACGCGCCCATGCCCGGCGTCCCCCACCCCGGACACCCCTTCATCCTGGCCGCAGCAGACCTCTTCCCGGTCGACACCACGGTTCTGGCCGACAGCGAAGCAGTGGGGCCGCTCACCGAAAGGAGCAGCCCAACGAGTCACACGGCCATTTCCGCGCACAGCCTGGGACTGCCTGCTGTAGTGGGCTGCGCAGAGGCCGCCGTTCTGCCGGACGGTACTCCCGTCATCCTCGACGGCAGGGCTGGCACCCTCGAAGCACACCCCTCGTTCGAGCGCCGGCAGCAAGATCTGGAGCAGGACCGTTCCCGCAGGCTGCGTCGCCTACACGGCCCTGGACGCAACGCCGACCAGCACTCCATCTCCATACTCACGAACATCGGCACGCCCGGCGATGCCCCCCGCACGGCAGAGGACGACAACGAAGGCGTCGGCCTCTGCCGTACCGAATTCCTCTACCTGGACCGCCACGAAGCCCCCACCATCGACGAACAAATAGACGCCTGTACAAAGGTCTTCACAGCATTCAAGGGCCGCGCTTTGACCACGCGCACCCTGGACGCCGGCCCAGACAAGCCCTTGCCCTTCCTGCAGATGTCTGCCGAGGACAACCCGGCCCTGGGGATTCGGGGTCTGCGCACCTCCACGATCGCGCCCAGCATCTTCATGATCCAGCTCAAGGCACTCGTCGCGGCACAACAAAACTCTGGCGGGCAGATGAGGGTCATGGCCCCCACGGTCTCCACCGCTCAGGAAGCCGCCCAGTTCGCCGAACTGCCCCGCGGCTACGAAGTACATTCCGTCGGCATCATGATCGTAGTGCCGTCAGCAGCCCTCCTCGCGCACGAACTGCTGCAGCACGTCGACTTTGCCAGTATCGGCACCAACGACCTGGCCCAGTACACACTCGCCGCGGACCGCACGACCCACAATCTCTCCCACCTCCTGGCCCCCTGGCGACCAGCCCGTCTCACCCGCACCGCCCAGGTGTGCAGCGCCGCCCCGGTAATCGGCCGCCCAGTGGGTGTGTGCGGTGAAGCGGCAGCCGATCCGCTCCTCGCCCCCGTCCTCGCCGGGACGGGCGTGAGCAGCCTTTCCACGGCAAGTCCGGCCGTAGCCCCGGTTCGTGACCCACTCGCCCGGCTCACCCTGCAGCACTGCGAGGACCTCGCCGCCGCAAGAGTGCATGAGGGAACCAGGTACCGCACGCGCCACCACACAGCGGATGAGTGATGCCTTCGCCGCAGCGACTGAACGGCAGGAGGCATGACATGGAAGTGGTGATCCGGCCCGACGCCGAAGACGCCGGCCGCACTGTCGCTGGCATCATCCACCACGCGATTGCCGCAGGTACGAAGGTCCTCGGGCTTGCCACGGGCTCCTCTCCCCTGAGCGTCTACCGGGACCTGGTCCGCCGCCACCAGCAGGAGGCCCTCAGTTTCGTCGGCATCGACGCCTTCCTCCTCGACGAATATGTTGGGCTCCCACCCTCACATCCGCAGTCCTACGCCCAGGTGATCCGCCGCGAGTTGGTCGACCACGTCGACCTTGACCCAGCCCAGCTCCACGCTCCCCTCGGAACGACATCGGACCCACAGCAAGAGGCCCGCCGTTTCGAGCGCACCCTCACGGCCGCAGGACGGGTCGGCGTGCAGCTGCTCGGGATCGGCGCCAACGGTCATATCGGATTCAATGAACCGGGCTCCTCCCTCGCCTCATGCACCCGGGTCAAGACCCTCACCGACGACACCCGCCGCGACAACGCGTGCTTCTTCGGCGGAATCGACGAGGTGCCCCGGCACGTCATCACCCAAGGACTGGCCACGATCGCCGCGGCCGCCCACCTCGTGCTGATCGCCACCGGCCCGCACAAGGCCCGCGCGGTGGCCGCCGCCGTCGAAGGCCCCGTCAGCGCGATGTGCCCCGCCTCCACTCTCCAACTGCATCCCCACGCCACGGTCGTGGTGGACGAACTCGCTGCAGCCCGGCTGGAACAGCAGCCTTACTACCGTGAGGTCGCCCGCCACAAGCCCGCCGGTCAGGGGTACTGATGAGCCGCCCCGCCGATGTTGTCGCCGTCGACCTCGGCGGCACCACCATCAAGGCCGCGCGGTTCAACGCGCAAGGGGTGGCCGAGGAGACCCTGCGACTGGCCACCCCCTCCTCGGAAGGGCCTGAAGCGGTTGTTGCCGCCGTCGTGCGGGCCGCCGATGGTCTCGTCCGTCCCGGTACCGCAGCCGTCGGCCTGTGCGCCCCGGGGCTGATTGACGCCGACGCGGGTGTCGTCCGGTACGCCTCCAATCTCGGATTGCGTGAGACGCCTCTCGCCGCGGCCGTGGCACACCGGCTCCGCCTTCCCGTCACGCTCGAGCACGATGTCCGCGCAGCCGGCCTGGCCGAGCAGCGGCTCGGCCTCGGCGCTGGAGTACATGACTTGCTCGTCGTCGTGCTCGGCACCGGCGTGCCTGCGGGGATCGTCAGCAATGACCGGCTCGTGCGGGGCGCCCAGAGCTTTGCCGGCGAGTTCGGCCATATCCCCGTCCATGCCGATGGTGAGCTCTGCGCCTGCGGCCAGCACGGGTGTCTGGAAGCCTACAGTCAGCCAGTGCCCTGGTCCGCCGCTACCGCCGCAGCGGAGGCATCGCCGCCAGCGCAGCCAACATCACCGCACGGCTGGCCACGGACCCCGATGCCGCGCGGCTGTGGACCGAGGGAACCGACGCTCTCGGCAGAGCCCTCGTCACCACGACCGTCCTACTGGACCCCCAGCGCATCGTCCTCGCCGGCTGCATGACCGCGGCCGGAGAGACACTCACTGACCCCGTCCGCCGCACCCTGCAGCGGGGACTGGCCTGGCGCACTGCCCCGTCCCTCGGCATCTCGCCGCTGGGCGCGGATGCGGGACTCCTTGGAGCGGCCTTGCCGGCGACAGACACCTCAGGGCTCCCGCCCTCGTGCAATGGACGCACTGAAGCCACGGCGGGACAGCACACGCCGAGGTAATCATCCTCTGCCCGGCATCCACAGCGTCACGCCACCGGTACGTGGACGGCAGATGAAAGGAGCAGGTCACCGTGTGGCCTCGAAAACGAAGTCAGCGACCTCCCCGGCGGCTGCAACCCGAGCTCGACGACGGGCCCCTTGCCCGCGCCCTGACACATCTGCAAGCGCAGATCGCGGCCCAGGGCAACAACTTGGCCGAGTGCAACGACCGTGGTGCCCTCACCTATCCGATAGAGCAGGCACTGCGCGACCCGGGAGAGGACTGGGACCGGCGGATCCACCGCCTGCTTGTGTTCAGCGCCCTTCCCGACGCGCACGTCCTGGCAGGGCACTGGCGCACCTTGAGTCCCGCCAGCGCCGACGCGATGCTTCTTCATGCCTTTGCCGACATCGCCCAGGCCCGGGCAGGCGGCAGTGGCAGCGATCTGAGCACGACGGTCTACCTGTGCGGAGAGGCTGCTCGGTTGGCCCCGGCGGACCCGGCCCCATGGGTCGGGCTGCTGAGCTACTACCGACTGCAGCGGGCACCCTGGGCTCAAGTCCACCCCGTATGGGCGGCCGTGAAGGCGCGTGATCCGTGGAATCGTGAGGCTCACTGGCAGATGCTGCACTACATCTCCCCGGAGGAATGCGGATCCAACGCCCTGACCGTCCAGTTCATCGACTCGGTCGTGGCCTTCGAGCCCCTGGGGTCTCCCGTAGCAGCCCTGCGCCTCGCTGCCAGCCTCAACCGGTACCGAAGGGCTCTGGCAGAAGGAGGATTCACGGCGCTGACCGCACGCCGGCACTGGTACGAGCCCCACGAACGCGCCCTCGTCGACGAGGCGCTCGCAACCTGGACCCAACCTGGCTTCCTCACGCACGCAGCAGCACTCGCCGACCTGAACCTTCTGGCCTACGTACTGACGAAAGCCACACGCATGCAAGAAGCATGGCTGGCCTTTGAGGCAACCGCGGCCGTCGCCACCTCCTGGCCCTGGGAACTGGACGGCGACCCACTGAGCGAGGTTCGGGAGTGGCACTCTCGGGCACTTCGAGCCAGGAATCAGCGGGCGCCACGGTGACCCTACGTAGTCGCCAAACGCTGTGCGTTGCTGTCAGGCATGACGGCGATGACGCTGTGGCCCTCGCAGGACGCAGAATCAATCAGCTTCGGCACGCGCGGTGGGGATCAGGCGATGGTATCCGCGTAGATCATGCATTGAAACCACTGATATCGCAAAAAATGGCTGCATATTTTGTGATATCGCAATTGACAACCTCACCCTTCAAAAGCAAACTGGTCATATCTGGTAATTACCAGTTGCTCAGCTCGGCGGCCGCGGCGCCCACTCGTCGCATCCGCGGAAACCCGAGGTTGCGATGATCACTCAAGCACCACCCGGACACTGGACCACCACAACCGACCAGCTCTCCTGTGGAAGGCAGGGGGCCGCGGCAGTCGACGCGAACGACCGATACCTCGCCCTGGTGAGCGCCGACACCAAAGAGGTCAGCCGGATTCGGCGCCTCGCGAAGGAATTCCTAACCGACCTGAGAGTGTCGCCGACGGCACTGGACGATGCTCTGCTCATCATCTCCGAACTCGTCACCAATGCAGTACTCCACGCCCTGCCGCCGGCATCTCTGCGAGTACGCTGCATCCAGCAACATCGCCTGCGAATCGAAGTCACCGACGGCGGTCCGCGCCCCACCTCTCCGCCGAGAGCGGATCAGCACGAGGAACATGGCCGAGGCATGCTCATCGTTGCCGCCATGGCGGTTCGGTACGGCACAATCTCGCGCGTAAGCGGATCCACCTGTTGGGCGGAGCTGAACCCCTGACAGTCAGTGAGGTCTTTCAGTAAGGCCACCGGTCGGGTGACAGCAACCTTGCTCGCAACGCACAAGGCTCACACAGCGGCGAGTCATGCCGGTTGGCCCCGGCGGAGACAATGCCGAGGGGGACACCACGGGCCTCAGTGGCCACCGAACGCTTCAAGCCCCGCTTACCCCGGTCCACTGGGGAGCGCCCGGCGGCCTCCCCGCCGCACGGGGCCTTGGTGATGCAGCCGTCCACAGACAGTTCGGCGAGTTCCAGGCCGATCATGCCGTCGTACGCCTCCAGGGCCAGGGCGTGGAACTGCTCTGCTATGCCGAGCTGAGCCCAGTGCCTGACGCGGCGTCGGATGGTGCGGTCGGAGCTGCCGCGAGCAGCGATGCGCTCGCAACCAGAGCCGTGTACCAGCGCGGCAATCACGTGCTCGAAGACGGTCCGGTCCGGGATGCGCGGATTGTGGCAGCCGAGCGGTACGTGTCGACATGCTCGGGCAGCAGCGCCGTGAGACGAGGACGTAGGCCGGTCCGGATCGAGATGACCGACCGGGCCGAGGACGGCGCAGATGCCCAGTCAGCTGCAGCCCCTCCGACCGGGCACCACCAGCATCGCGACGAGCTGCTCGTCGGACACGGGCACAGGCTGCCCGGGCTGGGCACTCGCGACAGGCTCCACTGTCTCCAACTCCACGGCGATATCAGTCACTTGGCGTCTCTCCCGTGATCGTCGGATCCGCCGTTGGATTTACACTCCCTACCGTGAGTCCGCCGCGTGACGGAGGTAGTGGTTGTGACAGGCTATGACGTGCTTGCCGAGGTATACGAATGGCTCATCTCGGATGCCAAGTTGCCTCCAGCCGAGTTCGCTGCGTCGTTCGACGACGTCCTCACTCTCCTGCCGTCGAACGCTCACGTCCTCGACTGTTCGTGCGGAACCGGACAGTTGGCGGTTGGCCTCGCCGGTCGTGGCATGCAGGTTGTCGCAACTGACGCCAGCGAGGCGATGGTTCGCCGGACTGCAGAGTTGTCTGAGGAGTTCGGGGCATCCGTCCGGGCCGTACGGGCGAACTGGGAAGAGTTGCCCGACCATTTCCAGGACAACACGTTCGACATGGTGTTCTGCGTTGGCAACTCGCTTCACCATGCCGCGGGCGCGTCAGGCAGGGGTGCTGCTCTGGAGTCGATGTCACGGCTTCTGCGTCCCGGCGGGCGCTTGGTACTCACCTCCCGCACTTGGGAACGCGTGAGGGCCAGAGGTTCCCGGCTGGAGATCAGTGACCGACTCGTCCGCCGGAACGGTCGCGATGCCGTCGTGGTCTACCGCTGGGAGATTGCGCCGCATTGGGAGGAGGAGCACCACATCGAGATTGCGATCGCGCAAGTCGATGCGACCGGGTTGGTTGTTGTCCGCTCGGAACTGCTGTCCTGCTGGCCCTACCGGTACGAGGAACTCGAAGTCGCACTGCACCGGGTCGGACTCCAAACGGAACTGAGCACGTTCGATCTCGAGGCCGAGAACTACATGGTGGTCGCGAGCAAGGTATAAACACCGGACTCTCAGTCCCTGGCCGGAGGCCGCGGTTGCCCGCAGGACGCTTGCGCCCTGTCATCGGTGCGGGTTCAAGTGGTCAACGCAACGCCTCGGACGAGGAGTGCTCGTCGATCAGACGGCCCTAGATCCGGGGTGACGGTGTGGCGCTGTTTCCTGCTCGCGTCCCGATCAATGAGCAGGATCTCGTCGATCAGCAGCGTGAACGGATCCAGCTTCGACGGCCGCGCCGACGCGGTTGTCGTGCGTGGCTGCGGCCAAGCCGAGGTCAGGGCCTTGTTGACCGTGCTCCAGGTGACGCCGTACGTGCACTGCCACGCCCGGTTCGACATGCCATCGCGAAAGTCGCGCCGCAGCGCGGCGTACAACTCGACCTTCGACTGGCCAGGCGGCATCGGGGGTGCTCCTTTACTGAGCACGTCCAGCTTGACACCGCAACCCCGATGGTGACGTCGGAATTCGCGAACATCTTTCTGGGCCATCACCTGGTGCCGTCAGCTTTCACGAACAACTCACGTCACCAACCACCGACAAAACCAGCATCCCCGAACACCAGGGTACGGGCACGTGCAGACGGGGATCCTCAAGCGGCCGGTGCGCAGGGCGGTGACGGTGCTCGGCTGTCAGTGCGATCCGACACGGATCGAGCCCTCTTGCCGACGCGCTATTGAGGCGGCTCGGTGTCGTAGTCGTGCCGGGCCTGCTCGACCTTGTCCAGGTTGGCGGCAGCCCCCCGGGCAACCTGCACGACGTTCATCGGCCCTACGAAGCTCATCGCAACAACAGCGTTGGCACAGGTGATGGTGGCATCGCCAAGGGCTTCGCGAAGACTGCGAACGCTGGCCTCATCGCACGGCGTACGGCCGCGCTCTCGCTCAATGTCCAAGATCAGCTTTTTGACTTGCTCACCGGCCAGGTACATCGCCTGGTACGACGCTTGCCGCTGCTCGTGAAGCCAGTGGCCATGCGTGATCGTGCGCTGATCTTTGCTTGAAATGCGAGCAGTCACGTAGCCGGCAATCCCGCCAAGCAGCGAGCCTGCCACTCCAATAGCACCAGCCCAGACGGCTGCATCACCTTGGTCCATATCGTGAGGGTCATGCTGCAGCTGCGACTTGTCACTGTCGTGGCCGCGGAAAGGACCCCCCTGTCCCCCGCACCCACTCAGAGCCTCCAGGACTGATGCACGAGGTGCGGGCCGCTGACCTGCGGTGTCTCATGAAAGGGACACCAGTAGGACATCGGCCGTGAGGACGGAACGCGGTTACACCCCACTGGTGCACCGCCTGGCAGGGATGGGAGTGGGTGGTCATGGCACGCGCAACTGGACCGGTGTGATCACGTTCGGGCTGGTCAGCGCACCGGTCGGCCTGTTCACCGCGACCGAGGACCACACCGTCCACTTCCACCAGCTGCAGCGCGGCACCGCCGACCGGATCCGTAACCGCAGGGTCAACGAACGCACCGGCAAGGAAGTCGCCGCCGACGACATCGTCAAGGGATTCGAGGTCGGCGCGGACGAGTACGTGGTCGTCGAGCCCGATGAGCTGGACGAGATCGCGCCGGGCCGCTCGAAGACCATCGAGATCAGCGACTTCGTCGACCTGGAGCAGATCGAGCCGGTCTACTTCGACCGCACCTACTACGTCGCCCCGCGCGGCAAGGAGTACACCAAGGTCTACGAGCTGCTGCGGGCGGCGCTGGCGAAAGCCAACAAGGTCGGCATCGCCACCTTCGTGATGCGCGGCAAGCAGTACCTCACCGCGCTGCGCGCCGAGGATGAGGTCCTGGTGCCGCAGACCCTCCACTGGGCCGATGAGGTCCGCGACCCCGGCCAGGAGCTGCCGGAACTGCCCTCGGGCCGCGCCGGCAAGGGCAAGGAGCTGGACATGGCGATCCAGCTGGTCGACGCCCTCAGCGGGCCGTGGGACCCGGCCCGCTACCACGACACCTACCAGGAGAAGGTGCTGGAGCTGGTGAAGGCGAAGGCCGAAGGCGAGGAGATCGCGGCGGCAGAAGAGCCGCCGACGGCCACCAACGTCATCGACCTGATGAAGGTCCTGCAGGGCAGCATCGACCAGGCCCGCGGTGGCCGTGAGGCGGCCGGTGAGCCGTGGCAGAAGAAGCCGGCCCCGGCGGGCAAGGCGGCCCGCAAGCCTGCCGCGAAGGCGGCGAAGAAGACCGCCCCTCGGAAGGCGCCGCCGAAGACGGGCCGCGCCTTGGCCGCAGCCCGCAGCCAGCGCGGCACGGGCAAGGCCGAGCTGCGGCAGCTCAGCAAAGCGGAGCTGTACCAGCGGGCGACCGAACACGACATCGCCGGCCGGTCCAAGATGAGCCGGGAGGAGCTCATCGACGCACTCGCCCGCGCCGGGCGCCGCAGCAGGAAGAGCGCCGCCTGAGGCCGCACCCCGAGTCTGTGCTCATGCCGTGGACCCTGCCGGAGCCGATGCTCACGGCCGCCGTCGACAGCCCGGACCTTCCGCCGGGGCACGCCGCGGAGCCCAAATGGGACGGGTTTCGGGCCCTGTTCTCCGTCGACGCGGGACGGGTGGTGTTGCGCTCGAGGCGCGGCACCGAGCTGGCGCCGGCGTTCCCGGAGGTTGGGGCGGCGGCCACACAGCTGCCGGACGCAACCGCGCTGGATGGCGAGCTGGTCGTGTGGGAGGAAGGTCGGCTTGCCTTCGAGCGGTTGCAGAACCGGCTGCAGCGGCGTGGCGCTGAGGCGGCCAGGCTTGCCGCAGAGTGGCCGGTCCACTTCGTCGCCTTCGACCTGCTCAGGCTGACCGGCACGGACACCTCTGCCTGGCCGTATCGGCGACGGCGAGCCGCACTGGAGGAGCTGTTCACCAAGCGCCGGCTGACGGCACCGTGGGCGCTGTGCCCGTCAACCACCGACCCGGACACGATCACCGAGTGGCTGACCTGGACGACAGTCGGCCTGGAAGGACTGATCTTCAAGCCGCTGGACAGCCCATACCAGCCGTCGGTGAGGGGCTGGCTGAAATACAAGGTGCGCGAGACAACCGAAGCGATCACCGGTGCGGTCACCGGCACTCTGGCCACTCCCCGCAGTCTGCTGCTCGGCACGTACGACGACGACGGGCACCTTCAATACACCGGCAGCACCACCACCCTCACCCAGGCGACCAGCATCACCGTCGCCGAACTCCTCGCTCCGGCCCGGCCCGGCCACCAATGGACGGGCTGGTCATTCTCTGCCGGATGGGGCAGCAGGGAAACGTTGAACGTCACACTGGTGGAACCTGAGCTGGTGGTGGAAGTCGGTGTCGACGTCGCCCGCGACGCCTCCGGCCGGTGGCGCCACCCGGCGCGCCTGCACCGCGCCCGGCCCGACCTCTCCCCCGCTGACACCCCTCGCCTACCGTCGCCGCCATCAGCGTGAGCGACGCGAGTTCGACGACCCTTCCATGGACCACCCCCGCAGGCGCGGGGAGCAGGCCTCGCCGATCGCCGTAGCACCGGCTGCTTCGGGACCATCCCCGCGGGCGCTGCCGGCCGGGGGACTTTGCCCCATGCTAGGTGTGCTGGTGGGTGGATGGGGCAGGTGTTCGGCATGCGACCTCCTCGGCGTCAGGTTCGGCATGGCCACGCCGAACCCGCAGACAGGTTCGATGCGTGCGAGAGCGGCCAGGCAGCGGTGCGTGCGGGAGAGGACGGCCTGGCGCCGGAGGACGCTGTGGAGCTGCTGCAGGAAAAGGAGCAGCTCGCGCACGCGATGGAGAGCCGGCCGGTCATCGACATGGCCCGCGGGGTCCTGATCGCGAGCTTCGCCTGTCAGCCGGAGGACGCCTGGGAAATCCTGGTGACTGTTTCCCAGCATGCCAACGTCAAGCTGCGGGAGGTAGCCGACGCGGTCACGGCGGCCGCAACCGGCAAGCCGATGCCGACCGAGCTCCAGGATCATCTGGCTGCGGCCGTACAGACATGGCAGGCCGGACATGAGCACGGATCCTCGGGGTAGCCGCAACCGTGCCTGCCGAGGAAGGGCCGTGACACCTGGGGAGGTCGACGCGGCCCTTCTCTCCCTTCTGCTCGGGCCGGACTCCGACGTGACGACCCGAATCGGATGTCGGCCTCAGCACCTGGTCCACATTCGACTCGAGAGGCTACGGCGGATGATGCACCAGGACGTCACGCTTCCCGTTCGCCTCCGGCTCACCGAGCAGGGGACCGCCACCCGGGACGGCGCCACTGGCCTTTCCTCGTGGTCAAACCGGTGCGCGCGGCAGGTGCAGTTCGACCACTGACTACGTGGACAGAACTGACTTCCTGCCGACACCAAGAACTCAGTGGACGTTAAGTCCGTTTCTGGTAACGGCCTCGTCCGGGCTGGGTGAGGAAGCCTTGACGGAGGAGGCGTCCGAGGCGAGCGCGGGTAACGTTGACCGATGCCTCGTCGGTGGGCATTCCGAGGAGTTCGTGCAGCTCACGGGCTCGGAACTCCTGGTCGGGGTGCTGGTGGAAGGCGTGCACGATGGCCTGGTAGACGCTGTTCGTCTCGGGTGCTTCGGAGTCTTCTTGGGTCGGTGCGAGTTCGTCGATGACTTTCCGGGTAGTCGCCAGGTCCGTGAGTCGTGCTTCGATCTCGGCCAAGGCGGCGGTCAAGTGCTCGATCTGGTCGCGTAGTTCACCGGCCCGGGCTGTGGCCTTCTCGTGCTGCCTCTGGAGGTCTGCCAGGAGCTCGAGGGTGTCGCGCCAGTCCGGACTCGGGGTGGTGAGGCGGCGGGTCATGTTCGCGATGGAGGCCCAGTAGACGCGTGAGGCAGAGGTGTCGGATCGGTGGTCGTACTCACGGGCCAGACGCCGGTGCAACATCAACGTGCCGTTGACCTGCTCCACAATCCACCTTTTCGGTTGGGGGACGAAGCCTTTGCCCTGGTCATCGGGGTTGCGGCGGACGACCTCGACGTCGATGTCCAACAACGCGCCATGGATCAGGACTTCGTCCTTGAAGCCGGATCCACCAGGGCCTTCTCCAGCCGCATCCCGCACCGCTCGGCGACCTGGTCGAGCAGGGCGGTGCCGGCGGTGTTGTCGTGGGCCGAGGCGGCCAGCACCACGACGCCGATGACCAACCCCAGCACGTCCACGGCCAGTCCCCGCTTGCGGCCCGACACCTTCTTGTTGGCGTCCAGCCCCGTCGTGGTCTTCAGGACACCCGCGGCCGCGCGCACGGACTGGGTGTCGAGGATCACGAGGGACGGGTCCTCTAATCGGCGGGCCTTCTCCCGAACCTGACTGCGCAGGAGTTCCTGGATTCGCTGCTCAAGGCCGTCCTGGCGCCAGAGCGTGAAGTAGTAGAACACCGCCGACCAGGCCGGTAGATCGTGGGGCAGGTAGCGCCACTGACAGCCCGTCCGGTTCTGGTAGAAGATCGCGTTCACGACCTCCCGCAGATCACAGGCCCCGGGGTCGCCGGTTGCCGACCGGGCCACCCGGTCCTGCTTCCAGGCCGTGATCATCGGCTCGATCAACATCCACTGCTCGTCCGATAAGTCGCTGGGGTATGGCTCTCGCTCCATGTCCCGCATCACAGCATGGACATGCCCAGTAAGGGTCGACCTGGCGATCAGTACCACGATCGAACGATCACGAACCGGGGAAGATCGGACTTAACGTCCACTAAGACCGACCGTCACCGACTTGAGACTGTGGTGAACTCGCAAAAGATTGACTGGAGTTGTGAAAGATGACAAGAATTCGAGTTGCTCGCTGCATCTGAAGTGAGCCAAGTGATGCGAGTGGCACCACCACAGACTTCTTGGCCTGTTCGTGTGTCGGCCGCTCGCACTCAGCCACCTCCCACACTCTCAATTCCCCAGAGGCACATCTTGACGCGCTCCCCACGCTCCAGAACGTCGGCCGCCCTCGCCGCAACCGCTTTCCTCGCCTGTGCCGCACCCCTGCTCGGGGCCACTTCTGCGAGCGCCACGACAGCAGGCGGGTGCCAGTCCGCCACCGTGCAGTACCGCATCGTCGACGCCGACGGAAAGCCGGTCGGCGCCGACTGGACCTCGCAGGGCGGCTTCCACCAGTGGGACAGCGCCCCCGGCACCGTCGAGGTCCGCCTGGCCCCGGGACAGACGGTCGGCGACGGCTGCAAGTACCCGGTCTCGCTGGCCGAGTACACCACCGAAGGCTCCAACTGGTACACCTCCGGCCACCAGACGCTCGTCGACCACGCCACGGTCTACCTCACCGCCGCCGACCTCGCCGACGACGGCAACCGGACCTGGCAGAAGCTGTCGGTGAAGGCGCCCGACTGCTACGGGCAGGTCGACCTGTACGGCGACGACATCATCTACGACGGCAAGTCGGAAGACGGTCACGGCCCCGCCCCGTACCAGCCCGGCAACATCGTCACCCCGTACCACCTCATCGCCGCCTGGAACGGCGGCGACAAGCCCTGCACCCCCGACGAGCCCGACTCCCCCACCCCCAAGCCCTCGGAGTCGACGCCGGCCACCCCGAGCACGCCGCCGGCCAGCCAGCCGCCCGCTCAGGAGACGACGCCGCCCACCACCCCCACGCCCTCCACCTCCACCACCCCGCCGACCACCCCGGACGTCCCCCCGCTGGAGTCGACTCCGCCCACTACACCGACTCCCTCACCCAGCGACAGCACCCCGCCGCTGGCCGAGACCGGCTCCAGCGCACCGGTCAGCCTGATAGCCGGCGGCGCCGCCGTGGTGATCGCCCTCGGCTTCGGCGCGATCCACGTGGCCCGTCGCGCCCGCCGCTCGTGAGGACGACCGCAAGGAAGGGCATCACACCGTAGGACATGCGACAGCTCCGTCGAAACCCACACCTCCAGCCGACTCGCAGAAGGCTGGGCGGCGGAGCTGCCGCAACAGAATGAAGCGACGATCGCATCGAGCTGTTCGCGGTGTGCTTTCGCACGGGCACCCGGGCCCGCGACGACGTCCACGCCGACCTGATGCGCGCCCGCCACCGCGTGGCCAAACTGCTGCTGCGCCGCGGCATCATCTACACCGACGGCAGGGCCTGGACCGCCGCGCATCACCAGTGGCTGACCGGCCACCGCTTCGACGAGTTCGGCCTGCGGGTCGCCTACGACGAGGCCCTGGAGACGGTACTGGGCCTCGAAGCACACCGGGCCGCCTGGATGCGGTCATCACCGAACTCGCCGCCCACCCTGGCTGGGCCCCGGTGGTCCGCCGGCTGGCCTGCATGCGCGGGGTGAGCACCTTCACCGCGTTCGGCCTCGCCGTCGAGATCGGTGACTGGCACCGCTTCACCGGCTCGGCGATCGGCTCCTACCTGGGGCTTGTCCCAGCGAGGACTCTTCCGGCAGCCAGCGCCGCCAGGGAGGCATCACCAAGACCGGCAACACCCATGCCCGACGGCTCCTGGTGGAGGCCGCCTGGCACCACCGCCGTCCCTATCGCCGCCCCGGCGCCGGTCTCCAGGCCCGCCTCGACCACGTCGCCGCCCCAGTCCGGCAACGCGCCGAACGGGGCAACCGGCGCCTGCACCAGCGCTGGGTGAACCTGGACGCTCGCCGTAAACGCTCCACCATCAGCGTCGTGGCCGTCGCCGGGGAACTGTCCGGCTGGTGCTGGAGCCTGGCAGTCATGGAGGACTGACACCCATCAACTCCTCCACGAAGACCGCTGGCGGGGGCAATCAGCCCGGGAACCGTGCAGCGCGAGGGACGATCCGCGGAATTCCTATGAGCAGCCCGCTCTTTGCGGGCCACGCCCGGCATTAGATGAGCGGTCCGTTCCCGACGCACAACCGGTCATGCGGTACTCAACCCGCGCATATCAGGCTGACCGCGCGTCGACGCCTCGACACGCACACCCCGGTCCGCCCCCGCCAGCCCCACACCCCTCTCAGCGGGGAGGGGCCGCACACCCATGCCCCTTGACAAGAACCCGCTACATATCAGGAATCGCCGGGACGGCCTCCAGTCCCAGCGCGACGGCCAGTTGCCGGCAGCGCATGCCCTCCCGGCCCGCTTCAGATTCCAGCACCGAAAAGATCTGCTGGTAGTCCGGCGCGAGGCTTGTCGTCGCCATGCCCGTCTCCCGCCGGGGCACCGTCGAACCCGCCACCGCGCTTCCCGTCGGCTCCGTGACTACCAAAGGCGGGCTGGCCAGGATTGACCCTTTGTGGCGGCTGTTGGTGGGGAATTTCGGAGTCTGGGCAGGTGGAGTGCCCGGCTAACGCGTCGGGTGTGCGCCGGGTTCCACGGCTCCGGTCGGGGTGGTGCTACTCGCAGGGATGAGAAGGTGCTCGTCAGCCGGGGTTCGGGAGGGCGTGGAGCCGGTCCAGGGCATGGGTGATCACGTCAGTCCAGGGCCAGTGCCCGGCGAGGCGGAGGATGCGGCGGCGGCCGGTGGTGACGAGCTGGGCGGCGGTGGAGAACAGCCGAAGCCGCAGGCGGCGGGGCTCCCAGAGCCGGGCGGCACCGGTCAGGGCGAGCAGGGGCATCCAGGCGAGCAGGTCGAGGGCGATCTGCACGATCTCCAGCCAGATCTGGTTCTGCGCGGTGTCGTGGAGGGGGAGGTTGCGCAGGCCGGTGGCGCGGGCGGCGCGTATGCGGTCCTCGGCCCGGGCCCGCTGGCGGTGGCGCAGTTCGAGGGCGGCGATCGCCTCGCCGACGGTGTTGGTGGCGAAGCAGGTCAACCGCATGCCGTCGGCGTCAGTGAAACGCAACTGGGCACCGGGGTGCGGCCGTTCCTTGCGCACGATCAGCCGCAGCCCCTTCGGCCAGCCCGTCAGGCAGTCGCCGGCGAGTTCGGCGACCCAGGCGCCGTCGCGGATCTCACCGTCGGGTTCCACGGCCGACGTCCAGACCGAGGCCGGGACCTTCAGGACGGCCTGGTGGACGGCGTCGGTGATGGTCATCCCGACCGAGTACGACAGCCACCGTCCGCGCTTCGCGAGCCAGGCGATGAACTCGTGGGTGCCGCCGCCGGAGTCGGTACGGATCAGCGTCTGACGCCCCCGCCGGAGCCGTTTCGGCAGCTGGGCCAGGGCCAGTTTTGCGGCCTCGATGTGGTCGGCGGCGGTGTTGGAGCCCGCGTTGCCGGGGTGCGTAACACTGACGCCCTCCGCTCCTGTGGCGACGGATAGCACCGGGCGGCACCAAGACCGGGATCCAGGTGGACGTGGAGGACGGCGCGCACGGACCGGCCGCGCTCGCCCCCTACTCCAGCAACGTGGGCCAGCTCTCCGAACCCGAGGAGCAGGCCGCCGCAATCGTCTTCCTGGCATCGGACGCGGCCAGCAACATCGCGATCCTGCCGGTGGACAACGACTGGGGCGGCCGTCCGACGGCACTGGTTCCTCCGGGGCCGGGCAGACGGCCACCCGCCGCCCGGCCAACCGGGCCTCCGGCCGCCATCCTTCCGCCTGCACCGCCGCACGGTCCTCGCTGGGCTCGGACCCGGGGTCGATCCAGGTGACACCGGAAGGCGCAGAAGAACGACGCCGCGAAGCACACCATCACGATGCCACGGAGTAGCTGAGATCCATCGCGCCTGTCGGACGCACCCGGCGCACTCGGACCGTCGGCCGTTCTTCGCCTGGTGCGGCGCTGAAGTCGGGCGTGGCTCAGGACCCAGCGGAGACGTGACGGGTTCGTTGCCGCCGACTTGCTTTACAGCCTCGCAAAGTTGGATTAACTTCCAACGTTGGAAGCAGTTCCAAGTCTCCGCGAGCCCAACGATGCGAGCCGTGTTACGGAGGTCCGATGACCGACCGATCGAATGTGACGTTTCCTTCAGGGCCGGACGAGTGTCACGCCTGGCTATACCTGCCCGAGGGCGGGAGTCGGCGTCCCGTGGTGGTCATGGCACACGGCCTCGGTGGGGTCCGCGAGATGCGGCTGGACGCCTACGCCGAGCGTTTCACCGCCGCCGGCTACGCGTGCCTGGTGTTCGACTACCGGCACTTCGGGGCCAGCGGCGGTCAGCCGCGACAGCTCCTGAGCATCAGACGACAGCTCCAGGACTGGCGGGCCGCCGTGGCGTACGCGCGCTCCCGGCCGGAGACCGATCCCCGGCGCGTGGTCCTGTGGGGCACCTCTTTCGGCGGCGGCCATGTCCTGGCGACAGCCGCGCAGGACCCGGATGTCGCCGCCGTCATCGCCCAGGGCCTGTTCACCGACGGTGTCGCCTCTGCCCTGGCGATGCGCCCGGACACCTCGGTGAAGGTGATGGCCCGCGCGGTCCGTGACGTGGTCGGCGCCCGCCTTGGGCGCCCTCCCGTCATGGTCGCGACGGCGGGGCCGCCCGGATCCGCCGCGCTGATGACCGCTGCGGACGCCGAGCCCGGCTACCTGGCCCTCGTGCCCAACGACGCGCCCTTCTCTAACCAGGTTGCGGCACGGTTCGCCCTGGACATCCTCCGCTACCGGCCGGGCCGCCGGACCGCGAAGATCGCATGCCCGGTGCTGTTCTGCGTATGCGAGCACGACAGCGTGGCCCCCGCGCGGCCCACCCTGCGCCATGCCCGCAGGGCCTCGCGCGGCGAGATCCGCCTCTACCCCGACGGCCACTTCGACATCTACCTCGGCGAGCCCTTCGAACGCGTCCTCCACGACCAGCTCGCCTTCCTGGCGCGGCACGTCCCCATCGGCTCCGCACCCGGTGAAGCCCCGGGACCCACGACACCCTGAAAGAGGTACGAGATGCTCACCTACCCGATTGCGGGGAAGACCGTCTTCATCACCGGCGCAGCCGGAGGCATCGGCGCGGCCACCGCCCGCACGCTGCACTCGCGCAGAGCCAACGTGGTCCTCGCCGACCGGGGCATTGACGCCACATCGGCCCTCGCCCGCGACCTCGGCGGCGACAGGACACTGGCGCTGTCGGTGGATGTCACCGACAGCGCCGCACTGGCCGACGCGGTGGAACGTACCGTCGACCGGTTCGGCGGCCTGGATGTCGTCTTCGCCAACGCGGGGATCGCGGCCGATCCGCCGGCGACGATCGCTGCCATCGACCCGGCCATGTTCGAGCGCGTCGTCGAAGTGGACCTGCTGGGCGTCTGGCGCACCGTTCGCTCCGCACTTCCGCACGTTATCGCGGCGCGCGGGCACGTCCTGGTCACCGCTTCGGTGTACGCCTACTTCAACGGCATGACCAACGCCCCCTACGCCATGTCGAAGGCCGGCGTCGAGCAGTTCGGCCGCGCCCTGCGCGCCGAACTCGGCATCCACGGCGCCAGCGCCGGGGTGCTCTACCCCGGCTGGGTCCACACGCCCATCGCTGGAGCAGCCTTCGGAAGCAACGACATCACCACCCGCATGCGCGAGATCGCCTTCCCGTCCCTGCTCGGCAAGGCCATCGCCCCCACGCGCGTCGCGGACGCCGTCGTCCGCGGCATCGAGAACCGCTCGGCCCGTGTCATGGTCCCCCGCAGGTGGGTACCGTTTTCGGCCCTGCGCGGCGTCCTTAACCCCGTCACCGATCTCATCGCCGAACGCCACCCCGAACTGCGCCGACTCCTGCGCCGACTCGAGGAATCCGCCGGCCCCACAGGCAAGTCCCCGCAGACCCACACACCGAGGTAGGCCGTCATGACCCGTTACGACCTGACCGGGCGCACCGTCGCCCTCACCGGCTCCACCGGCGGCCTCGGCATCGCCCTGGCCAACGTCCTGCGCGACCGGGGTGCCAACCTCGCACTGCTCGACCTCGACGCCGAGGCGGCCCAGGCCCAGGCGGAGAAACTGGGTGGCGACACAGTCGCCCGGGGCTGGGGCGTGGACGTCCGCGACCTCGCCGGACTGCAGACGGCCATACACGAGGCCGCCGCGCACTTCGGGCGCCTTGATGTCGCCGTCGCCGGCGCGGGCATCGACACCATGGCCCCCCTGGCGACCATTGACCCTGCCGCCTACGAGCGCGTGATCGACATCAACCTCAACGGCGTCTGGCGCACCTTCCGCGCGGCTCTGCCCCACGTCGAGGCCCAACGCGGCTATCTCCTCGCGATCTCCTCCATGGCCGCCTTCGTGCACTCGCCGCTCCAGATCTCCTACACCGCGAGCAAGGCCGGCGTGTGGGCGATGTGCGACAGCCTTCGCCTGGAGGTTCGCCACCTGGGTGTCGGTGTCGGCAGCGCCCACCCCACCTTCTTCCGCACTCCGATGATGGACGACGTGACCGCGGACCCGGCCGGGCACGCCCTCTGGGGCGGCAACTCCAAGGGGTTGTGGAAGATGGTGCCGCTGGAGAAGGTCATCGCCGGTATCGTCCGCGGCATCGAGCGCCGTGCGGACCGCGTCGTCGTTCCCAGGTCCCTCACCCTGACCGCAAACGCTCCCGGTCTGTTCCGGCCGATACTCGAACGTGTCGGTTTCCGCCCTCAGACGGTCCAGCGCGCCCTCGGCCTCGCCTCGGCGTCGGGCTGGCACGACCCGGCGGTGCATGAGCGCCACCAGGCCGGTTCCCGCTGAATTCCAGGCTGAAAGAAGCGGCCCAGGGGGTCCGGCCGTTCGAGCACCTCGTAAAGTAGCGGAGACCATGACAATCAAGGTCACACGCACGACACGTCGGGCCGCCGCAACCCGTGCGGCCATCGTCGACGCCGCCGAGGAACTGCTGGCCTCCGGAGGCCCCGACGCGGTCACCTTGGAAGGCATCGCCGAACGCGCGGATGTCGCCGTGCAGACGGTGTACAACCGCGTGGGCGGCCGCGCGGCGGTTCTCATCGCGGTTGCCGAGCGGGCACTCGAGGACAACCGGACCTACATGGACGACGCCTACGCTGCCCCGGGCACCCCAGTGGAACGCATCAGGGCCGCCTCGGCCGCGTACGTCCGCTTCGCCGCCGAGCGTCCACACCAGTTCCGCCTGCTGGCCGAGCCACCGGACGAACCCGCAGCCCTGGAACGGGTCGCCGCGCTCGTCGACGAGCAGAACGCCAAACTCGCCGCCGCGCTGGCCGACGGGGTGGCCGACGGCTCGCTCGCCGCCGACCTCGATCCCGTCACCACCGCCACCGCGTTGTGGGCCGCCATGAACGGCGTTCTCGGCCTCTCCTGGCGCGCGGACCGACTCCGCGCTGACGCCTCCCATTTGACGGAACTCGTCGCAGCTGTGGAAAGGGTGGTTCTCCGCGGGCTACTCGCCCGCTGAACTCCGCGCGGGGCTGTGCCGCAACACGAAGGGGAAAGGGATCAAGTGCCGGGTGCGGTCCGCGCGTGGGTGCCGGCCGAACGGATGTGGCACACGTCAGTTGTTCGCGTTCATGCGCCGGTGGCGCGGCGCATGAACGCGTCGAGGGTGCGGTTGGGCAGCGTGTCGTGCAGGAAGATCATGGGCTTGGCGCCGAAGCCGACGGCGTAACGCGTCTTGTGCCGGCGTGCCCGGACGGACTTGACGATGGTCTTGGCGATCAAGTCCGGCGACGACATGCGTCGTTCGTTGCCCTCCGAACTGAGCGAGTCGGCCACAGCGTGCCCATCCGCTCCACCAGACGCAGCCGCGATCCGATCGTCTCCTTCTGCAGGACCCGAGCAGCCTGCTGCCTCGCCCACCCCTCGCGCATCGCCGAGAACATCGCCGGTTCCGGATCGAGGTGGACGACGTTGGATGCCAGCGCGAGCGGTGCTGCACCGGGAGCCTCAGTGATCACCCTTCTGTTGTATCTAACACAACATCGATGCATCTGACCCTTATTGGAAGGTCACCGCTACGAGTGATCCCGCAACTGCCGCACCGCCGGAGTGTTGACCAGCATGATTTACGCACAAGCCAGGCCGTAGCGTGTTGCAGCCGATGCAATTCCTCCCATTTCGGACCTTGATCCAGGCTCTCTTGCCGGGCAGGTACGGCTGCTCGCTGCCCTTGATCACGATGCCCTCGATCCCGAGGGTTCCCAGGCCGGGTCCAGCCCGTCCTGCGCGGTCGTCCGGTCCTCTGTGGCGGGGCACAGGGTGAACGGGGCGGCGAGGACCTCGCGGGCGAAGAGGTCTTCCAGGATCGCGCGGCGCTCGCGGTAGGGCAGGGTGACCAGCTCGGTGCCTCCGCTTTCCAGGACATCGAAAACGATCACGTATGCGGGATGTTCGGCTGCGGCCTCGGCGGCGCTGCGGCCCCTGCGCCGGGCGCGGCGCTGCAGCTCGGCGAAGTGCAGCCGTCCCTCGTGCGGCACAACGAGCTCACCGCATATGTGAGCTACCACATGTGTTTCATCAACAGCCCCTGGTCCGTTGGCAGATCACCGGCGTGAGTGGTTTTGCCGAGGACAAGCGGACCGAGGGACACGCCGGGTCGGCCAGGGCGGGCACAGAGACGGAAGGGCCTCGACCGACCGGGGGCGGGCGAGGCACCGCCCCATATCACCCCCCGGGGTGCATTAGAATACGTTCGTAAGGTAACGGGGTTGGGGATCAGCGGGGCGAGCGATCCTCCTGGCGAGCGAGGAACGCATGGCGCGCTACGCGAAAGAGCACAAGCAGGAGACCAGGCGGCGGATCATCGAGACGGCCGGTCGCCGGTTCAAGCGCGACGGCATCGACGGTTCGGGCGTCGCCACGCTCATGTCCGACGCGGGTCTCACCAACGGCGCCTTCTACGCGCACTTCACCTCCAAGAACGACCTGGTCGCCCACGCGGTCGCCGATCAGCTGCACACCCAGTACGCGGATCTCTGCGCGCAGGCGGCGCCGGGCTTCACTGGGCTGGAGCAGATGGTGCGCCAGTACCTGTCCCCCGAGCACCGCGACAACCCCGACGATCTCTGCCCCTCCGCCGCCCTGCTCGACGAGATCGGCCGCTCGCCGGAGGCCGTCAAGCAGGCGTACACCACCAACGTGCTGGTCCTGATCGACGAGATCGCCGCCCGCTTCACCCCCGCCAACCCGGCCTCGGCGCGCGTGAAGGCGCTCAGCCTCCTCGGCCAGCTGGCCGGAACCCTCCAGCTCTCGCGAGCCCTCACCGACCCAGAGCTTTCCGACCAGCTGCTCGAACAGGGCGTCCAGAACGCTCTCGCCCTGATCGGCACCGATCAGCACAGCTGACGGACCTGCCGCAGTTCACGGTCATCTACTTCGGGATCCTCAAGGCCGACGCGGCCGTGGTGCCTCTCAACGTGCTGCTGAAGGCCCGTGAGGTGGCCTATCACCTCGGCGGCTCCGACACGAAGGCGTACTTCGCGTTCGAGCGGACACCGCAGCTCCCGATGGGCAAGGAGGCATGGGAGGGCTTCCAGGACACCGAGGGATGCACCGAGTTCTTCCTGATCGGTGAGGGATCCTCCTTGCCTGGCATCGGGCCGGGTCAGCTGTACGGGCCCGCCGTCGCCGCTCAGTCCGGATCATTCGCGACGGTCGAGCGCGATGACGAGGACACCGCGGCCATCCTCTACACCTCCGGCACCACCGGCCGGCCCAAGGGCGCGGAGTTGAGACACCAGAACGTGTACGACAACGTGCGCGCCGCCGTCGATCTGTTCGAGGTCGACGCCGAGCGCCCCGACACGTACCTGTGCGTCCTGCCGCTGTTCCGCGCCTTCGGTCAGGTCGTGGTCCAGAACGGTGCCATAGCCTTCGGCGGCACGCTCGTCCTCCAGCCCCGGTTCGAGGCGCGGGGGGCGCTGCAGCTGATGCTGGACCATGACGTCACGTTCTTCGGCGGTGTCCCGACCATGTACTGGGGGCTTCTCGGGGCTCTGGGCGACGGCGTTGACGTCGCCCGGCTGGCCTCGAACCTCCGCGTCGCGGTATCCGGCGGTTCGGCGCTCCCCGGCGAAATTCACGAGCAGTTCAAGCGGACGAGGTCACCGCTCTCGGACGCGCCTTCGGTGCCAAGTCCGTCGAGAACAAGGAGTAGCGACCCCTCTGACGCCCGGACGCCAGAAGCCCCCGCCCGCAAGGTCCGCTCGTACGCCGGCGGTCTTGCGGGGCCAGGGGGCCGCTGGGCAGTGAAGGCTGGCTGTCGCGACGGTCACGACAGAAACCGAACGGCCCGCCGCACGAAATCCTCGTGGAACTGGAAGATCGCACCATGTCCCGACTGCGGATAAAGCACAACCTCGCAGTCCGGCAAACGCCGCACGAGCTCCTCGGTGTTCTGGCTGGGAACGATGCGGTCGGCGTCTCCATTGATCGCGAGCACCGGCTGACGCACAACGGAAAGGTCGGCCGCCGGCCGCTTGCCCCACCGCTTGATCGCCTTCAGCTGTGCCATGAAGGACGGTACGGAAATCTCCTTGTCCCGGTCGACCTTCCGTTCACCGAGCCGGGCCAGAAATGCCTTGCCCGCACGCGTCCCCGCCGACGAGCGCGGAAAGAACATGAACTGCTTCGGGTCCTGGCGGGTGAAAGCCCCCCGGAAGATGTCGTAGAACGTCAGCCGCGCGACCCTGTCGAGGCCGGTTCCGCCGGCCGGACTCGTCCCCGCGAGGATCAGCCGCCGCACCAGCCCGGGATGCTTCTCGACGACGGCCTGCGCGACCATGCCCCCGAGCGAGAATCCGATCAGGTCTACCTCTTCGAGCCCGAGCGCACGAATGAAAGTGACGGCATCCTCGGCCATCTCCTCGACCGTGGCGGGAGTCTTGCCCGTCGAAGCACCGATGCCTCGATTGTCGAACGTGATCACCCGCCGACTGGCGGCAATACCGTCGATGACCCGCGGATCCCAGTTGTCCAGAACCGCGGCCAAATGAGTGAGGAACACCACCGGCGTACCGCCGGACCCCAGCTCCCGATAGGCGAAATCGACTCCGTCGGCGGAGATCGTCCGCGTCGGAACGGTCTGCCACGTACCGTTCCCGAGCTTCTCGGTTTCCCCTGCTGTTCCGGTCACGTCCATTCTCCTTCGCTTGAGATCCGGGGCGCCCTTTTCCATGGATCACCCACACCTTTAAATTACGACCGTACTTCTATACGCCAAGGCGGAGCTGAAACCCGAGATCGAGTGCCCATGCCGCCCCGCCCGGACCCGCTCGCCAGCGCCAAGGCCGGCCCTTCACTCCAGCCCGGCCGCGTTCAGGAGCGTGACGACGGTCAGCGTGATCAAGTTGGACAGGTCGTCGGCCTTGATGCCCGCGCGAGCGCTCGCTCCGTCGTAGAGCAGCGTCAACTGCCAACAGCCCTGGATTACATGCGCGCCCCCGGACCGCCTCGGCACGGAAGAAGTCGGTAAGCCCCTGCTTCACGGTCCGCGCGACGCGGCTGGCGGGATGCTCCGGGTCCTTGAGTTCGACCTGCACGGCGAGATACGGACAGCCCCAGAAGTCGGCCGAGGACGACCGCGCGGCCAACTCATCGAAGACGCGCAGGATGCGCTCACGCGCCGAAGCCGCGTCACCGTCCCGGCTCGGCAGCCCACCCTGGGAGGTGACAGCCCGCCACTCCAGACTGGCCGCGATCAGCTCGTCCTTGCCTTCGAAGAGCTGGTACAGGGTGGGCTTGGAAACACCGGAATGGTCGGCCAGATGTCGGTAGTGCTGTCGGCGTACGCGCTGTGGCTCGATTCGCCGGCGCCTCGTTGCCCATCCTCCCCGACGAGGCGATGGCGTCGCCGCCGGAGCATCTCAGGACGTCAGGAGGTCCTCACCCTCGCGGGCGTCGAGGCGTCCGAGGATGTCCTGCACGGTGGTGTCCCGAGCCAGCTGGGAGTCCAGGGAGGGCGCGACGAGACCCCGGAGCCTGGAGACCCCAGCCCACCTACGGGGGCGGAACACCCGGGGATTCCTCCGGCGCAGGCCGTCGACGATCGCTCCGGCCGCTTCCTCGGGGCTGATCCGCTTGCGCAGGAACCTCGGCTGAGTGTCGAGGAGAGCCTGGGCCGCCGGGTCCTCGTCGACGCTCTGCCGAATCATGTCCGTGTTGATCATCGCGAAGTACGCCGTGGTGACACTGATGCCATAACGCGCCAGCTCGACCCGTAGTCCGCGCCCGAGCTGCTCGACCGCAGCCTTGCTCATCGCGTAGGGGATCGCGCCGGCTCCGTTGACGAAGGCGAACACCGAGGAGATCAGCACGAGCCGACCCCGGCTCTCGATGAGGGCGGGCAGGGCGGCGCGGACGGTGTTGAGCGCGCCCCCCACGTTCACGTCGAAGAGCCGGTCGACCGTCGCAGGTGCCGACACCCGCACGGTGGCGCCGCGGGCGACCACGCCGGCGTTGGCGATCACGATGTCCACACGACCGGCGTTTCGGCCGATGGTCTCGACGGCCTGGGTCATGCCGTCCAGGTCGGTGACGTCGCCGACCAGGGAGCTGACTCGCTCGTCGAAGCTCTCGGCGGGATCCGGATGCTGTCGGTCCAGCACGAACACGCGGGCGCCCGCAGCGCTCAGCGCTCGCGCCGTTGCGGCTCCCAGGCCCCGGGCGCCACCTGTGACCAGGGCGACCTTCCCCGCGATCGAGGTGCCCTCGCGCTCACTCACCGAGGAACCCGAGAGCCTCGGCGACGAACTCGCGGTGGTGCTGGAAGACGGCACCGTGCCCTGAGTTCGGGTAGATGGTCAGTCGCGAGTTCGGGATCCGGCGGGCCATGTCGGCCGAGTGGCTGCTCGCGACCATCAGGTCGTGGTCACCGTTGGCGATGAAGACCGGATGGGTGATGACCGAGAGGTCGTCGGGTTCGTGCACGCCGGCGGCTCGGATGGCCTTCACCTGCGCACGCCGGGCCTGGAGCGAAATCTTCTTGTCACGACCCTGGGTGCGCTCCTTGAGATGCACGAAGTAGTCTTTCGCCGCCTGCTTGCCCGCCGAATCGCGGGGGAAGAACAGGAAGGCCCTGGCGTCGTTGAGGGTGAGCGCTGCCTTCGCGTACGCGCTGGCCACGATCTTCGTCATCGCGTCGAGATCCCCGGCTCCCCGTGGACCCGTTCCCGCGAGAATCACCCGGCGCACCAGCTCCGGTGCTTGCAGGGTGACCATCTGCGCGACTCCGCCACCCAGCGAGAACCCCAGCAGGTCGACCTTCTCAAGCCCCATCGCCCTGATGAAGGCGACGGCGTCCCGACCCATCTCCTCGACCGTGTGCGGCACGGATCCGCCGGATCCGCCGACTCCTCGGTTGTCGAACGCGATCACGCGACGGTGGGCAGCGATGCCGTCGATGACCCTCGGATCCCAGTCGTCGAGGACGGCCATGAGGTGGTGCAGGAACACCACGGGCACGCCGTCGGCCGGTCCGAGGTTTCGGTAGGCGAACGGCACTCCGTCGACGTCGATCGTGCGGGTCGGCACGTCGATCCACGTGATCGTCTTCGTTGTCTTCATCTGGACCTCATGGGTAGGGCGCGAGGCAGCATCACGCGACTTGGTATTACGGTCGTTCATCTTACGATCGTAAGACAATAGCCTCACGGCCCTCCCAGGACAACACATCCCGCCGGTCAGACTTCGATCACGGAAGGCAAGAGCTTCGACGGAGTCGACCTTGCCGCAGCCGCCACCCCGACCTATCTTCTTATGACCGTAATATTACGGCCGACCACTTACAGGCGACGCGCCGACCTGGAGGAACCCATCGTGCACAGTTCGAGCCGCCTCGTGCCGCGATTGCTGACCGACTCAGCCGACCGCCACCCCGAACGCACCGCGATCGTCCACGGGGAGGACCAGCTCTCATACGCCGAGCTCGAGGCCGCCTCGAACCAGGTCGCCAACCTGCTGGTGTCGCGCGGAATCTTGCGGGGCGACAAGGTCGCCCTCTCCTGTCCGAACCTGCCGTCCTTCACGATCATCTACTTCGGGATCCTGAAGGCGGGCGCCACCGTCGTGCCGTTGAACGTGCTGCTCAAGGCGCGCGAAGTGGCTTACCACCTCACAGACTCGGAGGCGAAGGCGTACTTCGCCTCCGAGGGCAGCGCGGAGCTCCCGATCGGCAGGGCGGCCCCTCCTGGACGTCGCCCTGGCGGTAGCACTGGGCGGGGACTGCCTCGCGGACGTCGCGATGCTGCGGTGTGAGCCGACCGTCTTCGGCCCGGTCGCCTCCGACCCGACTATCTCCCGCCTGATCGACACCCTCGCCGCCTCCGGTGAGAAAGCCCTGCAGGCCATCCGGTCCGCACGCTCCGAAGTCCGCCATCGTGCCTGGTCGTTGGCTGGCAAGAACGCCCCGGACGCCGACGGCCAGGTCGTCATCGATCTGGACGGCGTCCTCGTGATCGCCCACTCCGACAAGGAGGACGCTGCCCCGACCTGGAAGAAGACCTACGGCCATCACCCCCTGACGGCCTTCCTCGACCACGGACCGGGCGGAACCGGTGAGCCCGTTGCCGCCCTGCTCAGGCCGGGAAACGCGGGCTCCAACACGGCAGCCGACCACATCACCGCCCAACTCGCCCTGCCCCAACTGCCCAAGCACTACCGGCGAGGGCGGCAGACCCTGATCCGCACCGACTCCGCAGGCGGCACCCACGACTTCGTTTCCTGGATCGCCCAGCGGGGGCGCTGGCTGTCCTACTCGGTCGGCATGACGGTCACCGAAGCGATCCACGAACACGTGCTGAAGGTCCCCGCCTCAGCCTGGACCCCGGCCGTCGAGACCGACGGTGAAGCCCGTGACGGGGCCTGGTTCGCCGAGCTCACCGGCAAGCTCCTGGACGGCTGGCCCAAGGGCATGCGACTGATCGTCCGAAAGGAACGGCCCCATCCTGGCGCCCAGTTGAGAATCACGGACGCGGACGGCATGCGGATCACGTGCTTCGCGACCAACACCCCTGACCGGCCGATCGCCGCCCTCGAGCTCCGTCACCGGCTGCGAGCCCGGGCCGAGGACCGAATCCGGTCCGCCCGGGCCACCGGCCTGCGCAACCTGCCCCTCCACACAACAGCCCAGAACAACGTCTGGCTCGAGATCGTCCAGATCGCCCTCGACCTGCTGGCCTGGATGCCCATGCTCGCCCTCACCGGCAAGGCCCGACTCTGGGAACCCCGCCGCCTGCGATTCCGCCTGTTCTCCACGGCCGCTCAGCTCGTCACCACCGGCCGACGCAAGATTCTCCGCCTCACCCCTGGACCGGCGAGATCACCACCGCCCTCGAACGGCTCGCGCTCCTGACCACCCCCGGCTGACCAGCAACCTCCCGCCGTCCCGACGACAACATCACCCGCCCCGGGCAGTGGAACCCGGCGCCCACCCGACGCGACAACCGGGCCGCCGGCCTGCCCACCATCAGCTCCGGAAAGCGAAAGGGTCCGCCGACTCCGTCGGCGGACCCTCGCGAAAGATCGAGGTTAGCGTTCCAGTTATGTGGAAACTGCTAACGGTCGGCCCGGACATCCACATCAGGGTGGGCCGCACCCTCTACTCAGTGCCCTGGAAACTCATTGGTGTTGTCCAACCTGAAGTTGCAGGTCGCGGGGCTGGCGTGGGGTGAGGCCGGGTGCTCGTGCCGGTCGGGGCGTGGGGCCGCAGTCGGTGGCAGGGGGCTGCGGCAGGGCGGTGAAGCGGCCGGCGGGGGGGCGGTGCAGCCAGCCCCGTGACTGCCGGCTGTCGCCACTCGGCGTCCGTCGGGGCTGAACGTCACTTGACCCGCTCCCCCCGCTGCCGATTCGGCTCGGGCGGGGGGCACCTAAAGAAGATCGGCTCGCGCTGGCGCAAGCTCCCGCCCGGCCGGATCGCCCTGATCGTTCTCGTGGTCCTACCGCGGCTTGGCAGTGATCTTGTTGTGGCGGGCGGTGGTGACCTCGCTGGAACCGACGAAGGAAGTCACGATCGCCCCGCGTCGTGACCAGGGCACCGTAAACCAGCCCTTGATCAGCCCGGTCCAGTCCCGCCCGTTCACGAAGGCCCAGATCCGGTGCCGCTTCCCGCCCGCATGCTGGTCGAGGCCGCCTGGGTCGCCTCCCGCTCCCCGGGGCCTTTGCGCGCGTTCTACCAACGCATCAAGGCACGGCGCGGCAACGAGGTCGCCATCGTGGCGACCCGGGGACATCCGCTGACCGAGGCAGGTCACCGTCCTGCGCGACGAGGTCGAGCCCGGCCTGGAAGCCCAGATCGACTACGGCTTCCTCGGTCAGTGGACCAACCCCAACCGACGAGCGCGGCAATCTGGTGTGGATCTCGGCGGCGAAGCCGGGCCGCTAACAGCGTCGTCCAAGGGCTCGGTTTAGATCACCACCTGGGGCCGGGCCCCGTTCCAAGAGCGAGCTGGCCGCGTCGCTGGGAGTGGACCGCAAGTCCCGCTGGACAGCCCATGGAGGTAGAGGAGCGGCAGCACCTCGCGCAGGCTCTTGATGTAATCGCCGTGCTTGTCGATCTCCGGCCAGGTCACCTGCCGCAACCGGCTGTACCCCTGTGCCGACGCGGTCGGTACAGCCGCCGGCGAGGAGGATGAGGGCCGCGGTGACCGCCGCGGTGAGTGCTCCGAGTCTTCGCTGCCCTGTGCGCATTGGTGATCCTGCCGGTGTCCGTGGGGCTGGGTGCGTTGTTCGTGGGACATGGGGGCAGACGGCCACCGGAGGACGCTCCGGCAGCTAAGAGCTTTCTGCTGGTAGGAAGGGGTGGGCGAGGCGGCGGTGTTGCCGCCACGCGTGGCGGCGCGTGGCGGCAACGCAGGGGTGCGTCAGCAGGTGCCGTCGTCGCGCCAGACGGCCCAGGACGTCGGGTCGTTGGGGACCGCGCCGGTGGAGTAGTAGGTGGCGGTGTACTTGTGGCCCGCGTACGAGACCACGTCACCTGGCACGTACGACTGGGTGGAGGACCACGCCGTGGGGCAGATCCCCCCGCCGCCGGCGTCGGTCGTCACCGACACGCTGTTGGAAGAGGCGGACACATTGCCCGCCGCGTCACGGGCCTTCACCGTGAAGGAGTAGCCCGTGCTCGCCGACAGCCCGCTCACCGTCGCACTCGTCCCGGTCACGGTGCTGACCTTGGTGGTACCGCGGTACACGTCGTAACCGGTGACACCGACGTTGTCCGAGGAGGCGTTCCAGGCCAGGGACACACTGGAGGACGTCTTGCTCGGGGAGTACAGGCCACTGGGCGCGCTGGGCGCCTGCGTGTCAGTCCCGCCGCTGCCGGCGCTGGTCGTCACTGGCAGGCTGTTGGAGGCGGCGGAGACGTTGCCCGCGGCGTCACGGGCCCTGACCGTGAAGGAGTAGCTCGTGCTCGTGGCCAGCCCGCTCACCGTCGCGCTGGTCCCACTCACCGTGCTGGCCTTGGTGCCGTCGCGGTAGACGTCGTAGCCGGTGACGCCGGTGTCGTCGGAGGACGCGTTCCAGGCCAGGGAGACGCTGGAGGCAGTGGTGCCGGTCGAGCGCAGAGCGTCCGGGACCGTGGGCGCCTGGGTGTCGCCCGGGGTGCCGGCGGTGAGCTCGTACGCGCGCATGTTGCGCAGCAGCAGGTAGGTGTCGCGCAGGGAGCCGGAGGTGTCGCCGAGGGAGCGGTAGATGCCCCACTTGGGGCGGACCCGGTCGGCGAGAAAGGTGTCGACGCCGGTCTTGGTCGCGTCGACGATCGTGGTCCCGGCGCTCTTGACGACCCAGCGGACGGAGCCCGCCGTGCCGTCGCCGATCTTCATCTCGTACTCGATGTCGATCCACTTGTTCTGCAGCGGTTCGAGGTTGGTCCGGCCGACCGTGACGTCGCCCGCGATGACCTTGTGCTCGATGGTCTGCACGCCGTTCACGCGGCGCAGCGAGGTCACGGTGATCGGGGACGTGCCGGGGCCCGGCTGCTTGGTCTGCATGATGTGCGTGAATGTGGTCGTGGCCATCAGGGAGCTGGGGATGTACATCGAGTACGTGACCCGCCAGGTCTCCCCGAGCTTCCACTGGAGGTAGGAGGAGGACGAGGTCCGGTTGCCGGTGACCTCGTGGCGCTGCCGGTCGGTGGAGGTGTCCCGGTCGACCATGTGCATGTCGAACCGGTAGGCGTCGCCCGCCACCTTGATGTGCGGCCCGAAACTCGTGTGCGAGTCGGCGCGGTCGTCTTCCAGGGTCTCGAAGGCACCGAGACCCTGGACCGTCGGATCCGGCGCCCAGCGCAGCGTCCAGGTCGGAGCCGCCTCGGCGGGGGTGGAGGGCACGCCCAGGCCGAGCAAACCCAGGCCGAATGCGGCCGCGAGAGCCGCCAACCTACGTCTGTATTTCATGTGTCAGTCCCTTCGCGAGGCTGTCAGGTGCAGGTGATGTTGCTGGGAGGGGAGGAGGTTTCTGGGGCGGGGGTGTGTCAGCAGGCGCCGTCGTCGCGCCAGACGGCCCAGGACGTCGAGTCGTTGGGGACCGCGCCGGTGGAGTAGTAGGTGGCGGTGTACTTGTGGCCCGCGTACGAGACCACGTCACCTGGCATGTACGACTGGGTGGAGGTCCACGCCGTGGGGCAGGTCCCCCCGCCGCCGCTGCCGGCGCTGGTCGTCACCGGCAGGCTGTTGGAGGCGGCGGAGACGTTGCCCGCGGCGTCATGGGCCTTCACCGTGAAGGAGTAGCTCGTGCTCGGGGACAGGCCGCTCACCGTCGCGGTGGTCGCGGTTACGGTGCTGACCTTGGTGGTACCGCGGTACACGTCGTAACCGGAGACACCGACGTTGTCCGAGGAGGCGTTCCAGGCCAGGGACACACTGGAGGACGTCCTGCTCGGGGAGTACAGGCCACTTGGTGCGCTGGGCGCCTGCGTGTCGCTGTCACCACCGCTGGTGGAGACGAACTTCCAGGTGATCCCGTTGACCACACCGACATCGAGGGGGGCGAGCTTCTGGAAGGCCGACTTGCTCAGGTCGATGTGCTCGGCGGGGCACCCCGGGCACTTGTCCTTCACCGGCACGGTGATCGTCCGGCCGTTGTAGGTGACCTGGACGGAGATGCCGTTGCACAGCGGGTCCGCGTTGGGGTTGGCGGTGGTCCACCACGCGTACGACACGGCGACCAGGTCCTCGGTGGCGGCGTTGATCTGCGTGCCGCACGCGCCGTAGCCCGTGTCGTCGTACCAGGTCATCTTGCCCGTCCGGGACTCGCCGATCGGGACCGCTGAGGCGGGCCCGGTGCCGGACACGAACAGGAGCATGGCGCCGATCGCCGGGGTGACCCAGCGCAGCGTGTGTTGTGGTGCGAGACGCACGTGTTCTCCTCGGGCACGGGGATCTCGTCCCGGCTTCGGGGATGACGGCACATCAAGGGAGAGGAACGACCGTCTGCGGGCAACGTGGCCTGGCAGTGGGGGAGGCGTGCAGGGTCCGTGCCACCCGGGCCGTCCGAGCGGGGCGTATGGGACGGACGGCCAGGGTGGCCGTGACTGCCCGGGCGGCGGGGAGGGAGGGCGCCCCCGGGCGGACTGGAAGGCGCATAGCTGTCAGGAGGTGATGGAGTAGGAGTCCCCGTAGACGCTCCAGTACAGCGGGGTGTTGAGGTGGAGGTTGCCCTCGTTCAGGAACCTGCGCTGCGCGGTGCTGACCCGTGTGGTGTCGCTGTGCGCCTCCTCCTTGCGCATCTCCTCCTCCCGCTCGTCGAGGAAGGCGTGCAGGAACGTGACCTCGTTGCCGCCCTGCGAGGGCGGCCTCACCCGGGAGACAGCCCGCGAACGGATCGCGCGGAAGCCCTCCTCGCCGTGCATGACCGCGGCGTCGTAGTAGGCGAACTGGCCCAGCGCCTTCAGGCCGTCCGTCTTGGCCTGGCCGACCGCCGGGTTGAAGTAGACCCGGTCACGCTCCTCCTCCTGCGTCTTGGTGAAGACGGAGTCCTGGGCGGCGGTGCGCCAGGCATTCTCGAAGGACGTGCCCAACCCGTCATGCGAATCGGTGCCGTTGACCTCGCGCAGCGCCGGCAGGTAGGGCGCCAGCGGGTTACTGGGCTTCTTCTGGGTGTAGCGCTCGACGAGGTCGAGCATGTCGCCGGTGCCGGAACAGAAGCCGATGATCCCAGCGGTGTAGCCGCGTCCGTCACCGATGTCCTCGATGTAGGCGAACTGCGCCCGCCAGTCCAGGGATGAGTTCTCGAAGGAGGACACAAGTTTCATGGCGTTCTCCTTCTTGTACGGGTCATCCAGGTTCGCGGTGCTGGACGGCGGTGGTGTGGTGGGGCTGGGGCTCGTGGACGAGCTGCTGCCGTACGCCTCGACCTCGTAGAGGGAGTAGCCGTACGCGGTTGCACGCTGGGTGCCGTAGACACGCACGTAGCGCCCCGAGCCGCTGACCGTGAGGTCGTCGGTGCCGCCGTCGCCGGTGGTCGCGCTGTACACCTGACGCCAGGTGGAGCCATCGTCGGACAGCTCCACTCGGTAGGACTTCGCGTACGCCGCCTCCCACTTGAGAACGACCCGGCCGACGGTTTTCGTACTGCCCATGTCGACGCGCAGCCACTGCGGGTCGACTCCTTCGGCACTGGCCCAGCGGGTGCCGGTCGAGCCGTCGACGGCCTTGCCGCCCTCGAAGCCGGCGCCCTCGACCGAGGAGACCGACGTCGGCCGCCCGGCGAGCAGGTTGGTTGTACTGTCCGGCGGCGTGGTGGGGCTGGGACTCGTGGCCGACCCGCCGTAGGCCTCGACCTCGTAGAGGGAGTAGCCGTATGCGGTTGCGCGCTGGGTGCCGTACACGCGCAGGTAGCGCCCGGAGCCGGTGACGGTGAGGTTGTCCGTGCCACCGTCACCGGTGGTCGTGCTGTAGACCTGGCGCCAGGTGGAGGCGTCGTCGGACACCTCGATGCGGTAGGACTTGGCGTAGGCGGCCTCCCACTTGAGCACAACCTGGCCGACGTCGGTCACCGAGCCCAGGTCGATCTGGATCCACTGGTTGTCGACTCCTTCGAGGCTGGCCCAGCGGGTGGAGGCGGAACCGTCGACGGCCTTGGTGGGCTCGAAGCCGGCGCCCTCCGTCGAGGAGGCCGTGACGGTCTTGCCGAGGGCGAGGTTCGTACCGGCGGCGGACGCGGGCGTGAGCCCGACGTAGCCGGCGACCAGACCACCAGTGAGGACGGTCGCGGTGATCGCCTGCCAGAGCATGATGTTTCTACGCATGGCTGTGCCCTTTCCGTTCAGGAAGCAGTCCAGGAGGAGGGGAAGGGGGCAACGGCGCGGCGGGCGCCCGTACGGCGCCGCACGGGGACGGCTGCGGGAACTCCCGGCTCGGTCCGAACCGGTGACGATGTGCGTGGACGGCTCGGTCTGAGCCGGTGACGCTGCAAGATGGTTAGGAAAGTTTCCTAATAGGCTGTTGCGCGTGAGACAGTAGGGCTGCCGTCATGCAGGGCGCAACCCCCTACTGGCTGGTAAGGCAGTAGGGGTTGCGTCGCGCAGCACGTAACAGCCCTACATAGCAAGGACGTTGGTACTGCCATCCATGTGGGCCTGGCTGCTCCTGCCGGAGACGGCACCGGGGCAATGACGTGCTGCGGGGCGGCAATCCGACGGCATTCTGGAGCGGAAGAACAGAGCCAGGATGATCACACCTACGCCTACGACCCCAACGGCAACAAGGCCCAGGACGTGGCGAAGAAAGCCTTGTGTCCAGGGCGTACGACCCGCACTTGGACGTCGACTTCAGCCCGCTGCGAGGAGACGTCCAGCCGGGGCCGACGCTCGGCGAGCCGCCCCGACCTCCCCCTCGCGGTCGACGGTGCCCCGTGCGAACTCCTCTGGCATCGCGATCACCCCGGCACCCTACGCGCCGGTCCGCCGCAGCCACCTGTCAGCCGTCGTCTTCGACGTCCACATGGTCGATGTTCCGGCCCGGGGGCAACGCAGTCATCCCCTATTAGGACTCCGTTAGCCTCGATCTTGCATGAGGGCCCGTCAGCTTGCTGACGGGCCCTCATGCAAGATCGAGGCTAGTCTTCTGAGTCAGGAATTCTGTTCAGATAAGTGGCGAGGCGTTCGAGGATCTCGTCCGCACTGTTCGTCCAGATGTAGGGCTTGGAGTCGGTGTTCCAAGCGGCGATCCAAGCCCGGATGTCCTTCTCCAGAGCGTGGACGCGACGCCTCGCCGTATCTGCTTTGTTCGTCAGCTCGGCGAACCACCGCTCCACCAAGTTGAGCCAGGACGAACCGGTGGGAGTGAAGTGCAGGTGGAAGCGGGGGTGGGCCAGCAGCCAGGTCTTGATGGCCGGGTCTTGTGGGTGGCGTTGAACTTCTCGGCGCGGTGCCGGCGGTGGAGTGAACCGATCACCTTGCCGGTCGCCACCTCCAGCGCGGCGAACAGTGTGGTTGTGCCCGCTCGCACGTAGTCGTGGGTGACCCGCTGCTCACACTGCGCATCCAAGCGTTCCAGTGCTGGGGCTACCGCTCGCCCAGGATTTCCCCGACGGCTCGACGACCAGGCGCCAGGGGCACTCCTTCGGCTTGCCCTGACCGGGCTGGTTGGGCACGAAGCCACCTTCGCCGTACAGGACTCGTACGCCCATCTCACGGAGTTCGGCCACGCTCCGCTCAAACTGCCGGTGCTGCACGTAGGCCGCATTCACACACGGCATGGCCACCGTCGGGATTTTCTTGCCGATGCCCTCGGCGACCACGCCCACCACGAAGTCGTGGGTGAGCCCGAGGGCCCACGAGTTGATCGTGTTGAAGGTGGCCGGCGCCACGGCAATCACATCGGCCTGCGGCCAGACGTCCGGTTCCCCGGGCATCTTGTACCCAACGGCAGTTGGCGGACCTGCTGCCGTATTCCTATAGCCTGCTCAACCAGGTTGAATGCGGGGCACGTCCGGCAACAGCCGACTTCGTGGCTGCCGTTGCCCGTGCTCTCAAGGTCGACGTGACGATTTTGACTGGGCAGCCGTATGTCAGCGAATTGCAGCGCGATCGGCTGGCCGAGCTGATCCGGCCGATCCGGGAGTCTCTCGACCTGTACGACCTGG
Organism: Streptomyces sp. HUAS ZL42; assembly: GCF_040782645.1. Taxonomy (GTDB): domain Bacteria; phylum Actinomycetota; class Actinomycetes; order Streptomycetales; family Streptomycetaceae; genus Streptomyces. The sequence continues at coordinate 74,807 of NZ_CP160403.1, forward strand.
GCCCCCACCCCGACCTCACCACGCGGCGAGCGGACCAGCTCATCGCCGGAGCTGACCGGCTGTGCGCCGAAGTCCGGGCCACGCACCTGCGAAACGCCGCCCGCGATCTGCCCGGGCTGATCGCCGAACTGACCCACACCGCCTGTTCCACGCCGTCCACCGAACTGTGGCAGGCCCTTCGCCGCGGCTGCCGCGTGCGGACCCTCTCCCAGCTCGGGCGCGGAACCCACGCATGCCCTTTGCTCCATCCCCGCCCCTTCATACACCTCCCAGCAGCTGTGCCACGACGCCGGCGGATGCCTTCAGCGCGGGCCCCAGGTGTGCACCGGTGAGCAGTCTCCGCGAGCGCCGCCAGTGCGTCAACCCCGTGCTCCCCACTGCCCAGGTTCACCCCGGTGGCCGATGAGAGCAGATCGTGCGCGACCGTCCGAATCCCCGTGATCCAGAGGTATGTTGGCAGAGGTTCATCCCTGCGTAAGGACTTTGACACCCGGTGCTGCGCTGGCGCAGCAGTCTCCACCCGGGTCGGCTCGAGCAGGGACGTCGCCGGGCGCCCCGATGATCTTTCACGTTTGCTTGATCGCAGCGCTCTTATCCGGTGACAGCTCACTCCACCCGGAAGAACGGATGCCTGATCACGGAACCACCGCTGGCGAGCCCGCGCCGCACATGCTTGCACATGCCATGCTCGTGCATGTGTCCCAGCGCGGCACGCCGTCTTCCCCCGGCGATCGGGAGCGGGATTTGACCGCGATGGGCGCATACGACGGAAGTTTCGCGCGGTTCTACGAGTCCCATGTGAGTCGCGTGGCCATCTTCCTGTACAAGCACGGCGCCACCCTGGACGACGCGTGGGATGCGACACAGAGCGCCTTTGTGAAGCTCCTGCAGAACTGGGACGCCGTCCGCACCCCGAACGCCTGGGTTCGGAAAACAGCCGGAACCGAGCAGGAGGGCCGGGTCACCCGGCCCTCCTCTCACGCCGTGCGTGAGGCGTGGTGCCGCAAGGTTCAGGGCCAGCCTGGACAGCCCGGCCGAGTCAGCACTTCCACGTCTCCCACTTCAGCTCGCCCTTGAGGGAGCCGTCCGACCAGGCGACCGGGGTGTCGATACGGAAGCCATCGGAACCCTGGCCGGGGTAGTACCAGTAGTAGTGGCCGTCGACGCGCTTGCCGTAGTGCACCTCGATCCAGCCCTGCGAGTGCCGGACGAGCGGACGGAACGAGTAACCGCCCTTGTATCCGGGGCGGACGGTGCTGGTGACGGTCTGCGTGTTGGTGCGGGTGTCCCCGAGGGTCCAGGTCTCGGAGGTCTCCGTGCTGGCCTTCATGCCCAGCTCGATCGTGTCGCTGAATCCCGCGCTGACCTCGACGCTCGTGGACTGCTGGTACGAGTACGAGGTGTTCGTCGCGTAGGCGCTGGCGATCTGGAACGTGGCGTTGTCGGTGCCCGAGCAGTTCGAGAACACGTTGCTCGACTCGTGCCAGTCGCCGTACGAGGTCCAGGCGTTGATCTCATGGTACTGGCACAGGTCGGCGTTGCCCTGGTTGCAGTCAGAGAGTACGTCGGGCTTGTCGTCACCCCAGCCGGGGCTGGAGTTCGCGCTGGCCGTACCTGCGGACGCGAAGAGCATCAGGGCGGCGGCAGGCGCCAGCAGGGCCGCTCGGGCGCGGCTCCGCTTTAACACCTTCATCAAGGTCTCCTCGTGGGGGGATGTAGGGGTTGGATGTGGCTGATGTGCCTCAAGTATCTAAACCTACCGAGGAGTTGACCGTCAGGCCGTTCCGCCGATCCGTCATTCGCCTTCACGCGCACTGTGAGCGCGCGGCAGCTCCGCGAGCAGGCCCAGAACGCCCGTGCCCTGCGTCGCGGCTCCACCCGGGAGAAACGGCCCGCCACCCGCGCCATCAGGCCCTCGAACATCGGCTGCCACCGGGCAGTGTCTACGCTGTGGGCCCACGGCCACCGGCTGATCTTCATTTGTCCACACAACCGACGATGATCAACGGTGGCCGTCTCCGCTTCTATGCCATCCAGCAGTACAGGCAGGCCGTTGGCGATCTGGGTGAACTGATCCGTCGCCATCACACCGCGACGGACCCCCAGGCCGTGGACGCCCGTGCCGCCCTTGCGGGGTGACGGCGCGTGAGTGCTGCGGCCGCGTGCGCCATGAGGGTGTCCACGAACGTAGGGCGGTTGGTGATGGAGTAGACGACTGTGGGCGAGTTCCTCGCCGCGTATCTGATCGGTGCCCCCGAATGACACCCGGCGCGCAACACCGGGCATGTGGAGGAGCCCCGTGGCTCCTCCACAACGACGGTCCTGCCCCGGTCGGCTGGGGACACAACCGCCGGCCGCATCGATGACCTCGCGGCTCAGCGGAGCGTGCGCTCCAGCCGTTCCGCCACCAGCTTGACGAACCGGGCGGGCTCCTTCGGCTGTCCGCCTTCCGCGAGGACAGCCAGTCCGTGCAGCAGTTGGGCGGTCTCGGCGAGTTCCGCGCGGTCCTCCTGCTCCGCGTGGGCTTGCCGCAAGCCACGGACGAGCGCGTGACCGGGGTTGAGTTCGAGAATCCGCTTCGTGACCGGCACCTCCTGGCCCATCGCCCGGTACATGTTCTCCAGCGCCGGGGTGAGGTCATGGGCATCGGAGACGACACACGCCGGTGAGACGGTAAGGCGGGTCGACAGCCGGACGTCCTTGACCTCCTCCCCCAGCTGCTCCTTCATCCACTCCAGCAGGCCGGCGTAGCTTTCGTCCTGCTCCTGCCGTGCGTTGTCCTCCAGTTCGCCGCCCTGGACGTCGAGGTCGATCTCGCCCTTGGCGACGGACCGCAGTTGCCTGCCCTCGAACTCACCCACGGCGTCGGCCCACACCTCGTCGACGGGGTCGGTCAGCAGCAGGACCTCGATGCCTCGGGCCTTGAACACCTCCATGTGCGGGGAGTTCTCGATGCTTTGCCGGGACTCGCCGGTCAGGTAGTAGATGTGCTCCTGACCGTCCTTCATCCGCTCCACATACTGCTGGAGCGTCGTCGGCTCGTCCCCCTCATGGGTGCTGGCGAAGGACGCGACCGCGAGGATGGCGTCGCGGTTGTCCGGGTCGCCGAGCAGTCCCTCCTTCAACACGGCGCCGAACTCACGCCAGAACGTGGCGTACTTCTCGCCGTCGTTGGCCTTCAGCTCCTTGACCGACGACAGGACCTTCTTGGTCAGCCGTCGCTGGATCATCCTGATGTGGCGGTCCTGCTGGAGGATCTCCCGGGAGACGTTGAGCGACAGGTCCTGCGCGTCGACGACGCCCTTGACGAAGCGGAGGTAGGGCGGCAGCAGCGCCTCGCAGTCGTCCATGATCAGCACGCGTCGGACGTAGAGCTGGAGACCGCGCCGGAAGTCCCGCGTGAACAGATCATGCGGGGCGTGGGCCGGGAGGAACAGCAGCGCCTGGTACTCGAAGGTGCCCTCGGCCTGGAGCCGGATCGTCTCCAGCGGGTCGCGCCAGTCGTGGCTGACGTGCTTGTAGAGCTCGTGGTACTCGTCCGCCGATACCTCCTCGCGCGAGCGTGCCCACAGGGCCTTGCGCGAGTTCAGCGTCTCCGGCTCGGCCGTCTCCTCGCCGTCGCCGGCTTGGGGGACGAGGCGGATCGGCCAGGTGATGAAGTCCGAGTACCGCTTGACGATCTCTCTGATCTTCCAGGTGGAGGTGTAGTCGTGCAGCTGGTTCTCGGGGTCGGCGGGCTTGAGATGGAGCGTCACGGACGTGCCCTGGGGCGCCTCCTCGATCTTCTCCAGCGAGTAGGTGCCCTCGCCGCGGGACGACCAGCGCGTGCCGCTGGTCTCGCCGAGGCGCCGGGTCACCAAGGTCATCTCGTCGGCGACCATGAATCCGGCGTAGAACCCGATGCCGAACCGGCCGATCAGCCCCTCCGCGCCGGCCTCGTCCTGGGCCTCCTCCAGTTCCTTGAGGAGGGCGGCCGTGCCGGAGTTGGCGATGGTGCCGATCAACGTGCCGACCTCGTCGTACGACATCCCGATGCCGTTGTCGCGCACGGTGAGCGTACGGGCCTCCGGGTCCACGTCGATCTGGATGTGCAGATCGGACAGGTCCACGTCGAGGCCGTCGTCGCGCAGGGCGGCCAGGCGCAGCTTGTCGAGCGCGTCCGAGGCGTTGGAGACGAGCTCCCGCAAGAAGACGTCCTTGTTCGAGTAGACCGAATGGATCATCAGCTGGAGCAGCTGACGGGCCTCTACCTGAAACTCAAACGTTTCGGTGGACATGGTTCGCGTGCCCCTCACAGGTCCCTGAGTCGCGGAAAACGAGCGACAGTCACTTTAAAACACCACGTCAGGGTGTTTCACGTGAAACTGACAGCTCGTCACACCTCAGTCCCGGCGGGCCGTGACGTCACCGTTGACCGTGGTCAGGGTCATCAGGCGGTTTCGGTCGGCATCCTGGGCGTGGACATCGGTCGTGGTGCGCCCGTTGTCGGTGCTCATGGTGACGCGGTAGGCCGGGGCATCGCGGGGGACGGTGACCTCGACCGAGCCGTTGACGGTCCTCGCGGTCACGCCCGCGGGCGCGGCAGCGCACTGCATCACCACATCGCCGTTGCCGGTGCTCGCGTGCAGCCGGGCAGCCTCCAGAGATGTCGCGCGCACCGATCCGTTGCGGGTGGACAGCCGCAACGGGGCGTGCGCCTGACCGGAGTGGGTCACTGTCACATCGCCGTTGACGGTCGTGACGTCCAACGCGGCGGCGACGTCCACCACGTCGACGCCGGCGTTGTGGGCGGTGACGGTGACCTTCGCGCCATCGTGGACCTGGACGTACGGCATCCGTGGACAGCCCTGGCCGTCGGGGTCGGCGCACTGCAGATCCAGGGTCCAGCGGTCGCCGTGGTGGGACCAGTGCCCGTCGATCCGGTCGTCCACGGTGATGTGGTGGCCGCCGGCCGGGCGCAGCCGCAGTCCGTTGTCGGTGCTGATCAGCACTTCGCCTTCGGACGCCGCCGCACGCAGCGCGTTGTCGGTCCCGGAGGGGTCGGTGCCACCGCTGTCGCAGGAACCCAAACCCCCGATTCCACACGCCCGCAGTCTCTTTCGACATGTCTCAGCGCGACCTACGCGACGGGCTCACCCTCGCCCCGGCCGGTGAAGCCGCGGCCACGACATCACCGGCCGGCCTCACGTGGCGACCACTGCGGGGTGCTCCCACCTTGACGATCCACCTGGTTCTCCCGCGCGTGCAGTCACCACTGCACCGCCGCATCCGCACCGTCGCCAAATCCCTGGCACACGAGCTGCACTGGCTGCCGGACTGACGCACAGCAGGTCACGCGAGACGGACGTCGGCGGTAGCGAGGCCCATTCACCAGCGCGAATCGCCTCCGAGATCAATAACATCGCCAAGTCCAGGCCGGGTGAGCACAGCCTGCCGTTCTCGACCTGCACCTTGGCCAAGCCGGCTGACTTCCTGGTCGCTGAGGGGTGGTCGACGACATCCGCCATGAGGGCCTTCGCCTTCTCCTCCGTGAGGAGGGCGTGTCCTATCAACGCCCCAAGACCTGGAAGGACTCCCGCGATCCTGGATACGCGGCCAAGAAGGCCCGCATCGAGCATTTCTGCGCGATTCCCGACGGCGAGGTCATGGCCGAGGACGGCGAGCCTCAAGTCGTCTTCTGCCTGGGCGAGTTCGGCCCCCTGCGAACGCCTACGACAGAAGTCCCCAGACCACCACTGTCATAGGCATCCGTCAGCTGCATGCCTCGCTAGGCCGTCCGCGGCCTTCCTGGACGCCTCCGGCATGGTGGCCTCGGCGGCGGCATACGCCGCCGCCGAGGCCCATGTTCCGTCTGCCGCCCAGCAGTTCGCCCCGTACTGTACGCGGGCGTTGCCGGGCCCTGCGCTAGAAGGTCAGGTTCCAGGCGTCGATCTTGCCTGTGTCGGAGGCGGCGTTGTCGTTGACGCGCAGCTTCCAGGTGCCGTTCGCGACCTCCGAGGAGGCGTTGACGGTGTAGGTCTGGGCGATGTTGTCGGCGCTGCCGCCGGTGTGGTTGTGCAGCGTGTAGACGGTGCCGTCCGGCGCCACCAGGTCGACCTTCAGGTCACCTATGTAGGTGTGCTTGATGTCCACACCCACCTTGAGGGTGGCCGGGGCGTTGCCGGTGACACCGGTGACGGTGATCGGGCTCTCCACGGTCGCGTTGTCGTTGATGGCGAAGTCCGTGAGGTTCTCGAAGTACTTGCCGGGTGGCGGGGTGGCCCCGACGGCCTTGAGCGCGTCGACCTGTCCCTCGCCGAAGAACGAGTTGTTGGCCGTCGTGCCCGTGCAGCGGCTGTCCGAGGGGCAGGCGATGTCGTTGGCCTGCTCGGCCAGCTTGGCGCGGATCTGCGCCGGGGTGATGCCCGGGTTGGCGCTGGCGATGAGCGCCGCGACGCCGGCCACGTGCGGGGTGGCCATCGAGGTGCCGCTCTTGCTGCCGTAGCCACCGCCGGGGACGGTTGAGTACACGTTGCTGCCCGGCGCCGCGACGTCGATGACGCCCTGGCCGTAGTTGGAGAACGAGGCCTTGGTGACGCCGGTGCCGTTGGCCGCGACCGTGACCACGCCCGGCAACTCGGTCGGGATGTCGAGGCAGGCGTTGGTGATGGTGCGGGTGACCGGCGTCGAGTCGTTCGGGCTCGCGGAGTCGGTCGTCTTGTGGGCGAGATCGTAGTTCTCGTTGCCCGCAGCGGCGATCTGGAGGGAGCCCTTGCTCTCGGCGTACTCCTGGGCGCGCTTGACGCCCTCGATGATGGCGGCCTGGTCGATGTTGTCCGGGCAGTTGAACTGCCAGGGGTCTGTGTAATAGCTGTTGTTGGTGACCTTGAAGCCGTGGTCACCGGCCCAGACGAAGCCGCAGATGGTGTTCTCGGCGAAGAAGAAGGAGTTGCCCGGCTCGGCGACCCGGACGGCGGCGATCTTCACCCCGGGGGCCACGCCGACGACGCCCTTGCCGTTCTTGGCCGCGGCGACGGTGCCCGCCACGTGGGTGCCGTGCGTGTCGACGTCCCGCCAGGCACCGGCACGGGGGTCGGGCTTGCCGTAAGCGCAGGAGACCGAGTCGGCCGCGTCGAAGTTGGGCGCCAGGTCCTGGTGCTGGTCGTCCACACCGGTGTCCAGGATGCCGACCGTGACGGAGGCGGAGCCCGGGTTCACCGCCCAGGCCTGGTCGGTCTTGATCTGGCTCATGTCGGCCCGGACTGGTTCTCCGGCCGGGGTCGAGGCCTGGGCCGGATTGGCCGGGAGCGCCGGGCTGTAGGCGTCGGCCGGGACGTCCGAGGTGCGCGTGGCGCCGACCTGCTGCACGCCGGCGACGCCGCGCATGGTGGCGGCGAATCCGCTGGACGCCGAGTGGGCGACGATCACACCGATGGCGTCGAAGCTCGAGAAGACGGTGCCGCCGTTGGCCGCGATCGCGGAGCGGACCGCCGACGTGTCACCGGGGGCGGTGATCACGAGGTAGGCACGCGTGCCGGCCGCCCAGGTCGCACTCTGCGAAGCCGGCGCGGCGGCCGGAGCGTGGGCCTTGGCGGTCGGCGCGGTGGAGGGGACGACCGGGAGCGTGCCCGCGAGGGCGCCCGGGGCGCCGAACGCGAGGGCGGCGCCGAGCGTGGCCGCCAGCACCAACGTGCGTCTCGGTCGGCTGGATCTGTGGGGTATCAATGCGTCCTCCGTAGACGGCCCGGCTGTGCTGGTGGCACCGACCGGGCCGTACGAAACCAGTGGTGGGTGCAAGATGTCAGGTGCATGCCCGCGTACGGAAGTACCTTTCTGTACAGGGACGTTGTCGGGGCGTGGCTGAAAAGCGACGTTCTGTGTGCCGGCGCGGCGGCGCGGGCGTAGGGAGTTCGCCGCGGTGGCGGGCGACGGGAGCGATGGGCACGCCGTGATCGACGCCGGCCGGGGCGCGGTGACCGGCTCGTTCGGCGACTCCAGGTCCAGGATTCGTCAACGCGCAGGATCACGCGGCGGTGCGGGCTGCTGCTGGTCGTAGGGGCGTCGAGTTGGCTTGGTGTTCAACCTCAGCCGTTCACCTGACCCGCTGCTCTTGCTTCGTTCTCGGGACAGCAGGGCGGTCGTTCTTCACGCTTCGAGGTGTCGAGCAACGTCGCGTGAAGGGAACGGCCGCTGGTGCAGAGTCTCGCCGCTGAACAGTGCGCTGACGCCGCGTCGGGCGTCCTGTCCCACGTTCGCGTCGAGCTCTACGAGACCATTGCCCGGGAGACCGGGCTGAACTGGCGGACCGTGAAGAAGTGACGGCCTCCGCAGACTGCTGGAACGGTCAATTCTCCAGCGACCCGACTCCATCAGACCCAGGGCAGACCAGAACCTCCATCAGACCCGGTCAGCGGTTCACGGACGACGTGGCCGGATCCGTCAGCCGCAACTCGCCGTTCGGCGTACACATCGGCCGGCGGATGGACCGGTCGACCCAGACCGACTTGCGTGGGACGGGCGTGGCGGCCGTACGGGCCGCGTCCCAGGTCTGGTCTTCCTGCTGCGGCTGTGGAGTCACGTCCCCGATCAGGGCGCTCATCAGGGCCGCACCGGCCAGGTGCCGCCCGCGGAGGCCGGCGGCCGTGAGCGAGGCGTCCTCCGGCTGCTCGTCCAGGGCGCCGAGGAGGCTGCCCGGGATGTGGGGGCGGTGCGGGGAGTCGGCGTCCCGGTACTCGTCGCGCAGGCCGAGTTGGTGGGTGAGTTCGTGGACGTGGTGGGCCGGTGACGCGTCCGCCCACCACGTCGTCTAGTCCTTCGCCCGGTCCCGGCCCGCCAGGTCCACGGTCAGGTGGGGCGAGTCGGCGGGGTCCACATGCTCGACGGTCACGTGCAGCCGGTCGCCGTTGGCCAGGCGGTGGGCGGGTCGTTGAGCAACTGACGTACGCCTGCCGACAGTTGGCGGCGTACATGTGCGGCCTGGCTCTCCGGTCCCCGGATCGCCAGGCGCACCGTGAGGTCGGTGACCGGCTCGCCGCCATACGAGAACCGGCGGGCGTCGAAGCCGGAACGCACCACAAAGCGGGGGCGGTTGTCGCGCGGGCCTCGTGGGGCCGGCGGGGTGGCGGTGTGCTCGTCCGGGCCGGGAGACAGGGCCCCCGGCAGTCGCGGGGATGTGCCCGGCGCCGGGGAGTCGGTCATGGCGTCCGTGTCCATGGCCTCGTCGCCCGACTCGTACTCGGACGAGGACCCGGCGGGATTCTGCTCGTGCGTGCCCTCGGTCCGCTCGCCCTGGAGTACGCCGCCCTGGTCCAGGTAGGCGCCGATGGTCTCCGCGTTGTCCCTGATGTGCTGCACCAGTCGGGGCCGTTGCCGCATCCACTGCGGCATGCGTCAGCCGGGGAAGAACATTCCGTGGGTACCGGACGCCCGCACCCGATAGCCGAGCGTGCTCCCGATGTGCTCGTTGACGGCCTGGTAGGCGAGGTCACAGGAGGCGCAATCCATCTTGAACCCGCCCAGCGGCAACGTCTGGGGGACGTTCGGGTCGCCGGGGTTGTTCTCCCAGTGCGCGACCCAGTGCCCGAGCAGGGTCAGCTCGCCGTGCTCGGAGCCGTGCGCCCCGGGTGCCGGGGTGCCATCCTGGTCCGCCACGTTGAGGATGCGCGGATTGACCAACGCCCTCTTGACGAGGTCGAGTTCGGGCGAGTCCGGGTGGTAGAGCCGGTACCAGCCGGTGGCCAGCGCCCGGAGCTTCGTACGGTCCTGCACGTCCCGTGCGACACCGGGTCGACGGCCGGTCAGCGCTGCGCGAGCCGCCGCCCTTGGGACGGCCGGTGGCCGGGTCGACGGGGCGGTTTCCTCGGGTGAGGATCGTCCGGCCTGTGCCAGCCGACGCATTCGGCGAACGTCGCGGTCGGGAACGGCTTGGCGGGGTGGAGGTCGACGAAGGGCTTGGGACCGCGGCAGACGGCCATGAACCGGCGCACACGGTGAGAGGCGGCTCCGTAGTCGACCGCGTCCAGCGTCCAAGCTTCCGTGGTATGCCATCCGGCCTGCGTCAGCTCGGCGAACAACGCCTCTTCGATCGCGGCGGGCAGCGCGCTGGACTGCTCAACCGCCACCCACTCCAGGCAGCCGCCCCGGGCGAGGACCGCCAACGGCCAGATAACAACCTCGGCCATCAGGCCTGCGCGCTCGTCCTCCAGCCGTGCGAGGGGTTCGCGGACCTCCTTCCAGGTCAGTCCCGAGTGGGGTGCGTAACCAGTGGGCGATCCCTCCCAGGCCAGGAACCCGGCGGCCACTCCCGTCTCGTAGATGACGGGGGGATCGTGGCGATGGCGGCGGCGCGGCCCTTTCCCAGGCCGCTTTCACTGTAGGCCGGGCAGGGCGGGTCAGGGCAATGCCAGTCACGAAACGCAGTGCGGCGATTCGGGGTCCACGTCGGTGACATCGGCGTGGATCACCGTGAACCCGGCGGCCCGTCGCGGTGGCCACGGCATGCTGGTCGTTGTCGATGCCGATCACGTCGAAGTCGACGCCAAGGATGCGCAGCAGACCCAGGCTGAGCCCTCCGGGCCCATGAAATAGGACGATCACGCGCGGCCGAACGGGCCGGCCGTGGAGGTTCGCCTCCGGCGGGAACAGCCACCGCACAGGGAACGGGGCGGCGTGCCACTCCAGCAGCCCGCGGGAAGCGTCGTCCAGGGCGGCCAGCCGCTGGGCTGTGACCCGGCCTTCCGATTCGAGCCGGTCCATCAGCATCGCGGCGCGCTCGCCCTTGGCCTGGCGGGCGCACTCAACTGCCCGCTCCTCATCGCCCTCCACGATGGCGTAGGCGCAGACGGTCACCCGCTCCGCGGCGTCGAACGCCCAGTCCTGTGCCTCCTCATCGGGGTGAGCGTCGACATAGGCGGTCAGCAGATCGGCGGTGCGCTGGCACCCGACGAGTGCCGGGTGACCGGCCGCCTCCTGCAGTGCCGCAGCGTCCTCCGCCTCCTGTTCGGCCGCATCTGCGGCAATCAGCTCCGCAAGCCGCTGGTCGAGGTCGACTAGGCCGACCGGTGAAACCGCAGACGGCACGGCGCGAGGGCACCGGAGGCGGGGTGGGGTGTGAGGACGGCGGATTCGGTTGTGGGCAGGGTGAGCTGAGGCATGACGAGGGATCCCGACCCTGAGCGTGCGGTTGGCCGCCCAGGGCTCAGCGCAAGGCGAGCCGCGCCGCGGGGCCGGGCCCGAAAATGGCGGGCCTGGTGGGGACGGTCCGAACACTGGAGGAACCCACCCCAAGCACCACAACAGCCCCGCTCCGGGGTCAGGTTGGCGCGTGAGACCGCCGTGACGAGGCCGAACATGCACGGGATCGCCGCAGATCAGCTGAGGCAGGACCGGTTGTGGGAGAGCAGGTGGCGAACAGCACATCTGCGCGAAGGCCACGTGGGACGGATGGTCAGCACGCAGCGGCTTGGGCCCGGCGGCCCCTCACGCGGAGGCGTCGTCGGCCGACCCGAGCCGGATCGCGTCCAGCGCGGCCGTCCAGGACGTGCGTCCCGTCTCCAGGGCAGCGACGAAGGAGTAGGGCCAGCCGGGGATGAACTGATCCGCGCTGGGGCCCGCCCGTAGACGTGGCAGAACAGCAACTCCGGGCTGGTGGGGGCGCCGGGACGCAGCCAGTGGCTCACGTCCACCGCGAGCACGATCCGCCCGTCGGCGGCACGCGGCAGCGGCGTGGAGGCAAACGATGGCTCCCGTACGGCGGCCAAGCGTTGGAAATTCGGCGCATCTGGTGCCGGGTCAGACCCCCGCAGTCGTCCGGGCGTCCTCGGCGGGTGTCACGGGGACCGCCGCAGGGCCGCTGCCGTGCCCTTGCGGGGACCCGAACCAGGCCACTGCCACCGCGCCCGATACGGCGAGCACGAACCCGATGATCGCCGCCCAGGCGAAGCCGGGACGGGAGGCATCTCCGAGCCACAGCACTCCGATCATGCCCGGCAGGACGGTCTCGCCGACGACCAGCGCGGCGGTGGCGCCGTTGACCGAGCCGATCTGCAGGGCGACCGTGTGCAGGTACATGCCGCCGATGCCTGCCACCAGGATCGCGTAGAGCGCCGGGTCACAGAGCAGCGCTCCCGGGTCGAATGGGTCGATGCCGTTCAGCACCCGGACCCCGACACCGAGGGCGCCGAAGCCCAGTCCGGACAGCAGGCCGGCCAGGATCGCGGCGCGCGCCCCCAGTAGGCGTACGACCACGGTGCCGCCCACGATCAGGGACAGCGAGATCCCCAGCAGCCACCAGTGCGTGGAGATCGCGGTGTTGCCGCTGCCTTCCGGGCCCGCCGCCGTCGCCAGAAGCACCAGCGCGGAGCAGACCACGGCGATCGAGGTCCACTCGGCGCGGTTGAGCCGGATGCCGAGGAGCTTGATGCTCAGCACCGCCGTGATCACCAAGTTGGCGCTGATCACGGTCTGCGACAGGAACAGCGGCAAGAGGCGCGCCGCCAGTGCGCCGAGCCCGAAGCCGACGAAGTCCAGGATGGTCCCGACGATGAACTCCCAGGTCATCGCTGCCTTCGCAGTGGACGACAGGCTCGGGCCGCCGTGCTGGGTCACGCTGCCCGCGGCAGCCTCCCGGCGGGCTGACTTCCGTGATCCGACGGCCTGCAGGACCGAGCCCGTGCCGTAACAGATCGATGCCGCCACGGCGGTGAGCAGTCCTATGAGCACCAAAAGCTCCGTTCATGTATGGGGCGGTGGGGTTCGGTCCCGTTCCCACTGGCAGACGTGGGTTTCGGCGCGAAAGTTGCTTCCCGAGGAGTGCTCAGCTTCTACGCCTAGGGGACCTTGAGCGCGTCCCAACTCGCCTTGCTCGGCGGCCAGGTGGCCGCCGAGCCGGTGTACCCAAGCTTCCGCTGCCACGCCTCGCAGGAGGCGACGTCGCCGGAGCCGATGGTGTTCTTGTTGGCGCTGCTGTGATGCTTGTTGCAGCCGACCGCCACAAGGCGGTCGTGCATGCGGCCCACGATGGGGCTCGTACGGCCCATGGAGAACAACGACCCCCGTGACATACACGACCTGACCGACATGACTCTGAAGCCGGCGACGCCGCGGCCTCGTCTTCCTCCGTCCAACAGGCCCTCTGCACGGTGGGACCGCCTGCCGCACCCCGCAGCGCGTGAGCGCGGTCCGGCAGGACACGGAGCGGCCAGCCGGACACGCGGAAAGCTGGTGCGGCACGCGGAGCGCGCCGACCGACCGCCGCGCACCACTGCGCGCCCCAGCCCGGCGAGAACGGACCCTGCACTCCGCTCCGCCGCACCCGGACGACCGCTGCACCCCCTCATTGCCCCGCTGGCCCCTGAGAAGACGTGAAGCCGGCGCCAGCGGCCTCCTCGTAGGCGCTGCGAGGGTCGCCCTACCCGTCCCGAGCATGTGAGGGGTCACCCCCGGGACAACGCGCAACAATCAGCCGATCAACACAACCCCGGGCGCCCCGCCCGCCGGAGGAGTCAAGCCCCTCGGGTGGCCGAGGCCGACCGTCACCAACCCGGGCCGCACCCCGGCCGTGCACGGAGAACACCGCAGCCCACGGCACGGGTCGCGCTGGATGGCGAGGGCCTCGCGGGTGGCGTCGACGGGGTCGCTGGCATCCAGGTCGACGTCCCAGCGCACGAGGTAGGAACTCACGTCCCCGCCCTCTCATCCGGGGCGTGGCCAGCCAGTGGCAGGGGCGGCAGGAGTCGAACCTGCGGCATCCGGTTTTGGAGACCGGCGCTCTGGCCATCTGAGCTACGCCCCTTTGGTGGGTGACAGCTTGGCATGACCAACAGGTCCATCTCCATGGGATTTCCGCCTGTTCAAAGAAGGCGCGGGACGCCAACGACCTTGCCGAGGATCCGCGCGCCGTCGGGCGGCGCCGCGCGGGTCGCCTTGCTCTGACAGGTGCTCATGACCTCCCTCCAGCCTCGGCGACGCGGGCCTCGCCAAGGGCGCGCTCCGTGATACACACCGCTCCGATCTTCACCGTGGGGCCGAGGCCGTCGAGCCACATCTCCTCCCCCACGGCGGCCACCGTTACTGACTTCGGCGTTTCGGGGTCTGGATCTGCTCGGGACCGGTGACGCGGTCCGTCCGGGCTGGTACGCCGGAGGCATGCGGTACCCAGATGGGGGCGGGCTGACCTCCGAGCAGCGCAAGCGCCGCGAAGAGGTGCGGATGCGGGCCGTCGACCTCTTCGAGGGGGGCGCGGAAGTCCCGTGCATCGCACGGGAGTTACGGGTGAGCGAGAAGTCCGTCTACCAGTGGCGCCGTGCCTGGAAGGCGGGCGGGCGAAAGGCCCTGCGCTCCAAGGGGCCCCCGGGCTACGACTGCCGGCTCGGGCCTCACCTGCAGGCCAAACTCTCCGCCTGGCGGGGCGAGGGACCGGCCGCACACGGCTGGAGCGACGACCAGGCGTGGACGCCGCAAGGGTGCGCACGCTGATCGGGCGGAAGTTCCACCTCTCCTACAGCGTCTCCGGGGTGACCCGGCTGCTGCACAGGATGGGCTACAGCGTGCAGATGCCCGCCCGGCCCGCCGCCGAAGACTACGATTGGTCTCATGGATGGGCAGGACCGATTACAGGCGGGGAAGATACGTTGTTTCGGCGATGCATGTGCACTTGGTCTTCTGGACGAAGTACCGGCCCGGGGTGTTCAACGACGAGATGCTGACACGCTGCGAAGAGATCATGCGCAAGGTCTGCGAGGACTTCGAAGCGGAGCTGAAGGAGTTCAACGGCGAACGCGATCACGTCCACCTCCTGGTGCACTACCCGCCCAAGGCCGCCGTCTCCAAGCTGGTGGGCAGCCTCAAGGGTGTATCCGCCCGCCGGATACGGCAGGAGTTCACCGGCCGGATCAACCGTGCCATCATGCACGGGCACCTGTGGTCGCCCTCGTATTTCTCCGCATCGTGCGGCGGAGCACCCCTGGCAATCGTCCGCCAGTACATCGAGCAGCAACAACGTCCGCTCTAACGTGCACGTCAGAGCAGCCTTGAGATGCATTCATCCCCGGCGTGAACGCCGGGGCCTTCTGCAAGAGTCCCGGTAATCTTCGCGTACCCCCAGTCCTCGACCTTGACGTACGCCGCACCGATTTACCGCGACGGTCATACACCACGTCCCACGTCTTGCCCGGCACCAGCAGATGCAGCTTGTAGCACCAGCCCGCATCTATGCGCACCACATCCCAGTCCTCCCCGTCCGGCGTGTGCGTCCCATAGGTAGACAGCCCGTACGACGCACCCCCGACACAGCCGGTACTCCACGAGCCGGTCGTCCCCCAGCTGCACGTCCAGTCCTTGAACGCCGTCGCATAGGTGAAGGTGTAGTTGTAGGACTGCGAACACCCCGCGATGGTGCAGCCCCCCGCACTCGCTTGCGGAGCTGGACCCAGCACCACCAGCCCCAATACGGCCGCCAGCAAGCCCGCTCCCCGAGCCCACCACTGTCTCCTGCGCATCAAGCCCCCACTCCAAGAAACGTCAACCGGAGCCTTCCGGCCGCAGAAGTATCACCACCGCACAACAACCGTACAAGACACCGGACTTGGCCGACCTCCGCGGACAGGCACCCATCGCGTCACGCGAGATCGTCGTACGACGCCGAGGTGAAGACGCCCGGGACAGACGGCCGGGCCGAGGAGTTCGCCGAGCAGGCACACCGCCAAGGTCGAAGCCGTACGGATCGCGCGGCTGACCGTGGACGGAGTCGAGGCCTACCGCCGCGCCGAGCGCGAGGCGTGGCAGGCGCAGCAGGAGCAGGCCAAGGCCGCCGCGAATTCCTGGCCCTGACACACCCCCAACCGCTCCGGGCCGGTCCGGGCCCGCACGCCCGGACCGGCCCCCTGGAGGAGGCACGTGCGGATGAGCAAGCACCGTGCCGACGCCCTGAACCGGTGTGCACGGTTTCTGCACCAGCACCAGCGCCGCAAGGACCGGTCGACGTTGCCGTGTCTCCGACCCCTCTGGAGACAGTTCGTGTCCGGGACAGGGGTGCAGGGCGGTTCTTCGCCGCCGGCGAACGGGAGTCTCAGTCGGCTCCTTTCAGTCCGAACCGCACGGTGCCCGACATGGAGGCCAGACCGCAGTAGACGATGCTGCCGTCCTCGTAGGGGATCTCCAGGGCCTCGAAGCCGCCGATCCGCACGCGGACGCACGGCCAGAGGCCGTCGTGGAATCGCGCTCCGGCGGCTTCCCGAGGGGCGGTCTGGACCGCGTGCAGGGCGCGGACGGTCAGGTCGTGGCTCCCATCGGGGTTCAGATCGCCTGGGGCCCGGTCGCCCGAGTGCCACTCGTGCTGGGCCATGAAGTTGTGCAGTCCGGTGACGAAAAGCCAGGTGTCGGATTCGTCGCCCGGCAGGGGGCGGTGGGTCCCGATGAAGGCGTCAGGCCGGCCTGGCCGGTCGCCGTAGCCCAGCCAGACGTGGCTCAGGCGCTCGCCGTATCCCTCGGTGCCCATCAAGTGCGGGCCCGAAAGTGACGGCTCGGCGATGACCCCGACCTGTCGGCCGAAGTCTGCGTATGCCTGCTTGAGCTTCTGTTGGGCCCATCCGGCCGGGGGCGCGCCGCCGCCGACCATCCTCAGAGCCGTGGTGTAGGCGATGCCCAGGCGTCGGGCCAGTTCGCGGGCACGGCGTTTGCGGGCAGCGTTCTCGGGCACGGTGAGTGCCTGGTCCTTCCTCGGATCCCACGCCTCCGGCCAGGCAGAACACCAGGACGCGGCCCCGAGGACCTTGACCGATCGTGCCGTCGCGGCGTGGGCGCTCACCGGCTCGGTACAGGCATGCGTGTCTGCCCGCTGGAACTCTAGCAGCCCGCCATGCCGGCGACTGATGAGCTTCACAGTGAGGGCAGGCGCCGGGTGCGGCCTACTGATCTCTTCGGACTGTTGTCGGATGCTGATCCCTTCGGTAGGCCGTTGGCATGCGGTACGCGCAGGGTGGTGGATTGACCACGAAGGGGCGGCGGCGGTGTGACCTGCGGTGGAAGGCAGCGTGCGGGCTCGGTCTGCACGACATGGCGTTCGACCCGTCGCTGCTGGCCTACTTCCGCCGCCGCCTTTCCCGTTCTGCCCGGCCGAACTGGGCGTTCGAGGCGGTGCGGGAGGTCGTGAAGGCCACCGGTGTACTCAAGGGCAAGCACCGGCGAGCGCCGGACTCCACCGTTTTGGACGACGCGGTCGCCACTCAGGACACCGTCACACAGCTCATCGCCGCCGTCCGCGCGGTCATCCGCGAGGTCCCCGGCGCCGACCAGTTGGCAGCCGTGCAGTGCACCGCGCATGACTACAGCGACCCCGGCAAACCCCGCATCGCCTGGAACGACGACCAGGCCCGTGCTGATCTCGTCGACGCCCTGGTCGGTGACGCGCTCAGGCTGCTGGGCCATCTGCCGGACCAGCAGCTTGGTGAGAAAGCCGCGAACGCGGTGGGCCTGCTGGCCCTGGTCGCCGGACAGGACGTGGAACCGGCCGAGGACTCCGACGGCCGTGACGGACGCTGGCGCATCACCCGCGGCACCGCCTACGACCGGACAATCTCCACCGTCGATGCCGAATCCCGGCACATCCACAAGACCCGCACTCACCAGCAGGACGGATACAAAGCCCACCTGGCCATCGAGCCGGAGACCGCGTTATACACCGCTGTGGCCCTCACCCCCGGCGTCGGGCCCGAGCACCACGAGGCCACCGTCGGCGTGGACCTGCTCGCCGGGGAAGACGGGCCGGTGGACGCTTTCGGTGATACCGCCTACTCCACCAGCGAGGCCCGCCAGGCCCTCGAAGCAGCAGGCCACCGGCTGTTTTTCAAACCCGCCCCGCTACGGGCAGCTGTCCCCGGCGCCTTCACCCTGGACGACTTCGCCATCGACACCGCCGCCGCCACGGTCACCTGCCCTCAAGGACACACCGTTGCGCTGTCGGACCCCGGCGGGCAGCACAACCAGCGCAAGGCAGCCTCCGGGAACCTGTGCACCGGATGTCCCCTGCGCGAGCGGTGCACCAAAGCCAAGGCCGGCCGCATCCTGACCATCCGCCCCCACCACGACCTGCTCGCGGCTGCCCGCCGCCAGGCCACAACCGACCCCGACTGGCAAGCGGACTACCGGCGCTGGAGACCACCAGTCGAACGCGCCGTCGCCTGGCTCGTCCACCACGGCAACCGCCGCCTGCGCTACCGCGGCACCATCAACAACGACACCTGGCTCCACACCCGAGCCGCCGCCCTCAACATCCGCCGACTGATCAACCTCGGACTCACCCGCACAGGCAACACCTGGACGATCAACCCGACCACCGCATAAGCCGAGGGGCTGTCCAGCCCACGGACCGGACAGCCCCGGGTGTGTCTGAAAGATCGTGTAAGTCCGTGACGTGTCCTCTACCGCCAAGGCGTCGTGGTCGCGGACGACGCGCTTGGCCCACTTGCGGGCGGTGTCCTGCCGCTGCCGGGGCCACCTTCTTGTGCACCTTCGCCGTCTGGGACCTCGCCGTCGTGTAGCCGACGGACGCGGCCTGTCCCCGTTTCGGCTTCCTGCGTCGTGCGTCGCCGTCGCGTTTTCCATACCCACCCTGATAACCGTCTGCGGCCGGCGCCGCAGACCCGCCAGACCGAAGGTCAGGTCGGGTTCAGTGGAGTGATGCCGGTGCCCGCGTACAGCTCGGGTTCCAGCGACAGGACAGTGAGTGGTTCCCCCGCCTTCACCGCCTGCCAGGCGATCGCTGCCGCGTGCGCCACCGGCCAGTCGACGTTTCGCCAGTCCATCGCATCCACCGCGTGCGCCGCGGTGAACGGCATGTTCTCCGCGTACCGCAGGGACGCCGCGTGCTGGCCGGCACCGGCGACGTGCCGTTCGGCGGCCAGCATGGACAGCGACGGGATGATGACACGGCCAGTGCCACGCGAGGCCTCGATGTAGAGGCCGGTGAAGAAGGGATCCGCACGGAACAGGGCGGCCAGAGCGGTGTGGTCCAGGACGGCCGTCAGGTTCATGTGGCGGCGCCGCCCTGATGGGCGCGGATCTTCGCCCAGGCGTCCTGGCCGGCCTGCTGGACCTGCTCGGTGTACTCGATGCCAAGCTCGCGGGCAGCTTCAAAGGCCCGCTGCTCCCGCTCGGCCGCCGTGAGTTCCCGGGTAGCGAGGTCCTCCAGCAGCTCCGTGATGGTGGTGCCGCGCTCCTCCGCGAGGATGCGCAGCCGGTCGCGCACTTCCTCGCTGGTTTTGATGCTCGTCGGCTTGCTCATAGCACCGATTCTACCGCCGGTAGACATCGCGGATCACGTCTTCGAGCACTTCTGTGACTGAGCGCGACGGTTGGCCAATGAGTCCCTCACTTGGCAGCTGGTGCGCTCAGCGGCTACGAGGTCTTGTGACCGGTACTTAGGTACAGGTTTACCGTCGGAGGTGTCCCCGGCTGCGGGGATGTGGCGACGGGAGTGAGCGTGATGACCGATCTGGCGTGGGTGCCGCAGTCCTGCACGCTTCTCACTGAGGAGCGGCCCTTGCGGGTCGCGGAGTGGGATGCGCTGTTCGCAGAGCAGCTGACCTCGCTGTCCCGGCCCGAGCCGCTGCGTCTGCGCCTTGACCTGGCCGGCGGCGGGGATGTCGTTGAGCGAGTTCGTGACCTGGCGGATCGGGAGAGCGGCTGCTGTTCGTTCTTCACCTTCGCGGTCACCCCGGGCGAGGACCTGGTCCACGTGGACATCTCGGTGGACCCGGCTCATGAGGCGGTCCTGGAGGCCATCGCGGTGCGCACCGGCATCGCCGGGGAGCCATGGTGACCGCGGTCCTGCGCAGCGGTCAGGTCGCCGCGGCGGCCGGGGTGAACATCCAGACGCTGCGCTACTACGAGCGGCGCGGTCTGCTGGCCGAGCCCGAGCGCAGCAACGGCGGCCACCGCCTGTACGGCGAGGAAGCGGTGACCGCGCTGCGGGTCATCAAGGCCGCCCAGCGCCTGGGCTTCACGTTGGAGGAGGTTGCCGAACTGCTGGAGGCCGGCCGACACCGCCACGGCCGCCCCGTGGCAGGGCTGCAGGAGCGCGCGGCGGCCAAGCTCGCCGAGGTCGACGCGAAGATTGCGGACCTGACCACCATCCGCACTGCACTGGCCACGGCCGTGGCGGCGGGCTGCGACGACCTGACCGCCTGCGTCTCGATGGAATGCTGCCCCGGATCCCCTTCACCGATCTCGCCGCCGAGGAGAACCGCCATGCCGGACCGTGCCGCTAAACCGCACGCCCACAAGGCACCGAAGGCCCTGGCGGGCCTGGCCGCCCTGGCCTGCGTGGCGTGCTGCGCTCTGCCCGTCCTGATCACTGCGGGCGTTCTGGGCGCCGGGGCCGACGCGGTGGTGGGCTGGCTGCCCGGCATCGCGGTCGTCCTGGCGGTGCTCGCCGGCGGATCCTGGTGGCTGGGGCAGCGTCGACGCTGCTGCTCCTGCGCTCCGAAAACCGCCGGTGGGGATGGGTGCACCTGCCGGGCATCCACCGACCCCACGCAGATCACGAGTGCGGGCCGCCAATAGGGTCACCTGCATGGTTGTCGCTCGTTCCGTTGCCCTGTTCGCCCTCGCCGCACTCTTCGAGATCGGCGGCGCCTGGTTGGTCTGGCAGGGCATCCGCGAGCACAAGGGCTGGATCTGGATCGGCGCCGGCGTCATCGCCCTCGGTCTCTACGGGGTGGTCGCCACCTGGCAGCACGACGACAACTTCGGCCGCATCCTCGCCGCCTACGGCGGGATCTTCGTCGCCGGGTCCATCGCTTGGGGCATGGTCGCCGACGGCTACCGCCCCGACCGCTGGGATGTCATCGGCGCCCTGGTCTGCCTCGCAGGCATGGCCGTGATCATGTATGCACCGCGCGGGAACGGAACCTGCCCCGGGCGCCCACGCCGGCCAAGTAGAAGCCTCAGAATGTGCCGCCTGCGACGCTCAGTCACAGCTCCTTCGGCGCAGTCGGTGACCCACCCCAGGCGGCCCCCGGATGGCGGGGCGCCCTCGAGACGGCACGGCTTCCCCACCGGCCTGGGGCGGGATGCCGGGACTGACCCCGCCATGCGGCTGATTCCAGTCACAACCCTGTTGCCTGGCCGAATCCAGTGCCATCCTGTGACCGCGGTGATCCTCTTCCTCCCCCGGGCGGAGGCCTCGCCCCCCGGCCCCGTCCGTGTGCTGTCACCTGGGCGGGGCCGCGCCGTCCCTCCCGGCCTCCCCACGGGAGGGCCGACGGCTGCGCGGACACCGACCGTGTGCGCCCTCTACGCGCTTGCCTCGCCGATGCGGCGTTTGGCCCGCTCGACCTGGCGCAGCAGCAGGTCCGCGAACTGGATGATCTCTGCTGCCTCGATCGGGTCGTCGAAATCGACGGTGCGGTGGCTGGCGGGGTTCTTGTACGCGCCCATGGCGCCGGCGAACAGGTTGGCGGTGGCCGCCTGCTCCCCGCCCTCGGCTTCAGCGTCAGCCAGCGCGCCGCCGGCCTTGCCGTTGTCATGAGGTCGGAACGCCTCACGCATCAGCTTCACTCCGACCAGGGAGTTGTCGAGTCTGGAGGCGTCGCGGACGGCGACCTCGACCGCCTTCATCGCGGCGAAGCACGCCGTCTCGTAATCACCCAGGTCGAAGTTGGTGCGTACCGTGTCTTCCAGGTCCGGGTGAAGCGGACCGGACAGCCGCTCGCGGGCCTCGAACCGCGTGATGCCCTGCGGGTCCTTCATCAAGTCCATGCCGTCGGCGGAGATCCGGCGGAACGCATCGGACTGGCTGGGTTCCCGGGACAGCAGCGCCTGCGCCTCCAGCCAGCACCAGGCATCGGACAGCCGGTTCACGAGCGCGTCCGCATCCGGCTCTTCCTGGAATGCCTGCCGCGCCGAACTCATCGTGCTCCCGTACTGCAGATATCCGGTGCCGCTGGCGAGGTGCCGCAGAAGAAGGAGCGCGACATCCCGCGTGGGCAACTGCCGGATCTGCTCTGCCGGAACCGGCGGTATGTACCTGAAGTTCATGGGGCCACAAGCTACGACGCAGCACTGACACTGGTCTGCTTTTCCGTGTCGCGCCGACTTGACCTGATATGGGGTGGTGTCTTTGGATCAGCGCGGGCCTGTGAACGCCCGGCAGCGCGACGGATGAAGCCCCCGCAAGCTCCGTTGCCGAGGACCGGCCAGAAGCGTCACCACGCACGGCATCGGACGCACAACCACGCAGACACAGCGCTGATCGAGGGGGGCCGGCCAGCGCGGAACAGGCACCGATGAGCCACCAGACAGCTCTGGCCGCCACTGAGGACCGCCGTCGCTGCACGTGCAAATCCCATCAGTCCCTGCACTCGCTGGTCAGCCCCGCAGGCTGCTCACCGGCTTCAACCCCCGATGGTGGGAGCGCGTCATCGACCTCCTGCGACGACTACCAGCTCCTGCAAGACCACTGCTGCGAGGGCCGCGAACCGAGAGCTCACCCGAGCGCTGAACCAAACCCATCCAGGCCTGAGAGCAATGCTCAGGACTTGTGGATCGGTTCCGGGAGGATGCACGAAGGGCGTACCTTCCCGAATGATCCCGTGATGGTCACCGAGTAGGCCCGCGTTCGCAGCGCGGGTCGGGAAGGCACGCCGTGCTCAGCGTAGTGAATGCCGACGGTTTGACGGAGTCTGGCTCCCTGATCGACGAGATTGTCCGCGAGGGCGCCTGGCGGATGCTGGCCGCCGCGCTGGAGGCAGAAGTCAACCAATACATAGCCGAGTTGGCGGCCGAGACTGACGAGCGAGGGCGGCGCCTGGTGGTGCGCAACGGCCGCCACCAGCCGCGGACCGTGGCCACCGCGGCCGGCCCGGTGGAGGTGACGGCGCCTCGGGTGAACGACCGCCGCATCGACGAGGCCACCGGCGAGCGGAAGCGGTTCTCCTCGAAGATCCTGGCGCCGTGGTGCCGCAAGTCGCCCAAGGTCAGCGAGGTGCTGCCGCTGCTCTACCTACGGGCTGTCATCGGGGGACTTTGTGCCGGCGTTGGAGCAGTTCCTCGGCTCTGCCGCCGGCCTGTCGGCCGCAACTGTGACCCGGCTGACGAAGCAGTGGGGCGAGGACCATGCCGCGTTCCAGAGCCGGGACCTGTCGGACAGGGATTTCGTCTACGT
The DNA here is from genome assembly GCF_040782645.1 of Streptomyces sp. HUAS ZL42. Classification (GTDB taxonomy): domain Bacteria; phylum Actinomycetota; class Actinomycetes; order Streptomycetales; family Streptomycetaceae; genus Streptomyces. Next base: position 97,947 of record NZ_CP160403.1, read on the forward strand.
GTGGGCCGACGGGGTGCACCCGAGGGTCCGGCTCGGGCAGGTGCATTCGTGCGTGCTGGTCCTGCTCGGTGTCCGCGTGGACGGCACCAAGGAGTTGATCGCGCTCGCGGAGGGGTTGCGGGAGTCGACAGAGTCGTGGGCGGACCTGCTGCGGGACTGCCGCCGACGCGGCATGCGCGACCCTGAGCTCGTGGTCGGTGATGGTGCGATGGGACTGTGGCGGGCCCTGGCTGAGGTATTTCCCGCAGCCCGGCATCAGAGGTGCTGGGTTCACAAATCCCGGAATGTCACCAATGCCCTGCCGAAGTCGGCCCAGCCCGGCGCGACCAGGGCGATGCAGGAGATTTACAACGCCGAGGACCGCACCCACGCCGAGAAGGCCATTGAAGCGTTCGCGAAGACCTACGGCACCAAGTGGCCCAAGGCCGCCGCGAAGATCACCGACGACCGGGACGAACTGCTGGCGTTCTACGACTTCCCCGCCGAGCACTGGATCCACCTGCGGACCACCAACCCAATCGAGTCCACCTTTTCCACCGTCAAGCTCCGCACCAAGGTCACCCGCGGTGCCGGCAGCCCGGCCGCCGCCCTTGCAATGGTGTTCAAGCTGGTCGAGTCCGCCCAGGAACGATGGCGAGCGATCACCGGTGCCCACCTGGTGGCACTCGTCCGGGCGGGGGCCCGATTCGAGAACGGCGTCCTGGTCGAGCGCCTGGAGCAGGCCGCATGACCACACGAAGACAGGTGCACAGATCCGGCTCAGCGATGCGACACTGCCCCCATGACCAGGCCGGAGCTCTCCGAACTCGACTATCTGCGGGAGATCGAACGGCTCGCCAAGGCAGTTGCCTCCGCGGCCGCCGATGAGCACTGGTACGCCGGCGACACCGAAGGGGAGGGACCGCTCCAACGTAGTGTCAACGCTCTGGGACGGGCGCTGCTGCACTACCACTTCCCCCTGGACGGGTGCCTGGAGGAGGAGGCAGGGCGCCCACAGGTTCCTCTCGCTGCCGTTGCCGTCATCCGTCCTGAGGCCATGCCCGTCGGCACCGATGAGACCTACCCGCATGCCTGTGTCCGGCTGGGAGTGGAAGCCCGCCCCGAAGGGTGGGCATTGTGGGAGACCTGGGTCGACGGCAACGCGAAGGTCACCATGGTCGTCTCCGCCGTGGACACCACCGAGGGCTTGCTCACCAACTGGGCCAAGGGCAGGGACCTGCTCCCGGTCATGCCGTTGCCCTCCCAGATCGCCCAGGTCCACGCCGGCTGGACCGGCTGGGGATCGATCTTCTCCCCCTACGGCAAGAGGAAGCTCGGCCTCAACGGACAGCCGTGATCCACAGGTATTGACTATTGCTCCATGGACACCGTGGAGTTGGGCATCGTGCCGATGACTTCGTCTCTCAAGGTCCCACCCGGTACAGGTTTCTGGATCTATGACGACCGCCAGGTGGTCACCGAGGTATGGCATGCCGAGATGTGGCTTGATGACGTAGACACCATCGCCCTCTACCTACGTACGTGGAAGACGCTCCGCGAATCTGCGGTGTACGGCGCTGACGCCCACAACGTCATTAACGCAGCACGACGGGCACTGAATGGGCACTGCCGATGAGAAGGACGCTTCATTCACTGGTGTCGGAGCCTGTGGCTGTGGCTTGGGTGGCGAGGTAGGTTTCCAGCGCGTCGGGGGGTACGGGACGGGCGTAGTGGAAGCCCTGGCCGTACGGACAACCCAGGATGCGGAGGCGCTGTTCCTCGTCTGGTGTTTCGATGCCTTCAACAATGGTATCGAGGCCGAGCGCGCACCCGAAGCGGAGGATGGCCTGGATGAGGTTGTTGTCTATGTCAGCAGAGCCGCCGCGGACGAAGCTTTGGTCGATCTTGACGGCGTCGATCGGAAGGTTGCGCAGGTACGAGAGGGATGAGTAGCCGGTGCCGAAGTCGTCGATGGAAATGCGCACGCCCTGCTCGCACAGGATGCGGATATGGGCGGAAACGGTCTCAAAGTCGGCGATGAGCGTGCTCTCGGTAATCTCCAGGATCAGGGAAGCCGCGGGGAATCCGGTCTCGAACAGGATCTGCCGTACCGTCTCAGGGAAATGAGGGTCTTTGAGCTGGCGGCTGGAGACGTTGACGGCCACGCTTAGCGCGCCGTGCCCGGGCAGGGTTTCGTGCCAGTATCGTCCTTGGCGGCACGCCTGGCGTAGGACCCAGGCACCAATGGAGACGATCACGCCTGTCTCCTCGGCGATGGGGATGAACACTTCTGGTGGGGTCTCGGCACGGCCATGTTGCTGCCAGCGCAGCAGGGCCTCCACACTTGTCACCTCCTTAGTGGTGAGGTCGACGACCGGCTGGTAACGAAGCGTGAGTTCATTGCGGGTCAGGGCGTAGCGCAGGTCTTGAGCGATGCGGGCATGGTCCTGCTGCGCCAGGCTCATAGCGGGGTTGAAGAGGACTGCACGATTGCGGCCGCCGTCCTTGGCCACGTACAGGGCGATGTCGGCAGAACGCAGTACGTCATTGCGCGATGTTGGTTTAGTGACGGTGACTATGCCGATGCTGGCGGTGACGAAAAGGTTGCGCTGATCGGAGACCGCGAAGGGTCCCTTGAACCGCTCCAGGAACCGTTGAGCATAGCGTTCGGCGGGGGTGTCCTTGAGGTCCTCAGCGAGGACGGCGAACTCGTCGCCGCCTATGCGGGCGACCGTGTCGTTGTGGCGCGCCGCGCCCAGGAGCCGATGGCCGACGGCTACGAGGAGTTCGTCGCCAACCGGATGGCCGAGGCTGTCGTTGATGTCCTTGAAACTGTCCAGGTCGATCACCAAGAGCACGATGTTTCCGGTTGCTGAGGCGCGACCGAGAGCGTGTTCAACACGCTCGGAGAACAGAGCTCGGTTAGCCAGACCGGTCAATGTGTCGTGGAAGGCCTGATGGGCGAGCTGGTGTTGCAGTGTGCCCTGCTCCCGCAGGGCCTTCTCCGCCACATGGGCACGCTCTTGGGCCTGGTCTGCCAGAAGCATGATGCGCAGCACCAGCAAGAGGGTTAGGCCGGCGACGATGCCGGAGATGACGGCGGCATGCGCAGGCTGGTCACGCACATTACCCACATTGGCAACGATCAACACCGGTCCCACGAGGGACAGCAGGACGAGGACAGTCATACGGCTACGCGACAGCCTCTCCATATGCCGCGGCGTCAGCTGGGTCGTCACTGCCATGGAGGGGTGCAGGGCAGCCGCGCCCAGGAACAGATACGAAGCCATCCATAGCGAGTAGGACACGTCCGCGGCGATCGGGGCGCCCGTGGAAGCCAGCGTGGAGTAGTAGAGGGCATCGGCGGCTAGCGTGGCGGCGACCCAGAGCGTGAACAGCGCGAGCGCCGGCGAGTGCACCCCCGTGGTGAGCACCAGCCGCACGGCCATGCACAGCAGCACCAGATCCGCTAGCGGATAGGCCAGCGAGATGGCCAACGGCAACACGGACAGATGACTGCGCAGATACGGTGCGACGATGAAGGCCCACGCCAGTGTGGCCATCCCCAGCGTGGGGATCCCCGCGTCCAACAAGGGCGCCCAGCGCATGCCGCCGCTGCGGCGTGCCGAGGCCAGGCGGATCAAACCCGCGGCGAAGAACGGATACGCGCCCAGGTAAAGCGCGTCGGCCGCAGACGGGAAGGGCACCAAGTCTCCGCCGAACTGATAGGCGCCGAAGATCACGTCCGCCACGGCGAACAACGCCATCCCCACCGCGAACAGAGGCCCGGACAGGGGGCAGCATGACGGCACTACGGCAGGAACTGGAGGACTACCTGCGGCTTCGCCGCTCCCTCGGCCACAAGATGGCCGAACGGCCTGGCTGCTGACGGACTTCGTCACCTTCCTGGAGGAACGCGAGCAGACCCGTGTGACAGTTGCCGCCGCCCTGGCGTGGGTGAAGAAGCGGGAGGGCGAAGTGGTGACGACCGTGAGCCCTCGGCGGATCACCGCGGTCCGCGGCTTCGCTCGCTACCTCAGCGGCACGACCCGGCCACCGAGGTCCCGCCGCTGGGCCTGCTGCCCCACCGGCAACGCTGGCGGCAGCCCTGCGGATCACTCGCCGAAGCTCCCGCAGGGCAGTGACGAAGGAACAGGACTCATCGTGGACCAGCAGAGCGGCGGGTGGACCTTCCTGACCAACCATGCCCGCGTGCTGCCGGCCATCGCACACGAGCCTTCCGTCCGTCTTGGCGACATCGCCGCAGCCTGCCGCATCACCGAACGCACAGCCCAGAGAATCGTCTCCGACCTCGAAGAGGCCGGCTATCTCAGCCGCGCGAGAGACGGACGGCGCACGCAATACGACCTTCACCTGGATGGGGCACTTCGTCATCCGGCAGAAGCTCACCTGCCGGAGATACCCCTCTACGAATTACCTTCCAATGTCAACTCGACAGTCCACGAATCACCGAACTTATGCCCGGCTGCACCGACTCCCGAGTAGACCCCACTCAGGTTCAGCTTGTCACCAGCCGACGCAGGCTCAATGACGTCACAGAGTTCGGAGAATGACGACACGTCCTCCCCGTTGGCCGTGGTAATCACGGCGCCTTGTTGAATCTTTGCGCTGCCGGCCGGAGAGTTCTTGCGGACGTCGACAACGAACAGTCCGTCAATTCCCTTATCCTGAAGACGATTCTGCGCGTCCTGCACCGAAGCCTCAGCAATCCCGGCAAGCGCCGTCTCCTGCGGGAGATTTGGATCTGACACATTGCGAAGCCACCATCCTGGATCGTTCTTCATCGCTCCAGCAGCTAGTCCAGGAAGCACGGACTTCGCATTATTGCTACTTATGGCCTCGTACACCCGACGGGTTTTCCCTATCAAGGGATCTTCCTCTTCAGATGTCCCAGTGTTGATGCCAACCACTTCACCATCACTATTAAGTACCGGTCCTCCTTGGGTTCCGGGTTTCACTTCCGCAGAATGGTAAATCAGGGAGGGAAGGTCGGGGTCTGATGAAGTGGGGCCGACTGTCTCGGCGGGCTCATCTACTTCACCAGCGGTAGCAACGACGTCCGCTCCAGCGGTACCTGCATCCGTGTAACCAAGAGACGTGATGGCATCGTCGTCAACAACCAGGTCACTGTCCCCGAATTGCAGGCCCTTCAACCCTTTCAGGGGAGACGTAAGCTTAAGCACCGCCAGATCCTGGCAGAGATCGCTACCTAGCAACTGGGCAGGAACCGGCTGTTGCTTACCCGCTTGGAGAACCTCCAGGCTGCTCTGCCCCGCAGTAACGAACGCAGTGGTGACAACGAGGCCTCTGCTGGCGTCATAAACAAAACCAGTACCTGCAGCGGAGTCGCCTACCACTTGCACAACAGCCACCTTGGCCTGCTCACGGCCTCCGGGAGAGAGCTCGCCTGCTATCGCCACAGGAGCCCCGCACATGGCGACGAGGAGAGCCGACGCCAGGGAGAGATTGAGACTTGCGCTCATGGAGGACACGCCTCCCTCAGAGCTGTGAGCGATTCGCTTACGCACCCGGACCTAGCCCGGAAACATCACAGGTACTAGCGTAACCAGATAAGCCTGACGTGTCCTGTCGTGGAAACTGACGTGTCCTGTCATGGAAAGGTGAAGACTGAACAAAATTGGGCTGTTGCGCTGTTGCTGTGTGCCTCACCCCTCCTGTGATCTCAAGTTGCTCTATTGCCCTTGAGGCGTGAACTAGTGTCTCGTGATGCTGTTCATGGAACTTAGCTTGGCGTTTAATCTAGGCCGTTCACCTGACCCGCTGATCTTGGTTCGTTCCCGGGACAGCAGGGCGGCCGTTCTTCACGCTTCGAGGTGTCGAGCAACGTCGCGTGAAGGAACGGCCGATGGTGAAGAGTCTCGCCGCTGAACAGTCCTCTGACGCCGCGTTGGGTGTCCTGTCCCATTTTCGTGTCCAGTTCTACGACTGCCTCTACACGCGGGCGGATGCGCTCTTCGAGCACGCGGTGCTGTGCTCGGACGGCCCGGTGACGTCGCTGGTCGAGTTGACGCTCACGGCCGAGCAGCGGCGTGGGCACGGGGCGATGTACGACGCGGTCAAACACGGCTGGCTGGAACCGCGCCGCCTGCGCAGGCTGCTGGCTTCCACGCCGCTGCCGCGTGCCGCCGACGGGCGGATCGTGCTCGCGGTGGATGTGAGCAACTGGCTGCGTCCTGACGCCCCCACGAGCCCGGAGTTGCTGTTCTGCCACGTCTACGGGCGAGGCCGCAGCGCGGATCGGTCCCCGGCTGGCCCTACTCCTTCGTCGCCGCGCTGGAGACGGGGCGCACGTCCTGGACGGCCGTGCTGGACGCGATCCGGCTGGGGCCGGCCGACGACGCCACGGCGGTGACCGCCGCCCAGCTGCGCGAGGTGGTCACGAGGCTGGTACACGCCGGGCAGTGGCGGCCGGGCGATGCGGACATTCTCGTCGTGATGGACACCGGCTACGACGTCACCCGCCTCGCCTACGTCCTGGCCGACCTGCCCGTCGAGCTGGTCGGCCGGCTGCGCTCGGACCGGGTGATGCTCCGGGATGCCGGCCCGCGCCGCGCCACCCCTCGCGGCGGGCAGCCCCGCAAGCCCGGCGGCGTCCTGACCTTCTCCAAGCCGGAATCCTGGCACACCCCCGACCAGGCCACGGCGTGCGACACCACTCGCTATGGCACGGCCGAGGCCCTCGCCTGGGACCGGATGCATCCCCGCCTGCAGGCTCGTGGCCCCTGGCTCGACCACTGCGGTGAACTCCCTTTGATCCACGGCACGTTGATCCGGCTGAAGGTCGACCACCTGCCTGGCGACCGCGACCCCAAGCCGGTGTGGCTGTGGTCCTCGCGCACCGGCATGACCGGCGCAGACGTCGACCTGCGCTGGCAGGCGTTCCTCCGCAGATTCGATCTTGAACATACCTTCCGGCTGTTCAAGCAGACGCTCGGGTGGACCGTCCCCAAGGTCCGCGATCCGCACACGGCCGGCCTGTGGACCTGACTGATCATCGCCCAATGCCTCGAAGTTAGGGGCCCGGAGACGGTTGTCAAGAGGGTCGTGGAATGCTGCGGGCCTCTGCTATTCAGGGGATCGACCAAGATCTTCCCGAAAGCAGAGGCCCTGTGGTCCAGTCTGTCATGGGCGGCACGAGCGATGTGTTCGCCCCCGGCCATCTCGGTGAGTTAACGCAGGTCGTGCCCCCGGAGCTGGTTGACGCCGTCCTGGAGGAGACCGGAGCGCGGGAACGGCGGCTTCGATGTCTTCCCTCCAGGGTCGGGGTGTACTTCGTTCTGGCCTTGGGACTCTTCGAGCACCTCGGCGCCCGACTCGTGTGGACCAAGCTGGTCGCGGGGCTGACCACCCGCGTCCCCGAGCCTTCCGAGAAGGCGCTTCGTGACCTGCGCCGGCGGATCGGCCCGGAGCCGGTCAAGCGACTGTTCGAGGTGTTGGCGGGGCCGCTGGCCCAGCCGTCCACTCCTGGGGTGAGTTACCGGCGCTGGCGGACGGTCGCCTTTGACGGGTGCAGCAGCCTGATCGTCCCCGATCATGAACGGAACTGGTCCTGGCTCGGCCGCCCCGCCAGCCGACTCGGCCAGGCGGGATACCCCAGGTTGATGCTGATGACACTGTGCGAAACCGGAACCCGCGGCCTGATCGCGGCGGCCTTCGGCCCCGTAGCCAGGGGCGAGACGTATTACGCACAGCAGCTGACTTCGAACTTGACCCCGGACATGCTGCTACTGGCGGACCGCGCCTTCCACACCAATGACCTGCTCGCACAAGCCGCCCGCAGCGGCGCACAGTTCCTGGTGCGTTGCACCAGTCGTCGGCATCCGCCGATCCTGACGCTACTGCCCGACGGCTCCTACCTCACACGCATCGCCGGCCTCACCCTGCGCGTCATCGAAGCCGAGATCCGCACCCGCACCGCTGGCGGCAGCACCTTCGGCGAGACCTTCCGGCTGCTGACTACGCTCACCGACCACCGCACCGACCCCGCCCACCAGCTCGTCCGTCTGTACCACGAGCGATGGGAGATCGAGTGCGCCTACCTGGCACTGCGTCACACACTCCTCAAGGGCCGCGTCCTGCGCTCGAAGGATCCGGCCGGACTCACCCAGGAAGTATGGGGACTGCTCACCCTCTACCAGGCATTGCGGTCCGTGATGGTCACCGCCGTGGAGACCCAGCCGGGCACCGACCCGGACCGCGCTGCATTCATCATCGCCCTGGAGGCCGCCCGCGACACCGTCGCCCTCACCGTTCACCCGACAGCGAGCCCCGGACACGACGCCCGGGCGGACCTGGTCGGACACATCGGCACCCGACTCCTGCCCGCCTTGCTCCCCAAACGCCGCCCGAGGACCTCCGCCCGCGTCGCGAAGCGCGGAATCTCGCGCTACCACACCTGGAACCGCGATCAACGCCCCCGCGACAGCACGCCCATCACTGCCATCGACATCACGGTCCGAGCACCTACCTCCCGACCGCACAGGATCCGTCCCGGAAGGCATCCAGCCCCTGGGACCGGCTCTGCCAGATCCTTGCCGCGCACGCCAACCAACCCATGCACGCCCACGACCTCGCCGATCATATGGGGCTTACGGCACCCCAGTCCCGCAAGAACCTCGCTTCTCAACTCTGTCTCTGGACCCGCAACAGCCTGCTAACCCGCACAGCGCCGAATACGTACAAGATCACCCTGCCCGACAATTTGACACCGTCTCCGGGCCCTTAACTCGAGGCATTGGATCATCGCCGCCCACACCCGGCTCCGCCTCGCCCGGCCCCTCGCCGAGGACCTCCGCCGCCCCTGGGAACGGCCCGCCGAGCCGCGCCGGCTCACCCCAGCCCGGGTCCGTCGGGGGTTCCGCCACCTCCGCGTGAAGACCGCCCGTCCCGCTGGCGTGCCCCAACCCTCCCGGCCCGGGCCAGGACGCCCACCCGGCTCGAAAAACCGCAGGCCAGCCCCACGTCACGAGCCTGGGAAGACCGTGAAACGAATCGAAACCCTCACCGAACACGTCCGCCTGAAACAGCAGCGAGGATAAAGATCAAGCTAAGTTCCATGAACAGCATCACGAGACACTAGTCCGATGCAGCAACGCGGGCCGATGGTGAGATGTGCGATGGCCGGGACGGTGTCGCCTTCCCCCAGAGACTCGTTCCCAAGGACCGCGGATCACTCAATGGTCGGCATCTCCCTGAAGCGCGCGGCAAGTTCGCTGCGGGAGCGGATGCCCAGCTTGGAATAGACGTGTGTCAGGTGGTACTGCACGGTCTTGACCGAGATGAACAGCTCCAGCCCCACCTGCTGGTTGATCGCTCCGGCGGCGACGAGGCGGGCCACGGCCTGTTCCTGCGGGGTGAGGCGGGCCATGCCAGGTGTCAGGCGGGCGGTGTGCAGGCCTCCCGCCTGTAGCTCCCGGTCGCAGCGCTGCACGTACGCGTCGGCGCCGAGGGTGGCGTAAGCATCTCGGGCGTTCTTCAGGACGGTGTCGGCCTCGCGGCGCTTGCCGGCGCGGCGCAGCGTCTGCCCGTAGGCGAAGTTGACCCGGGCGCGGTCGTACGGCAGGGGCAGGTGCTCCAGATCTGCGAGGGCATGCTCGAAGTACTTGCGGGCGGTGTCGATGTCCCCGCGCGCGGCGACGAGCCGACCGCGTGCCAGCCCCAGCCGGGCCATGGCGGAACGACGGCTGCGGGCGGCTGCGCGCTCCTGGTGCGGGGTGAGGCAGGCATCTGCCTCGTCCAGGCGGCCGGTCATCACCAGGGCGTTGGCGTAGACGTCCGGCCAGGGCCAGAAGCCCGGCTCGTCGATCGACCTGCGCTCGGGGAGCTGGACGATGGGGGTGAGAGCCTCGATGACCCGTTCGTAGTCGCCGCGTGCCTCGGCGACCTGGGCGCGGGCCGGACAGGAGGGGACGAGCATGATCTCGTAGTGGTGGAGGTCGGCGGCGGCGCAGTCCGTCAGGCTCCAGGCAGCGCTGCCGGACTGACGGCGGCTCACCTGGGCTGGCTCACCCCCAGGGCGGCGGCGAGCTCGGTCTGCGACTCACCGGCCGCGTGCAGGAGCGCCGCCACCGCCGACCGCACCCGCTCTTCGAGACTCATACCCATGTCGCAGACTCTATCGCTCAAAACTCATGCATTATACGCAACTCGCATTGCGATTGGCTGTTCAGGGTGACTCGATCGGGGGAATCGGGCGCGCGTGCAGAACCTCGCTGCGGCCGGGCGCGTACAGACAGATGTGGAACCGATCCAAGAGGCGCACGTCGCCGAACCCGGGCTGCTCGTCATCGATGTCGCCGGCGCTGACGACGCGACCGTGATGGCCTTCCAGGCCGCTGTCGCCCGGACATTCTGCGAACGGCGACCTGGGAAAACGTGATCGGCTCCGGGCCATCCTCAGAACTCTCGCAACTGGGTCATTTATGAGAGTGACCGTCCGTAACAGTCGTAACGCTGCGCTACGTGTCGGTTGCTGTGGGCCGGGACCGTGGTGATCTGGGCGCGCGTCAGCTTGACCGTCGTCTGCAGAGTGGGAGCCTTGCGGCAGTTCCCTCGCGGAGCACACGTCGCCGATGTAGACCGGGTGCGCCCAGGGATCGCGGTCGGTGCCCGTCCCTCAACTGTCGGCCGGCTCTCCGGAGAGCCACTGCAGGGCGAACCAGAGTTCCATGCGGACGCCGGGGTCCTGGAGGTCCACGTCGAGGAGGTCGGCGACCCGGGTCAGGCGGTGGCGCACGGTGTTGCGGTGGACCTGCAGAGCCGCCGCGGTGCGATCCCAGCTGCCGTGAAGGGCCAGCCAGGTGCGCAGAGTATCGAGGAGGACCGCGGCCCCTGGCGACCCGGCCCGGTCCAGCGGGGCGAAGCGGGTGCGGGCGAGTTCCCGGGCGTCGGCGGGGGAGACGAGCGCGTGGAGGGTGAGAGCGTCGGCGGTGTGGACGACGGCGGAGGCCTCGGCGGCGATCGCGCGCTGCAGGGCGCGCTCGGCCTGGGTGTCGGCGTGCGGCAGGTCCTGTGCGGACGCGGGCGCGCTGTAACCGAGGACCCACCCGAGGTCGGCGGCCTGGGCGGGGACGCTCGGCCGGGCGTCGGGGGTACTGGGGATCAGCGCCTTCAGGCAGGGGCCGTCCATATAGACGTAGGGGGTGCCCAGCAGGGCGCCCAAGGCGGCGAGTTGGGCCGGGTCGCCGTCGGTCGGCGGCGCTGAGGCGGACCGTGTGGGCAGATGCCGCCCGTGCACCACCGTCCAGTGGCCGCCCCTCGCGCTGCCGGCGGACACGAGGGCGGGCGCCACCTCGGCGGGCTTGGCCCCGAGCATGAGCCGTACCAGCGCGCCGACGCTGTGGGTGTCGGTGCTCAGGGCGTGCCGCGGGCTGGTGAGCAGGGCCAGCAGGACCGTCGCCGTGCTCGTCACCCGGCGGTGCGCGACGGTCGGAGGCGTGGTGGCGGCCTGGCCGAGGGCCACCGTCGCGGTGGTGCGGTCCGTGCCGGGCAGGGTGTGGACGGCCAGATGGATCCCCTGGTCGGGTTCGTGGGCCGCTGCCGCCGTGGGGCCGCCCCATTGCCGCAGGGTGCGGACGGCGAGGTCGCGGAGGAGCGTGGGGGCGTCGGGGGGTGCGGGGCGGGGGCCCGCCGAGAAGAGTTCGGTGCCCTGGGCGTCGTAGAGGACCGACCAGGCGCCGGTGTGGGCGGCGAGCTGGCCCAGGACGGCACGGAGGGCGTCCGGGCGGGCGGCGGCCGAGGCCAGCGCCGATTGCGCCCGGGAGATCTCACGCAGCTCGCGGTTGCGGGCCTCGGCGATCGCCGCGTAGGCGGCCTGCCCGACGGCGACGAAGGGGGTGGCCGGCGGCAGACGCAGCAGCGGCAGCCCGTGCCGGTCGCAGGCCCGGACGAGTTCGGACGGCACCTCCGGGTGCACAGGGGCGACGCCGAAACCGAGCGCGGCGACTCCTGCTGCGACGACCCGTCGTACGTACGTGTCAACGCCGTCCGCGTCGTCGGGGAGCCGGACCCCCGCGGTGAGGAGGAGTTCGCCGCCGACGAGGTATGGCGTGGGGTCCTCGATCTCCGTAGTGCCGACCGTGCTGACCGGGCGGTCCCCGGCCGCCGGACCTGCGACCTGGGTGAGGCCCAGCCCCGGGTCGGCGAGCAGAACGGCGAGGCGCACGGACGGCTGCTCGGCGTTGGCGGATTCATCCAACGAACATCTCCACATTGGGCAGAAGCGGCACTTCAGTCCCAGTACACCCCGTGGCTACGGTCATGTCACCCCCCATCCCCCGCTCTCCCCTCTCCCTTCCCCGGAGGATCACGTGACCGTCGACTACCTCGTCATGGCCGCATACCTGTTGGGCATCATCGGCGTCGGCTGGTGGGGCAAACGGCGTGCCGCCTCCAAGAGCGACTTCCTGGTCGCCGGCCGCCGCCTCGGCCCGCTCATGTACACCGGCACCATGGCCGCCGTCGTCCTCGGCGGCGCATCCACCATCGGCGGCGTACGCCTCGGCTACGCCTACGGCGTCTCCGGCGCCGCCATGGTCTTCGCCATCGGCCTCGGCCTGCTGGCGCTCAGCGTCTTCTTCTCCGCCCGGATCGCCCGGCTGCGCGTCTACACGGTCGCCGAGATGCTCTCGCTGCGCTACGGCGACGCGGCGAGCGTGATCTCCGGCGTCGTCATGTGGATCTACACCCTCATGCTGGCGGTGACCTCGACGATCGCGTACGCCAGCGTCTTCGACGTCCTGTTCGACGTGCCGCGCTGGGTCGCGGTGGTCATCGGTGGCACGATCGTCGTCGGCTACTCGGCGCTCGGCGGCATGTGGTCCATCACGCTCACCGATATGGTGCAGTTCGTCGTCAAGAGCCTGGGCGTTCTGCTCCTGCTGCTGCCGATCGCGGTGGTCAAGGCGGGCGGCTTCGGCGCGATGGCCGACCGCCTCCCGCACGGCTACCTCTCCCCCACCTCCATCGGCGGGCAGACCATCGTCACCTTCGTGCTGATCTACACCTTCGGCATGCTCATCGGGCAGGACATCTGGCAGCGGGTCTTCACCGCCCGCAGTGACAAGGTCGCCTCCTGGGGCGGCACCGTCGCCGGCATCTACTGCCTGGTCTACGCCCTGGCCGGCGCGTTCATCGGCATGGCCACCAAGACGCTCTACCCGAACCTGGCCGCCGCCGACCAGGCGTTCGCCACCATCGTCAAGCATGCCCTGCCGACCGGTGTCCGCGGCCTGGTCCTGGCCGCCGCCCTGTCCGCGATGATGTCCACCGCAAGCGGCGCCCTGATCGCCTCCGCGACCGTGGCGAACAACGACATCTGGGCCCGGCTGCGCCGTCGTGTTCCCGTCGGCGCCCAGGAGCATGACGAAGTTGGCTCCAACCGGCTCGCCATCGCCGTCCTCGGCATCGTCGCCATGGTGATTGCCTGCGTCCTCGGGGACGTCATCGAGGCACTCACCGTCGCCTACAACCTGCTCGTCGGCGGCCTGCTGGTCCCGATCCTCGGCGGCCTGGTCTGGCGGCGCGGAAACCTGCAGGGCGCGCTGACCGCCATGATCGCGGGCGGTACGACGGTGATCGTCCTGATGGTGACCGACGGCCTGCTCGCCAACGAGCCGATCTACTACGGCCTGCTCGCGAGCCTCGTCGGGTACGTGGCGGCCAGTCTCCTGACCCGGCCGACCGAGGCAGCGGTCCTGCAGGCATGGCGCCGCCGCCTGGCGGGCGAACAGGAACCCGCTGCCGCGGCCCCCGAGCTCAGCACGGCCTGACCCGCACACCCGCACCGCACGTGCCCGTACCTTGTTGAAAGGCCTTCAATGCCCGCCCCCGCCATCTCCCCGGAAGAACTCCGACTGCGCCGCGAACTCGCCGCCGTCTACCGCCTCGTGGCGCACTTTCGGATGACCGACCTGATCTTCACGCACATCTCGGTACGGCTCCCCGGACCGGAACACCACTTCCTGATCAACCCCTACGGCCTGCTCTTCGAGGAGATCACCGCCTCGAACCTGGTCAAGATCGACCTCAGCGGCAACCCGGTCGAACAGACCACTCACTCCGTCAACCCCGCCGGCTTCGTCATCCACAGCGCCATCCACGCCGCTCGCCCCTACGCCCAGTGCGTCCTGCACACCCACACCAAGGCCGGGTGCGCGGTCGCCGCACAGGAGGAGGGCCTGCTCCCGCTCAACCAGATCTCCATGGAGTTCTACGGCAGGCTCGGCTACCACGCCTACGAGGGCGTCGCCCTCAACCTCGCCGAACAGCGCAGGCTCGTCGCCGACCTTGGTGGCCACCCGGCGATGATCCTGCGCAACCACGGCCTGCTGACCGTCGGCGAGACCCCCGCCCAGGCGTTCCTGCGCATGTACTACCTGGACAAAGCCTGCGAGATCCAGACCACGGCCACGGCCGGCGGCACCAAACTCGTCCTGCCCGACCCCGAGACCTGCGAGCTCACTGCACGCCAGCTGGCCGGCGAGGACGACAGCTCCGACCTCCAGGACGACAAGGCGTACGACCTCGCCTGGTCGGCCCTGCTGCGTCTCGTCGAGCGCATCGCTCCCGACTACACAGACTGATCCACCGTCCGCGGCCCTCACCAGCCGTGCGGGCCGCGACCCTCTGAGGCGGCCCGGCACCGCCCCGATGCGCACGGAAAGAAGGCCTGTTCCACCATGAGCACCACCAACCCGCACGGCCCCGTCGACTCCTCGCGCACACCCCGGTACTGCGGTGCCGCGACCTTCGCCCGACTCCCCAGGCTGGACGAGGTCGGCACCGCCGACATCGCCGTGGTCGGCGTCCCCTTTGACGCCGGGGTCTCCTACCGGCCCGGCGCCCGCTTCGGCGGCAACGCCATCCGCGAGGCGTCCCGGCTGCTGCGCCCGTACAACCCGGCCCAGGACGCGTCCCCCTTCGCGCTGGCCCAGGTCGCGGACGCCGGTGACATCGCGGCCAACCCCTTCGACATCGGCGAGGCTGTCGAAACGATCCAGTCCGCCGCCGAAGGCCTGCTGGCCACCGGAGCCCGCCTGATGACCCTCGGCGGCGACCACACCGTCGCACTGCCGCTGCTGCGCGCCGTCGCCAAGAAGCACGGCCCCATCGCATTGCTCCACTTCGATGCCCACCTGGACACCTACTTCGGAGCCCCGTACACCCACGGCACCCCGTTCCGCCG
Source organism: Streptomyces sp. HUAS ZL42 (assembly GCF_040782645.1). GTDB lineage: Bacteria > Actinomycetota > Actinomycetes > Streptomycetales > Streptomycetaceae > Streptomyces. The sequence continues at coordinate 113,152 of NZ_CP160403.1, forward strand.
CGCCGTCGAGGAGGGCATCCTCGACACCGAGGCGCTATCCCACGTGGGAATCCGCGGCCCCCTCTACGCCAAGCAGGACCTTACCGACGACGAGAAGCTGGGCTTCGGCATCGTCACCTCGGCCGACGTCATGCGCCGCGGAGCCGACGAGGTCGCCCAGCAGCTGCGGATGCGCATCGGCAGCCGCCCGCTGTACATCTCCATCGACATCGACGTCCTGGACCCGGCGCACGCCCCAGGCACCGGAACCCCCGAGGCCGGCGGCCTCACCTCCCGCGAACTGCTGGAGATCCTGCGTGGTCTGGCCGACTGCCACCTCGTCTCGGCCGACGTGGTCGAGGTCGCCCCCGCATACGACCACGCCGAGATCACCGCAGTCGCAGCCTCCCACACCGCTTACGAACTCACCACCATGATGTCGTGTCAGATCGCGGCCGCCCGCCAGGAGGACAAGTGAGCAAGCAACATGCCGGTGGCGGCCTGGTCCGCATCGGGCTCGCGGATCCCTTCGCCGATCCGGAGGTGGTCCGCACCGCACTCGGCGATGCCCTGCCGGGGGCGGAGATCCAGCTGGAACAGGTCGCCGCCATCCCGCAAGGACCAGGCATTGTCGCGCTCCTGGTCGGTCCCGAGGTGCCAATGACCGCCGAGGACCTGGCGCTGCTGCCGGATCTTCGGGTGATCGCGGTGACCTCCGCCGGCTCCGACCACGTACCGGTCGAGGCCGCCCGCGCGGCCGGAATCTGGGTGACCAGCAGCGCCGGCTACTGCACCGAGGAGGTCGCCGACCACACCCTGGCACTCGGTGTCGGCCTGCTGCGCGGAACCGTGGACATGGACCGCGACGTCCGCCGCGGGATCTGGGACGTCGAGCAGGTGCGACCCCGACGGATCGCCGGCACCCGCTGGGGACTGGTCGGCTTCGGCCGGATCGCGAGAGCCGTGGCCGAGCGCGCGGCGGCACTGTCGATGCCGGTCTCCGCGTGGGCCCCGAAGGTCGCACAGGAGCATTTCGAGAAGGCCGGAGTGCGCCGGGTCGAGAACCTCGTCGACCTGCTGGCCGGAACCGACCTGGTGAGCCTGCACGTCCCGCTGACCGCCGAGACTGCGAACCTCATCGGTGCGGCCGAACTCGCTGCGATGCCCCTGGGGTCCTTCCTGGTCAACGTCTCCCGCGGCGAGATCCTCGACCACGACGCACTGGCCGCGGCACTGGACTCGGGGCGGCTGAAGGGTGCCGCGCTGGACACACTGCCGACCGAGCCGCCCCGGGCCGACGACCCCGCACTGTCCATGAAATCCACGGTGCTCAACCCGCATGCCGCCTGGTACTCCCCGGAAGCTCACGCCAGGGCGCACTCCTGGGCCGGGGCCGCGGTCGGGGCAGTGCTCTCCGGTCGCCAGCCGGACGGCCTCGTCATCGTCGACGGCCGTGGGCCAATGCCGCGTAGTTAGGCGGGGGAGGCCACCGCACGCGCCGGGCGCCGCCCCGATGCCCGCAGCGTCGAACTGTGGCCCCCCGGCTCTCGGCCCGGCTCAGTCCTCCGTGCCGTCGTCGTCCTCGTCGAGGTCGACCGCGTCCGGGCCACGCAGGGGCCGCAGCCCGCCCGCCGGGGTGGACGGGGTGAAGCTGTAGCGGCCCAGGCAGTTCAAATTCCGGTGCTTGAGCGGGGACGGCCGGGCGACATCCTCGTCCCGGATCTCGTGGCCCTCCGCACACAGCTGGGCGACCGCAGCGTCAAGGTAGCGAGTCGTCCACAGAACGACCGCATTCAAGACGAGACCCAGCGAGCCCCACTGATCCTCCATCCCGTCCTGGTATGCCTGGTGGATGGTGCCCTTTTTGCCGTGGCAGATGTCGGGGGCGAGCTTGTGGCGTGACTCCTGGACGGTGAGCGCGGACCGTAGCCAGGCCCCGCCCTTGATCGAGGATCTTTCCCCGAACCCCAGCACCGGACCGGATCACTGCGCCAGGCGACCAAGATCAATTGTTTAGCGCCAACGGCTGTACCGATGGTCCCCACGGCCGATACCCGCCTCCGACGCGCTCGCTCTCTGGGCGAAGTCGTTTTCGGGAGGCGTGCAGCGGTGGGCAAGCTCTAGGAGGCCAGTTCATCTCCAGGAGTTGGGGGCCCTTGTTACGGACGTTGTTTACGGCGGTGGAGACGGGGCGGGCGTCCAGGCGGCCGTCGGCCGGCTGGCCGAGCAGGGCCCGCAGCTCGTCGGGGTCCTGGTGGGCGGGGTCGAGCCAGGTGTCGTAGTGCTCAGGGGTGAGGGCGAGCGGCATGCGGGGGTGGACGCGGCCGGTCGTGTCGGTGGCTTCGGTGGTGATGATGGTGCAGGTCATCAGCCAGGCGGCCGGGTCGTCGTCCTGTTTGACGGCCGGGTCGCGCCAGTATTCGTACAGCCCGGCGAGCGCCATTACCTGGTCGTCTTCGGGGTGGATGAAGTACGGCTGCTGGCGCGCCTTGCCGGTGTCGGGTCCTTGGCCTGCTGCCACTCGTAGAAGCCGTCGGCGGGTAGCAGACAGCGGCGCCGGGTGAACGCGCGGCGGAACGCAGGCTTTTCGTGCACGGTTTCGACCCGCGCGTTGATCATCCGGGCGCCGTTCTTCACGTCCTTCGCCCAGGACGGGACCAGGCCCCAGCGCAGCGCCCGCTCCACCGGCGCCGCGTCGCCCTTGTCGCGGGGTGCACGTTCGAGAACGGCCCATACGTCGTTGGTCGGGGCGACGTTCCAGTTCGGCGCGAGCGTCTCCTTGGCAGGTACGTCGGGTACCTGGAAGAGCGGGGCCAACTCCTGCGGGCTGCGAGTGGATACGTATCGACCGCACACAACGCCACTCTTGCACCGCTACTACGTCACGCAACCGCGCCGCCGCCGTGTCGCGTCAGGCGGCGGCCGCCGGGACGGCGTACGAGGAAGGGGCTGGAGCGTCGCTCGTCACTCCCTCCTCTCGCAGTACGCGGAGGACGCCGACCACCTTGCCGAGGATCCGCGCCTCGTCGCCGGGAATGGGGTCGTACGACGGATTGCGCGGCATGAGCCATACCCGCCCGTCTTGTCGGCGCAGCACCTTCACGGTGCCCTCGTCGTCCGGGAGCGCGGCGACGTTCTACGGGGTTCCTGCGGATGTGGTGTGACGTGGTGGTGGTGTGCCTCGTTGCTCACTGGACGCTCGTACTCGCGGGGTGTGGCTCTGTGGCGGGTTGTTGCACGATCCGTCAGAGCACTGGAGTTTCACATGCGGGCTTTCCCTGTGGTCCTGCCCTCGGGCACGCGGTACTGGACCGTCCTCGATGACGACCTCCGGGTCGTCCCCGTCGCCGATAGCTGGGGCGATACCAGCGCTTCGCCCGAAGCCGTGCCGAACTCACGACCAGGACGAACGCGGGAGGTGCGGCGCTCTACCTCCGTTGGTGCGGCGCAACCGGCCGTGACTGGAGGAAGGCTGAAGCTGTGGTCAGACCAGAACCCGTTCTCGTGGACATAGCCAGGCGCGGTTAGCATGCGAGCGCCCCGTCCCCGGCAGCTGGAATGCCGGGGACGGGGCGCCTCGTTGCGCGCGGGTCAGGCCGTGACGCGTTCGATCTCGATGGCGAGGACGCCTAGGGCCTCCTTCTCCGGGCCGTAGATGCGGCGGATGTTCGTCAGCTGCTGCTCACGCGGCGAGTCCGGGTTGACGTTCTCCGGTCCCTCGGTGTCGAGCATCTCCTCGAACGAGGTGTAGCGGGCGACGCGGACGACACGGACCAGACATTCGTCCTGGCCGCAGGCAAACTTGATGTGCTGGCCGGCGGCGAGGTTGCGCAGGTTGGCGTACTGGACGCGGACCTCGATCTTCTTGCGGCCGGAGGCGACCAGGTCGAAGTAGCGGCGGTAGAGGTTCATGTGCCGGGCGCGGGGCTGGGCTGGGGCGGCGGTGTGGCGGGTCATGAGGCGGTCGATCTCCTGGGTGGTGTAGGAGCGTTGACGTGCTCCCTGGCCTAAGGTCCAGGGATTCCGGCCTGGGTCGGCTGACCCTTCCGGGGGCTTCCTGCTTCATCGCGCTGTGCGGGCACGGGTGCCCGTCTTACCGGCGCTCCACAGGCGTTTAGCGTCTCCGCCCGTCCGGCGGCGACTTTTCGGCGTCCTTCGAAGAGGACGTTGCGGGCTGCGTTGTGGTCGCGGTCGTGCACGGTGCCGCATTCGCCGCACGTCCACTCGCGGACGTGCAGGGGCTTGGGGCCGTCCCGGAATCCGCAGGCCGAGCAGACCTGCGAGGACGGGAAAGCGCGGTCCGCCTTGGCGAAGGTGCGGCCGTGCTTTGCCGCCTTGTACTGCAGCATGCCGACGAACGCGGACCATCCCGCGTCGTGCACGGACTTGGCGAGCCGGGTACGGCCGAGGCCGGACACCGCGAGGTCCTCCACGTACACCGCTTGGTTGTCGCGAATGATCTGTGTGGAAGCCTTGTGGTGGAAGTCCCGGCGCCGGTCGGCCACCTTGGCGTGCTGGCGTGCGACCTTGATGCGGGCCTTGGCCCGGTTCTTCGATCCCTTGGCCTTGCGGGACAGCTCCCGCTGAAGGCGCTTGAGTTTCTTCTCCGCCCGGCGCAGGAAGCGCGGGCTGACGATCTTCCTGCCGTCGGAGAGGACGGCGAAGGCGGACAGGCCGAGGTCGATACCCGCGCCGGTCTCCAGCTCGGGCAGGGTGTCCGGCTCGGTGTCCACGACGAAGCTGAGGAAGTACCGGCCGCAGCTGTCCTTGGTGATGGTCAGGGACGTGGGTGCGGCCGGAAGCCTGCGGGACCACGTGACCTTGAGGTCGCCGACCTTGGCCACGTACACCGTGCCGTCGCTCTGGAGGCAGAAGGCGTTGGTGTTGAGGCGGATCGACTGCCGGGTGTCCTTCTTCGACTTGTAGCGGGGAGGGCCGACCTTGCGGCCCTGCCGCTTGCCCGTGAGGCTGTCGAAGAAGTTTCTGTAGGCGGTGTCCAGGTCCCGCAGGGACTGTTGCAGGACGACCGCTGACACGTCGGCGAGCCAGGCGCGTTCCTCGGTGCGCTTGGCCTGGGTGATGCGAAGCCGGGACAGCTCGGCCGACGTCACGTACGGCAGCCCTGCAGCGTGTGCTTCTTTGCGGTCGCGCAGGCAGTCGTTCCACACCACGCGGGCACAGCCGAACGCATGGGCCAGCGCGCGGCGCTGTGCGGCGTCCGGGTAGGCCCGGTAGTTGTAGCGGAGCTGCACACCCAAGATCCTACTACGATTGGTCTCATGGATGGGCAGGACGATTACAGGCGTGGAAGACATGTTGTTTCGGCGATGCATGTGCACTTGGTCTTCGTGACGAAGTACCGGCGCGGGGTGTTCAACGACGAGATGCTGACGCGCTGCGAAGAGATCATGCGCAAGGTCTGCGAGGACTTCGAAGCGGAGCTGAAGGAGTTCAACGGCGAACGCGATCACGTCCACCTCCTGGTGCACTACCCGCCCAAGGTCGCCGTCTCCAAGCTGGTGGGCAGCCTCAAGGGTGTATCCGCCCGCCGGATACGGCAGGAGTTCACCGGCCGGATCAACCGTGCCATCATGCACGGGCACCTGTGGTCGCCCTCGTATTTCTCCGCATCGTGCGGCGGAGCACCCCTGGCGATCGTCCGCCAGTACATCGAGCAGCAACAACGTCCGCTCTAACGTGCACGTCAGAACAGCCTTGAGATGCATTCAGCCCCGGCGTGAACGCCGGGGCATTCTGCAAGAGTCCCGGTAAGCGGATACGTCTGCGCGGTATCGAGCCCGAGGACTGGACGGCGTTCATGGGCTTCGCCGCCGACGAAGAGCGGTGGGGAGATCCGCTGCATCCGCCTCGGTCTGCCGAGGGGTTCCGCGCCTGGACGCAGGAACAGGCCGTCGCGAAGTCCGATGGTGACTGCTTCACGTTGGCCATCGAAGCCGTGGACACGGGGCAGATCGTCGGGGCCGTCGGCTCGCACCACGCAGATCCGCATGCGGGACGGTTCGAGTACGGCATCACGATGGGTGCTGGGCACCGACGCCAGGGCTACGCGACAGAAGCCGTGGTGGTGCTGCTGCGCTTCATGTTCGCCGAGCGGCGGTACCACAAGTGCGAAGCGCGGATCTTCGCGCACAACGAGGCATCGCTGGCACTGCATCGTCGTCTCGGCTTCGCCGATGAGGGGCACCTGCGCGAACACGTGTTCTTTGCCGGCCGACACCATGATCTCGTCGTGATGGGCATACTCGCTGACGAGTTCGCGCAGTTGCACTCGATGAGCGAACTTCAGTGAGTGCTGAGCCTCCGGAAGAAAGTGGGCTGCGGCAACTCGCTGGCGACGTGCCCTCTTTGGAGTGAATGCACTGCTCCGTCCGCCCGACGACGGCAGGGTTTGTGCGCCGATCACGGTCATGTCGGAGGCCGTGTTGCTTGGTCACGGTCGTGTCGGGAGGCCGGGATGGGTTTGTCGCGGACGGAGCTGTTCGCTGCGATCCGGAGGGACAAGCGTCTTGATCCGGAGCTATCGCAGTGGGCCCTTGCGGAGAAGTACGGGGTGCATCGCCGGACGGTGAGGCAGGCCCTTCCGTCTGCTGTTCCCCTCCACGGAACAAGCCGGCGCCGCGGGCCACGGTCCTGGACCCGGCCAAGCCGTGGATCGACGAGATGCTGCGGGAAGACGCGAGTGCTCCGCGCAAGCAGAAGCACACCACCCGCCGGATCCATCAGCGTCTCGCCCAGGAGTACGACTTCGACCTGGTGTCCTACTCCACGGTCTGCGACTACGTGCTGGCCAGACGCGCGCAGATCGAGGCCGAGATGCTAAAGCTCACCGCCAAGCTACGGGCGGCCGGACTCGGGGCTATCGCCGACCTGGGATCGTCGGCCTCGACGACGGCGGCCCCGACGCCGACCCGGCGGTGATCACCGGCTACAAGGCCGCCCGGAACCGGCCCCTGACGCGAGGCCAGGAGCTGTCCGACACGGCACTGGCGGCCGTCCGGGCACCCGTCGAGCACGGCTTTGCCCACCTCAAGAACTGGCACGTCCTCGGCAAGGTGCGCACCGACCCCGCCTGGGCGACCGCCCTGGTCAGGGCCTTGCTGGTCCTCACGAACCGCGAAGTCGCCCGATGACCCACGATCTTCACCAAGGTCACCTGCCGGCGACCAGCACCAGAATCTCGATGCCCACGCACACCAGCCCTGTGACCAGCAACTTCAGCCTGCACACCTCGCATCGCGCGCCAACTCCGCGCGGAGATCTTGCGGGTGAGGAGTCGTCAGGAAATCGACTGCACAACGATTGACCCTCGTCTCACGCGGCCTTACGTTACCCACGCCTCTCCGTGTTGAATCGATTCATCCATTTCCCCGTGAGCGAGGAGTCGTAGTGATCAGCAGGAGGAACATTCTCGCGGGCGCGGCCGCCACCGTTGCGGCAGCGACTTTGGACGCCGTACCGGCGACGGCCGCGCCGGCATCCGGACCGGCCCAGGCGCAGACGCGGGGCACCGGCCTGCGCGTCACGGCACCGACCGTGGAATACGTCCCGCACCCCCTGGGCCTCGACGCGCAACGCCCCCGGCTGAGCTGGCCGTTGGCCTCCGACAAGCCGGGCATGCGGCAGAGCGCCTATCAGGTGCGCGTTGCCACCACCGCCTCGGGCCTGTCCCGCCCGGACGTCTGGGACAGCGGGAAGGTGGCGTCCGGCGAGTCCGTCCTCGTGCCGTACAAAGGTCCGCAACTTAAGCCCCGGACCCGCTACTTCTGGTCCGTACGGGTGTGGGACGCCGACGGCCGGGTCTCCGGCTGGAGCGAACCCTCGTGGTGGGAGACCGGCCTCATGGCTGCCGGGCAGTGGATGGCCGACTGGATCTCGGCTCCGGCGAGCCTCACGGACGCGCCGTCCTTGGAGGGCAGTTCCTGGATCTGGTTCCCCGAGGGCGATCCGGCCAACAGCGTTCCGGCAGAGACCCGCTGGTTCCGCCGCACCGCGGACTTGCCCAACGGGATCACGGCGGCGACGCTCGCCATCACCGTGGACAACGTGTATGCCGTCTCCGTGAACGGAGTCGAGGTGGCCCGCACCGACCTCGACGCGGACAACGAGAACTGGCGTCGCCCGGCGGTGATCGACGTACTGAACTGGATACGCGCCGGGGAAAACGTTGTCGCCGTCTCCGCCACCAACGCGACCCAAGGCCCGGCGGGCGTCATCGCCGTCCTCACGGTCCGTACCGCCTCCGGTGAGCAGAAGATCGTCACCGACGCCTCCTGGAAGGCGACGGACAAGGAGCCTCCCGCCGACTGGCGCGGCCTTGGCTTCGACGACGGGGGCTGGCCGGCGGCGAAGGTGGCGGCCGCGTGGGGCGGCGGGCCGTGGGGAAGGGTCGTCCCGGTGTCGTACGCCGTCACCCAGCTGCGGCACGAATTCCGGCTCCCGCGCCGGAAGGTGTCACGCGCGCGCCTGTACGCCACGGCGCTCGGCCTGTACGAGGCCCACCTCAACGGCAGTCGCGTGGGCCGCGACCAGCTCGCTCCCGGCTGGACCGACTACCGCACCCGCGTCCAGTACCAGACGTACGACGTCACCGCGCTCCTGCGGCCCGGCGCCAACGCCATCGGGGCATACCTGGCACCCGGCTGGTACGCGGGCAACGTCGGCATGTTCGGGCCCGGTCAGTACGGCAAAGACCCGGCGCTGCTGGCGCAGTTGGAGGTGGAGTACGCGGACGGGACGAGCGAGCGCATCACGTCGGGCACCGACTGGCGGGCCGCCGCCGGGCCGATCGTCGCCGCCGATCTCCTGAGCGGTGAGACGTACGACGCGCGCAAGGAGCACCCCGGCTGGACCTCGCCCGGCTTCGACGACGGGAGCTGGCTCGGCGTACGCGTCGCCGGCGGCGCCGGCGACGCCGGGCCCGGTCTGATCGTCGCGCAGGTGGACGGGCCGGTGCGCGTGGAGCGGGAGCTGAAGCCGAAGAAGGTGACCCAACCCAAGCCCGGTGTCTTTGTGTTCGACCTGGGCCAGAACATGGTCGGCTCGGTACGTCTGCGGGTGTCGGGCGACGCGGGAACGACCGTCCGGCTCAGACACGCCGAGGTACTCAACCCCGACGGCACCGTCTACACAGCGAACCTGCGAGGCGCGGCGGCGACCGACACGTACACCCTCAAGGGCGGCGGAGAGGAGACGTACGAGCCCCGCTTCACCTTCCACGGCTTCCGCTATGTCGAGGTCACCGGATTCCCCGGCACGCCCTCGACGAAGGCCGTCACCGGCCGGGTCATGCACACGTCTGCGCCCTTCACGCTCGACTTCGAGACCGATGTGCCGATGCTCAACCAGCTGCACAGCAACATCACCTGGGGGCAGCGCGGCAACTTCCTCTCCGTGCCGACCGACACGCCCGCGCGCGACGAGCGGCTGGGCTGGACGGGAGACATCAACGTCTTCGCGCCCACGGCCACCTACACCATGGAGTCCGCCCGTTTCCTTTCCAAGTGGCTCGTCGACCTGCGGGACTCGCGGACCGCGGAGGGCGCGTTCACGGACGTGGCACCGGTGGTCGGCACGCTCGGCAACGGCACCGCCGGGTGGGGGGACGCGGGCGTCACGGTGCCCTGGGCGCTCTACCGGGCCTACGGCGACCGGCAGGTCCTGGCGGACGCCTGGCCGTCCGTGCGGGAGTGGCTGACGTACCTGGAGAAGAACAGCGACCGTCTGCTGCGCCCGGCTCAGGGGTACGGCGACTGGCTCAACGTCGACGACGAGACGCCCAAGGACGTCGTCGCCACCGCGTACTTCGCGCACAGCGCCGACCTCGCGGCCCGGATGGCCGAGGTCCTGGGCGAGAACCCCGCCCCCTACCGGGATCTCTTCGGACGGATACGGGACGCCTTCCGCGCCGCGTACGTCGGCTCCGACGGCAGGGTCAAGGGCGACACACAGACGGCGTACGTCCTCGCGCTGTCGATGAACCTGCTGCCGGACTCCCTGCGCAAGGCAGCGGCCGACCGGCTCGTCGCCCTGATCGAGGCGAGGGACTGGCACCTGTCGACGGGCTTCCTCGGCACGCCCCGCCTGCTGCCCCTCCTGACCGACACCGGCCACACCGACGTCGCCTACCGCCTGCTTCAGCAGCGCTCCTACCCCAGCTGGGGTTATCCGATCGACCGTGGCTCCACCACCATGTGGGAGCGCTGGGACTCCATCCGGCCCGACGGCAGTTTCCAGGACACGGCCATGAACTCCTTCAACCACTACGCCTACGGCTCGGTGGGGGAATGGATGTACACGAACATCGCCGGCATCTCGGCGGGCGGGGCCGGCTTCCGTGAGATCGTCATCCGCCCCCGCCCGGGCGGAACCGTCAACTCCGCCCGCGCCACCTTCAGCTCGGTCTACGGCCCCGTCTCCGTCCGATGGCGGCAGAAGTCCGGCCGCTTCACCCTGACCTGCACGGTGCCGCCCAACACGACGGCCGAGGTGTGGATCCCCGCGTCCACCCCTCGCGCGGTCACCCACACGCATGGGACGTTCCTGCGCCGGCAGGACGGCTGCGCGGTCTACCGGGTCGGTTCCGGCACACACGATTTCACCGCCTGACGATCCTGCGGATCCACGGGCGGACACAGCACATGTGTGTCCGCCCGTGCTGCGGACCTCACGGCCGACACTGAGCTGTTGACAGCAACAGTTCGTCGTTGTCGTACTCGCCGACCAGTTCCTTGTTCTTCGTATCCACGCTGATCACCGGGTCTCCGGCGTCCCGGTGATCCCGTGCCTGCTCGTTGAGGTAGCGGGACTGAGCATCCCGGTCCGGGTGCTGCCTGCCCTCGAGGGTCTTGGTGTTGGCCTGCAGGCTGAAGCCCTCCTGGCGCAGCAGATCCCCGACCGAGTCCGCGCTGACCTTGCGCCCGGACCGGGTCAACTGGGCGGCGAGGGTGCGGGTCGACTTCGCCGTCCAGCGCAGCGGCGACATCGGATCACCCCGCTCGTCCGCTCGACCAGCGCCAGCAGCGCGGGCCGCAGCCCCGCATCGAGATCCGCGGCCCGCTTGCGGCCGCGCCCGGCCGCCGCACCCGCCCCAACGGCTCCGCATCGGCCTCCAGCTCGAACACACCCTTGCGGAGCGTTGTCTCACTGACGTCGGCCGCCCGGGCCACGGCCCGGATCCCACCGTGGCCCAGTAGTCGGGCCTCGGCCCCCATCAGCAGCCTCCGCTGCCGCTCGTCCGGGAAGCAACACGTTGATTCTCTGCAAGCCCTTACGTCAGTGGCATGGCGTTGTAACAGTCCTGACGGAGGCTCATGGCGACTTACCTCCGGTCTCCTCAGTAACTCGCCCCCCACGTGACCGGGTTGACCGAACGACCGCTCCCCGGACGGCGCGCGCCCCGGGGTTCGGATGAGGAGGAATTGATGGCTGCTGAGCAATCCCCCGCGTCCCGCCGTAACTTCCTGAGATCCGTTGGCGTCGCGGGTGGCGCCGGAGTGCTGTACTCGGCGATGGGCGCACTCGGGATCGCCCCGGTGCCGGACGTACGGGCGGACGAGTATCGGGCGCCCCAGCAGAGCGACTTCGCGCTCACCGGGCGCGGCGGCAAGAAGGTGCTCGTACTCGGCGGCGGCATAGCCGGCCTGGCGACGGCCTACGAGCTGGGCAAGGCCGGTTACGACTGCCGGATCCTGGAGGCGAAGGACCGCCCCGGGGGCCGCAACTGGACGGTCCGCGGCGGCACGAAGCTGACCGACCTCGACGGGCGTACGCAGACGGCATCGTTCACCGAGGGCCAGTACATGAACGCGGGCCCGGCCCGGCTGCCGCAGTCCCACGTCACTCTCGAGTACTGCCGTGAACTCGGCGTCGAACTCCAGGTGTTCACCAACCAGAACGCCAACGCGTACATCTATCACGAGAGCAGTGCCGCCCTGGCGGGCAAGCCCATGCGCTGGCGCACGGCAAAGGCAGACGTCTACGGCTACGTCTCCGAACTGCTCGCCAAGGCCACCGACCAGGGCGCCCTTGACGCACGGCTCACCGCGCAGGACAAGGAGCGACTGATCGCGTTCCTGCAGAGCTTCGGCGCCATCAAGGGCAAGGCCGACGGCTACGCCTACACCGGCACCGACCGGCGAGGCTACTCCGTCGAGCCGGGCGCGGCCTTCGAGGACGGCACGGTCCTCGGCCCGGTGCCATCGTTGTCGGACGTCGTCGCCAGCGGCGTGGGGCAGCGCTTCGCCTTCGAACTCGGCTACGACCAGGCCATGCTGATGTTCCAGCCGGTGGGCGGCATGGACGCGATCCCGTACGCCCTGGCCAAGGCGATCGGCCAGAACCGCATCACCTACGGCGCCGAGGCGCTGGAGGTCAAGGACCTGCCGGACGGTGCCGAGGTCACATACAAGGACGTCGGCGGCCGCACCCGGACCCAGCGCGCCGACTTCGTTGTCGCGGCCATGCCGCCGATGGTCATGGCCCGCCTCAAGCACAATCTGGGGACCGACATCACCGCGGCACTGAAGTACGCCGTCCCGACCCCCGTCGGCAAGGTCGGGCTCGAGTACCGCAGCCGCTGGTGGGAGACGGACGAGCACATCTACGGTGGCATCACGCCGACCGACACGGACCTGGCCACCATCTGGTACCCCTCGTACGGCTACCAGGGCCGCCGCGGCACACTCATCGGCTACTACAACTTCGGTGCCAACGCCGTCGCGTACAGCGATCTGCCGCACGCCCAGCGCGTGGCGCGGGCGGTGAGCCGGGGCGTGAAGATCCACGGCGACAAGTACCGCACCGAACTGGATCACTCCTTCAGCGTGGCCTGGCACCGCACGCCCCACATCGAGGCCGGCTGGGTGGGCTGGCCCTCGCAGACCGGTCCCGAGTACAAGCTGCTCAACCAGCCCGCCGGGCACGTCTACTTCGCCGGCGACTGGCTCAGCCATGTCATCGCCTGGCAGCACGGCGCGTTCACCTCGGCCCGCAAGGTCGTGACCGACATCCACGAAAGGGTGATGGCCGCATGAAGCGACGTACGAAGGCGATGATCGGTACGGCCCTGACCGCCTCGCTCCTCACCGGCGGCACCGCGCTCGCCGAGGGCAAGGGCTGGTGGCCCGGCCCCGAAGAGGTCCGCGTCATGCTGCCCGAGGGCCAGTCCAACCCGGCCATCGCCACCGGAGTGGCGACCGGCAGTGAGGTGGCGATCTACCAGAGCAGCGGCCTCGGCCCGACCGCGCTCAACCCGTCCGCGCCGGCCGGATCGCCCGAGCTCTACACCGACCCGGCCCTCACTCAGGGCGCCACGGGAGTCACGGTCACCGAGGCCCAGGCACTCGTCGTCCTGCGCAACATCAAGACCAACCTCGAAGCGGCGGGCCTGAGCCTGACCGACGTCATCACGATGAAGTGCTACCTGATGAAACCGCCCGGCGCCGAGACCGCCGACTACGCGGGATGGAACCGCGCGTACCGCCAGTACTTCGCCAACATCGACCTCACCTCGAAGGAGGTCGTCCCGGTCCCGATGGGTACCTCCGCCCACAAGGCACCGCTGGTCGCCAACAAAGCCCGTCCCGCGCGCGCCACGATGGAGGTCGCGTCGCTGGCCGTCAAGGGCTGGATCGTGGAGATCGAGGTCACCGCCGCGTACAAGAAGCGCTGACGGGCACAGATCCGCGAGGAACCGCACAAGGGCCGGGCCCGTGACCGGGCCCGGCTCCGAAGCGACGTCACCCCTGCCGCCGAGCTCCGGTGGGCAGCGCATCCCCAAAAGGAGGCTGGAAGCCCTCCGCGTGATGGCCGGCCAGGGGCATGCAGTCCAGTGGACCTGCCAGGAACTGCGGCTCCTGGAACACCTCTACCGGCACGGGGCACCGCGAGGCGTTTGAACTGGTGGAGCAGGGCGAAGGTCTGCTCGGCGACTAGTACTGCAACGGTGCTTGCCGTGACTGCTGGCCAGTTCGTTCGTTGGTGTGGTTATGGGTGGGGACCTTGCTGATGTCAGGTTGTGGGCGGGTGAACTGGCCGCTCTGCACGAGCGGTTCGTGCACCGATTCAACAGGTCGGAGCCGCGGGATTCGGCTCTTGCGTACATGCGGGGGCTGCTTGCTCCGCTCGAGCGCAAGAACGGCTGGACGCTGGCCGAAGAGGCCGGTCATGACAGTCCTGACCGTATCCAGCGGATGCTGAACCGGATCGAATGGGACGCCGACGAGGTCCTGGACGATGTCCGCACCTATGTCGTCGAACATCTCGGAGACCGGGATGCCGTGTTGATCGTGGATGACACCGGCTTCCTGAAGAAGGGCATTCGCTCGGCCGGGGTGCAGAGGCAGTACTCCGGCACCGCCGGACGCACCGAGAACTGCCAGATCGGTGTGTTCCTTGCCTACGCCACCGGCCGCGGACGCACGCTGATCGACCGCCGCTTGTATCTGCCCACGTCCTGGACGGAGGACCGGGCACGCTGTCGCCGCGCGGGCATCGGCGACGAGATCGCGTTTGAGACGAAGGTGGCCATGGCCAAGGCGATGGTCCGCCGGGCCATCGCCGACCGGATTCCGTTCGGCTGGGTGACCGCGGATGCCGCCTACGGCTTCAGCAAGGGCTGGCGGTTCGAGCTGGAGCAGGCCGATGTCTTCCACGTCATGGCCACAACGAGGCACGACACGGTCGTCACCCGCTGGTCCATCGATCACCCTGTCCACGACCTGTTTCCCGGCCTGCCGCGGCAGAAGTGGAAACGCCGTTCCTGCGGCGAGGGTGCCCATGGCCGGCGGATCTATGACTGGGCCCGTGTCGAGGTGCGGCCCTGGCATCGCGAGGATCGCCGGCACTGGGTGATCGCCCGCCGCAGTGTGAGCAGGCCCGAGGAGATCTCCTACTACATCGCCTACTGTCCTGCCGACACCACACTCGACGAGCTCATCCGGATCGCCGGAAGCCGGTGGGCGGTCGAGGAATGCTTCCAGAGCGCGAAGCAGGAATGCGGCCTGGACGACTACCAGGTCCGCCGCTACCCCGGCTGGCACCGCCACATGACCCTGGCCATGGCAGCCCACGCCTGCCTCACCGTCCTGCGGGCGAGACAGCTGGACACGGACAAAGCAGAAACGGATCCTCCCAGCTCATCCACCTCAGCCTTGCCGAGATCCGACGCCTGATCACCCGTCTCACCGACCGTCGGCCCACCCCCATCGACCACATCCTGCACTGGTCGACATGGCGCCGACGACGCCAACACCAAGCCCGCATCAGCCACTACAAACGACGCGGACACAGCCCCTGAAAACTGCTCAGCAATCAGCACAAGCACCGTTGCAGTACTAGGGCGCGTATCGAGTCGTGATCATCGGGTGGTCCTGGTGAGGTCTTTGATCCAGATCATCGAGGCGCGCAGGTGGCGACTGGCGGGGTAGCTGTCGGGAGTCGTGTCGTATCGGGTGTCTCACCGTCCCAGTTCCGGCCTCTGGTACGTCACGCTCTGGGGCGGGTGAGGCACGTGGTGCCGACGTGAGCCGACCGGTGCACTGATGTCCGGGCGGGGACTCATGGGACATGGCCCGGCACCCGGCTCAGGTTCCGGGGAGGATACGGCGCGTCTCGTAGGCCCACATCGCGATCTCGACCCGGTTGCGGGCGCCGAGTTTGGCCATCAGGCTGGCCAGATGCGTCTTCACCGTGCTGAGGCTGATGTGCAGCGCATCGGCGATCTCGGTGTTGGTCAGCCCGCGAGCGACGGCGAGGAGCACCTGCTCCTCGCGGGCGGTGACGGGGGAGACCGGCTGGGCCGCGGGCCGGCCGGCGGGCAGGTCCGCGAATGCCTGGAGCAGACGGACGGTGACGCTGGGCGCGATGAGCGCCTCACCGTCGGACGCCGACCGTACGGCCTGGGCCAGAAGGTCTGGTCCCGTGTCTTTGAGGAGGAATCCGCGGGCGCCGGCACGCAGTGAGCCGTAGACGTACTCGTCGAGGTCGAACGTGGTGATGACGACCACGGCCAGCGGGTCGGCGACGCCCGGGCCGGCGATCAGCCGGGTGGCCTCGAGTCCGTCGATCACGGGCATGCGGATGTCGAACAGGCAGACGTCGGGGCGCAGTTCGCGGGCCAGGCGTACCGCTTCCTGTCCGTCGGCGGCCTCGCCGACCACCTCGATGCCGGGCTGGGCGTTCAGCATGATCCGCAGCCCGGTGCGGATGATGGTCTGGTCGTCAGCGACGAGGACGCGAATGGACAACGCTCTCGCTCCTCGCTCTCGGCAGTTCGGCTTCGACATGCCAGCCCCGGTCGGCGCCCGGGCCGGCTCGTAGTGTGCCGCCGAGCAGGGTCGCGCGCTCGCGCAGTCCGGTAAGTCCGTATCCGTCGCGCCCCCGGCCGGTGCGCCGGCCGTTGTCGCGCACGGTCACCCGTACCGTGTGCCGTTCCGCGGCGACCCGGACGACGAGCTCGGTCGCGTCGACCGCATGGCGCAGCGCGTTGGTCACCGACTCCTGCACGATCCGGTAGACGGCCGCGTCCACGGCCGGGGGCAGCGCGTCCAGTTCGCCGTCGAGCCCCAGGTCGACCCTGAGGCGACCACCCGGGGTGCGCACCAGGCGCTCCAGATCCGCGACTCCGGCGGGGGGCGCCAGCTCGGCGCCGACCCCGCGGTCGCGCAGCGCGGCGACCATGGCGCGCATTTCCTCCAGCGTGCGCGCCCCTTCCTCCTCGACCCCCTCCAGCGCCTTGACGGCGGCGGACGGGTCGGTGCCCGCGAGCACCCGGCCCGCCTGGGCGATGATCACCATGGCCGACACGTGGTGGGCCACCGTGTCGTGCAGTTCCCGGGCGAGCTGCTCGCGCTCGCGGGAGCGCACCTGCTCCACCTGCCGCTCGCGAGCGGTCACCCGGAACCGCACGGCGGCCCCGACCACGCCGGGCAGCAGCAGGAAGACGAGGCCCACGATGTTTTCGAAGACCGGGGTCTCGTCCGTGACGGAACACAGCGCGCCGGCCGCGAGGATCACCGCGCCGCCCAGCACGGTCTCGCGTCCCGATCCCCACCGGGGCAGCGCGTACACCAGCACGAGCACGACCGCGCCGGTGTACAGGCCGACGGGCTCGCGCGGTGCGGCGACGAGCGAGGCCAGCTGGAGCAGGATCACCGAGCCGAACGCCAGCGTGACCATCGCCAGTGGGCGGGTCCGGCGCCACAGGGGCAGCAGGCACAGCCATACGGCGAACACCACCGCGACCGGCCGCCACACGACGTTCTCGCGCAGGGTGGCCTCCAGCACCACACCGGCCAGGCCCGCGGAGAGCAGAGCCCAGTCCCGCCACACCCGGGCGGGCGCGTCGGGCGGCCGGGGTTCGGTCCACAGGGTTCGCAGGTCTTCTCGCAGCACGGTTCTCAGCGTAGGGACCGCGGCGTGCCGCGCATCGGCCGAAAGGACGGTTCGTCACTCCGCCCCGGGGCCGACGGATCCGCGGCCCGCGGGCCGATGCCGCGGAGCGCCGTGGCGACGAGCCTCGGCATCGGCGGCCGTACAAGGACGGCCGACGAGGTGGTTGGAGGACCCGATGCTCTCGAAAGCCCTGTTGCGCCTGGGCGCAAGCGCCGCCCGCCATCCCTGGCGGGTGATCGCGGCATGGCTGATCGCCGCCACGCTTGCCGTCCTCGCCGCGATCGCCATCGGCGGGCGGACCGCGGACTCGATGACCGCTCCGGGACTGGACTCCCAACGGGCCGCGCAACTGATCGAGCGGGCCGGCACCGGCCAGGAGGGGATGACCGCCCAAGTGGTCGTCACCCCCCTCGACGACGGTGCGACGTTCTTCGACCCCGGCAGCGCGCGCACCGCTCTCACGCGGCTGCAGACCGAGGTGCGGCGGCTGCCGCACGTGCTCGGCACGAGCGACCCGGCGGGGGCACTCGACGCAGGCGGGGACACCGCCGTGCGCGGCGGCCTTGTCTCGGAGGACGGGCGGATCGCGGTCGTCCGGGTGCAGTACCCCGACCAGAGCCGGCTGTCGGCCGAAGACCTCGACGCCCTCGTCGATCTCGGCGACCGGCTGCGCGCCGAGCTGCCCCTGCGCATCGAGATGGGCGGGAACCTCTTCTACGTCTTCTCCGACCCCGACGGCGGCGCGAGCGAGCTGATCGGCCTCCTCGCTGCGGCCGCGATCCTGTTCCTGGCGTTCGGTTCGCTCGTCGCCGCCGCGCTGCCGATCGGCATGGCGGTCTTCGGGCTGACCGTCGGGGTGGCCACGATGACGGTACTGGCGGGGGTGACGGACGTCCCGACCTTCGCCCCCGTCCTGGGCAGCATGGTCGGGCTCGGAGTGGGCATCGACTACGCGCTGTTCGTGCTCGCCAGGCACCGGGAGTACCTCGCGCGCGGGCTCGATCCCCGCGAGGCGGCGGGGCGGGCGGTGGCCACGGCGGGGAGGCCCGTGGTCTTCGCCGGCGGCACCGTCCTCGTATCGATCCTCGGCCTGGCGGTCGCGAACGTGCCGTTCATGACGGTGGGCGGGCTCGCCGTCTCGATCGTCGTTCTGACCATGGTGGTCGCGTCGGTGACGTTGCTGCCGGCCTTCCTCGGCGCCGCCGGCCCACGCCTGGCCCGGGCCGGCCGGATCGGCCGGGCTCTGCAGACCAGGAAGCTGGGCCGACTCGCACGGCGGCGGGACCCGGCGGCGGGCGCCGCCCCCGCCGCCGGGTGGCGGCGCTGGATCGGGCACGTCAGCCGGCACCCGGTGCCGTACGCGGTCGGCGCGGCGGGGCTGCTGCTGACCGCGACGCTGCCCGTGCTCGGCCTGCGCGTCGGCCTGCCCGACGACGGCTCACTGCCCCACAGCCGTACCGAGCGCCGCGCCTACGACCTCGTCGCCGAGGGGTTCGGCCCGGGGACCAATGGTCCGCTCGTCATCGCCGCGGACCCCGCCGGTGATCCGGGAGTGCTGGACCGACTCGTCGGGGCGGTCGCGGCGGATCCGGGCATCGCATCCGTGGCGCCGACGCATATCGATCGGGCCACCGGCATCGCGACCCTCGTGGTGTTCCCGACCACCAGCCCTCAGGAGAAGGCCACGGCCGACACCATCGCCCGGCTGCGCACCGAGGTGCTGCCCACGGCGATCGGGCACGGCCCGGCCAGGGCCCACGTCGGCGGCGCCGCCGCGAGCCTGTCCGATGTGGGCCAACGCACCAGCGAGCGCCTGCCGGTGTTCGTCGCCGCCGTGCTGGCGCTGTCGTTCCTGCTGCTGATGCTGGTCTTCCGCTCGATACTCGTACCGCTCAAGGCGGTACTGCTGAACCTGCTGAGCATCGGCGCGGCCTACGGCATCATGGTCGCGGTCTTCCAGTGGGGCTGGGGAGGCGCACTCATCGGGCTGGAAGCGACGGTTCCGATCGTGTCGTTCATCCCGATGTTCCTCTTCGCCATCCTGTTCGGCCTGTCGATGGACTACGAGGTGTTCCTCCTCTCCCGCGTACGCGAGGAGTACCTGCGCACCGGCGACAACGGCACGGCGATCGTTGAGGGTGTCTCGGGCACCGCCCGGATCATCACCTCGGCCGCCCTCATCATGGTGGCGGTCTTCCTGTCCTTCGCCGTCGCCGAGGACCCCTCCACCAAGATGTTCGGGCTCGGCCTGGCCACCGCGATCTTCATCGACGCCACGGTCGTACGCATGGTGCTGGTACCGGCGACCATGACACTCCTCGGCCGGGCCAACTGGTGGCTGCCGAGGTGGCTGGACCGGATACTTCCCCGAGGCCCGGTCGGCATCGACGCCGCCGACGACACCGACGTGGAATCCACGGGCGAGGCCCCTCGTCCACGGCTGGTTGACCGTTGACTCAACTCCCTGCCCGCCCTTGGCGTCCGGCACCTCAGCGCGTCACCTACGACGCATATCGAGTCGTGATCACCGAGTGGTCCTGGTGAGGTCTTTGACCCAGATCACCGAGGCGCGCAGGTGGAGACCGGCGAGGTAGCTGCCGGGAGTCTCGTCGTATCGGATGGCGATGCCTCGCCACGCCTTGAGCTTGTTGATCACGCGTTCAAGGAGCAAGCCGTACTGCACACATAGACGACGCTGGGACCGGGAATGTCCCGGTCATCGGGGTGGAGGGCCTGCTTGACGCTGCTGCCGTTGTGTGTCGGCTGCTATTGAGGCGGGCTGACGTCGACGAGGGCGGTGGGGCTCGGTGGGCAACGACGACCGTGAACTCCCCAGAACGGTCTGTGGGAGACGGTGCCGGAACTGCGCCGGGAACTGGTGGTGCGGTTGTTGTCCGAGCTGGTGGCACGGATGGTGACCACATCCGGCGGGGGCGGGGGCTACGGCGATGGTGGCGTCGCCGGCTCCGTGGAACCGGGTTGACGGCAAGATCCAGCCGCGGCATCTCGACCGTCTCGCGGTCGTCTATGTGCGCCAGTCGACTCCGCAGCAGGTCATCGATCACGCGGAGTCGACCAGGCTGCAGTACGGGCTGCGCCAGCGGGCGGTCGAACTGGGCTGGGATGCCTCGCGGGTGCTGGTCATCGATGAGGACCTCGGCCACTCGGCGTCCGGTCTGGTGGCCCGGCCCGGTTTCCAGCGGCTGGTCTCCGAGGTCGGTCTCGATCACGTGGGGCTGGTGCTCGGGGTGGAGATGTCCCGCCTGGCCCGCAGCGGACGCGAGTGGCACCAGCTGCTGGAACTGTGCGCGCTGGCCGGCGCCCTGTTGGCCGACCCGGAAGGCATCCACGACCCGGCCGAGCACAACGACCGCATGCTGCTGGGGCTGAAGGGCACGATCGGCGAGGCCGAGCTGCACCTGATCAAACAGCGGATGTGGAACGGGCGGATCACCAAGGCCCGCCGCGGCGAGCTCGCCGTCCCCCTGCCCATCGGCTATGTCCGGCTTGCGGACGGGCAGGTCGTCGAGGACCCCGACGAGCAGGTGCAAACCCTCGTCCACCTCGTCTTTGACCTGTTCGACGAGCTGGCCACCATCAACGCGGTGCTTCGCTTCCTGGTCGAGAACGGTATCGAGATCGGCGTGCGCGCCCGCTCGGGTGCGGGCAAGGGGCAGCTGGAATGGCGCCGACCGAGCCGGATCGTGATCCAGAACCAAAAGATACTCAACTGGTTCCCGAGGAGAGGTACGAAGACAGCGAGACCCTATCTAGTCTGGGCACCCACCTATGTCTGGCACCAGTAGACCAGTTCGCGAGCGCCAATCCCTTCGATCTGCGCTCGCCTCTCTCCGTTCCTCACTCGTCGGCAAGCTGTCGATCCTCTTCGCAGCCGCCGGCATCTGTGCCTGGATCCTCGGGGCCGTTGTCTGGTTCTTCCGCGGGCATGTCGGTGCGGTGGACGTGCTGATGCGCATCCTCTGCCCGCTGCTGGAAGCCGTGGCGACGGGGCTCGTGTATCTCCATCGCCGACGGGCTACAACAAGGCGAACATGACCACATCACTCGCCCTGAAGTACTCAAAAATCGCCGCGGCCACAAACCTGCGGATCCATGGGTGGCCCGCCGGAACCTCTGGCGGGCCACCCGCTCAGCTCGCAGCGCAACGCACCCAGTCCTGGTGACTCGCAGCTGAGGACAAGGACAGCTCGACCGGTGGTACGGCTTTGCTTCCGCGGCCTACGGGCTGTACGGGGAATACCGCTCGTACCGGGAACAGGGATGGCGACGATGGCTGTGGTGATCGGGAATCTTGGCGGGATCCTGCAATCCTGCGAGACCCGACTGGCCTCCCTGGTGTTCCTCATTTTCGCAAGAGGAGACTGGAAGGAAGCGGCGACAGCGGCCGCTGAGGTCGACAAAGCTGTCGCGGACCTGCTCCTGGCGCGGCCCGGAAAGATTCGCAAGAAGGACGCGGACGGCGTATGGGGCCCGGCTTCGGACGGGCTGGCCCTTCGCTCCTGGCTGTGGTTCGTGATCGCAGCCCTGCTGGCGGTTGGAACCCTCCTGCTGGGCCCGAGCCGTTCGGACGCCGAGTGGTACGTGCGGATCGCGATGTCCCTGGTACCTGCCCTGCCCAGTGCGCTGTTCGTATCACGGGAGATCGGCCACGTGCTGACCCGGCGTGCTCTCGGAGCCGGGCGGGCTGGACGGAACAGGCTGGTCTGGATCAGCCGCTGGCTCAGCCCTGGCGCTGTTCTCGTCCTCGCAGGAGGAATGTGGGTGCTCTGGATGATGGTCTTCGTGATCTAGAGCCACCACCCAATGGTGCGGCGGCGCCGACCATCTGGCGCCCCGCATCCGGAGGTCGGCTCATCTCGAGGGCATCCACGTCCACGGCGCACGGTCCATCCGACCGTGACGGGCCCGCAGTGGGCGCAGAGGGCCAGCGCGCGGCGCAGCCGCGTCGACTCCAGCCAACCGCGGTCCGAAGCGCGTGCAGCGCGCCATACCCGCGCCGGTGCTCAACCGCCAGCGACAACTCGACCAAGATCTTCACCGGACCGTCCGCGCACAACACCGCGTCCGTGAGCTCGAACAGTGCGTCCTGGCGGGCCTAGAGGCATTCGTAGAACTCGACCCGAAGGCGGGACAGGATGTCCAATGCGTCGCTTGCGAGCGCGTCGACCGGGAGGCTCATACGCAGCGGCCTGTCTCTCGTGCTCCGTGACCGGACACCTCGACGCGTGAAGAACGGCCGCCTGGCTTTATTCACGAGTTGTGCTTCTGGCTCAGGTTTTGTTCTTGTGGCGGGTGACTCTCTGTCATTGCTCGACATCGAACAGCGGGATGGACGGTGATGGCGGAGCAAGGACTGTGCGAAGGCGGTTGAGGTTGGCTCGCCACTGCTTCCAATCTTCCGGATCAACCCAGTTCGAGGCTGGCCCGGCCTCGTCGCTGATGATGCGAGCGAGGGCCTTGTCCGCGAGCGTCCGGAGATCGTCAGGGAAGGCGGGCATGGGTTCTTCAGGGCCGTAAGGTGTATCGACTGGCTCGCCGCCAGGGCATTGCGCCGCAATCAGTGCGGCTGTGGCCACCGCTTCTTCTCCTTCGGTGACCCAGCCGGTGGCGTCGACGGTGCGCGTGAGGACGCCACGGATCAGTGCCTCGCGTTCCCCGGGTTTGGCGTCGTCGAGAGCGTTGGCGAAGTCCGCGGCCGTGTCGTTGTCGAAGGGGCCAGTGTCCCAGGTGCCCATGTTGATCTCCTCGTGTAGTTGCGCCCGGATCAGGACGGGTGCGCAGCCGCTCGCGCAGGGCGCGGGAGCGTTTTCTCTCCCACCTGTCAACGGCCACTTCGTTCTCCCCAGACGTCACCCACCGCTGGGGCTGCTGTCAAAACGGGCTCAGCCGCTGAGCCATCCCGGGGTTGGTGGTGCATGGGTGGTCATGGTGTGATCCCTTCCGGCAGTTGGGTCGATGCGGTGGCGCAGGTCGTGCAGCGGCCCTCGGCGTCGGGGTGGGCGCGCCGCGGGGCGGGGCCGGGGCAGGTGCGGCACCGCGGCCAGTCCAGACGCGCTGGGCAGAGGCCTTTGCCGGGAGCGGCCCCGGGAACTCCGCAGTCGGCGCATTCGACGAGAGCCTGGTGGGTTAGGGCCTCGCTCACCGTGCGGACGGCGGACGCCGTGGACGACCGCCCGGTCACCGGCCACGCGGGCGGCTCGTCCTGAAGGACGTCGCCACGCTGTTGCCGGCTGGCCACAGTGGCGGGCGGCGAGTAGGCCTGAGCAGCCCGCAGGCGGGCGTTTCGATGATCGCGCCGACCGTTGCGATCGATGCGGTGCCTGATGCCGCCGCCCCTCGCGCGGACGGCAACTGCTGCCGCGGGCAGCCCGATGTGGCCACGAACACGATCGCAGCCGGCCCTCCGGTCACCGTGCCTTCCCTGGGTCCGGCGCCGTGATCAGGCTGAGGTCTTCGACTGCGACTCGCCGCCCTGGGTGCGCAGTTGCTCGTTGATGCGCTGCGCTTCCTCCAGCTGGTCTTCGAGGATGATGATGCGGCAGGCGGCCTCTATGGGGGTGCCCTGATCGACGAGTTCGCGGGCGCGGGCTGCGATGCGCAGCTGATAGCGGGAGTAGCGGCGGTGGCCGCCTTGTGAGCGCAAGGGGGTGATCAGACGGTGTTCGCCGAGGGAACGCAGGAAGGCGGGCGTGGTGCCGAGCATCTCTGCGGCCCGGCCCATGGTGTAGGCGGGGTAGTCATCGTCGTCGAGGTTGTCGGCAGGACGGGAACCGGCAGGGAGCATAGACCTCTTCTTTCAGGGACGCGTCGGGGGGCCCGGCTGCCGTACCGGCACCCGGGCCCCGAGCTTTCAACACCATCTACCGGCTGACTGCGCCGGCCTTCTGTGACCGCAGGTTCCGCCTGGGAGGGCGGGGCTGCGGGGATCGCGAATGCGTGACCGGGGACCACCTTCCAATCCGGGGCCTGCGGTACCCGGGCGAACTTCTTCCTCGCCCGGGCGATCCTGATGGCGTTCCGCTCCTTACCTTCGGTTACTCGGTTGTACAGCTGGATACCGCGGCTGCTGCTCACGGCCCTGGCTGCGTCTTGCTTGACCTGGTTGCACGGCAATTCGTGTCTGCCGTGCCCTCATCGACTTCCTGGGTACGAGAAGAGAGTAACCCCATGGCGATCCAATGTCTACTGTCGTCATGGCAGGTTTTCTCCATTGCCAGCGGACGAGCTTCTGCCGCAGATGCACCCGAAAAAGTGCCGCCCCGGGTTGAGGCCGACAGCCCCGCCGGTATCGATCGTGCCCGTGAAGTCTCCCGGGAGGCACACCTCCGCCGGTTGGACGCCCTCCTGGCCCCCGCTCCCCCGCCCGCCGGACGCGCCGCCCCGCCCACCGCCGGTCGCTGCGATCGACGGGATGGCCGGCATCGGCAAGACGGCGCCGGCGGTGCACTGGGCACACCGGGCGGCCCACTGGTACCCCGACGGCAGCTGTACCCTCGGCTGGCAGCCGGCCTGTGCCTTGACCAGGTTCTTCGCCTATTACGGCCACTGGCACGGCTCGATCGAGGCGCTCACCGGCCGCACTGCGGGCACCCCGACGCCTGGCAGATCCACTCGAGGAGGCGCCGCTCACAACCTCCTGAGCTGCGCGTACATCAGACCGAGCCGTTTCGCCGAGCCGGATGTCCGCCTGCGCGACGCCCTGCGGTTGTACCGCGCGGCCGATGACATCGCCGGCGAGGCGCACCCACCGCCGGCATGCTTGGCTGCTGGAGCGTCAGGTGCCGCGACGGCCGGGCGCACCGAATTTTGGGATTGAGTCCACAGACCGACCACGGGCCACTGCCGAGGTCGGCGCCGGTCGCGACGTACGCCTTCTCGGCACGTGCGGTGTCACCGGAGATACTTCTGCGCCTCCCATGCAGTCACGTGACGTCCGCAAGGGGTTGATCCACTTCAACGCTACCGCCCCGATGAGGACTCATGCTCGCAGACGTCGACTCCCCGATCGCCGCTCTCCTGAGACGAAGACTCCGTAAAACCCTCATCCCTAGCGGATTTCAGGGACATGGCCCCCTTTGCGATGCCGCCCCGCGGTCCGCCGGCGGGAGGCAATCTCGAACAACGGATGAGGGAGCACTGGTCTTTTGAGATTCCGGATCAACCGCTTACGCACCGCATTGGCACATCCGTCTCCGGGGCACCCGGCGCCCACTCCTGTGGTACACATCGTGGAGCTTGAGGTGGTCGAGGCACCCCTGTCGGCCCACGAGCAAGACGTCATACGCGCCTCGATCTCGGTGATCGAGCCGTTCACCGCGGAAATGACGGTCTAATTGCCCGGTTGCCGACGTCATGGTCAGTGCTGCCGAGCAGGACGAGGCGGTTCGGCCCGCCGTGTGGCCCGCCACGGTCGAACACCGTGTGCCGCGGAGGCACGGCATTGTCGAAATCAATCTGCGTCCCACATGCCCTACGAATACACCGCCGGACAGTACGTGAGCGTCGAGACCCCCTGGTGGCCGAAGCGGTGGCACCGCTGCTCCCCCGCCAACGCGCCTCGTGAGGACGGCATTCTCGCCGTCCACGTGCGCACGGTGGCCGGCGCCTCCATGAGAACCACGCTGGTGCACCGGGCCTCGGTGGACGACGTGATCCGACTGGGGCTCCGCTGGGAGGCATGGTTCTGTACGCCGCCACAGCGACCTGCGGTGGGTGGCGGGCGGTACCGGTCTCGCCGCGATCCGCGCGCTCGCGCTGAGTCAACACCCGTTCGAGACGCTCGTCCTGTCCTCTCCCTGAGCCAAGCGCTTGCCAGTCCTCCCAGGAGAGCACACCGTGACCTTGCCCCCGCCGCCCTTCGGATCAGCAGGTGAACACCGGCTGCAGCAGCTGGGCACCGCCGACCGCGCCGCCCGCTTCTACGATCAACAGGTTCGCCCCTGCCTCACACCCGAAAATGCGGGAGTTCATCAGCCACCGGTCAATGGTCTTCCTGGCCACCGCCGACTCCCATGGAGAATGTGATGCCAGCTTCCGCGCCGGGCCGCCGGGATTTGTCCACGTGATCGACGACCACACGCTGACGTACCCCGAATTCCGCGGCAACGGTGTACTCGCCAGCGCCGGAAACATGACGGAGAACCCCCACCTCGGCATGCTCTTCGTGGACTTCACGCACCATCACGTGGGGCTTCACGTCAACGGCACAGCCCGGCTCTACACCGACACGGACCTACGCTCCAGTCATCCCGACCTGCCCAGCGACTTCCCCCCTGGGCGAAGCCCTGAGATATGGGTCCAAATGAGCGTCGAGTAGGCCTACATCCACTGCTCCAAGTACATACGCCGTCTGGAACCAGCCCATTACCTTCCTCGTAGAGCCCGGTTCGGGTTCGTGGCCTTCGGGGCCGGTATGACTCATTGCCCCTGTCCTTGATGATCCGGGGGGTGCTGTCGCCGGTCCCGGCGGCGCCGGCCGGCCCCAGCCCTGACGAACACGCTTCACGTGCCCAGTGGCTGCGAAGTCGGCGGAAGCCGTGCAGCCAGGAGACCATACGCTCGATCGTTTAGCGGAAGATGCCAAGGCCGGACCCGTGTGGCTGGCCTCGCTCCGCGATCACGGAGTAGCGGTGGGCCGGCCGCCGGCGTGGTCTGCCGACTCGGCCCGCCACAACCGGGATCTTGCCCAAGGAGAACCGAAGCTTCTTTCACAGCCCGACGTGCAACTGGTCCCAGACGCCGGACTCGTTCCACTCGGCGGGCCGCCGCCGGCAGGTCGTGGAAGGCGCTCCCCTGTGCACTGTGCGGCGCCACGAAAAGAGTTCGAATTCTCGCGACGGACGTCACCCGTCTCCACGTAGAGCAGACGAAAGCCCGACCCGTACCGCCACACACCATCACCCGCCCTTCGTCCGACTCCGAACCCCGAGGTACTTGTGGCTCTCCTCTCCGTACTCCATCGTCACCGCCACCCGCGGTCACGGGGGCGCGTCGTCGTCGGGTTGCTGGCGCTCATCGCCGGCACCCTGCCGAGCATGTCCGCCGACGCCGCCACTCCGGCCTCCGGAACGGTCAGCGACACAACGCCCGCGACCACGTGGCGCGCCGGTCCCTTCGCAGTCCCCAACGTCTCCGGCACGACCGGGACGGTGAGCTGCGGAGACCCGCAACTCTGCGACGACTACGTCCTGAAGGTGTCGGTGCCCGTGGGCTACGACGCCGGTCACAGCCTGCGCATCGACGTCAAGTGGCCCAATACCGCAGCGGACTTCGACCTGTACGTCCTCGACTCGGACGGCCACGAGGTGGCCGCCGCCGCCTCCACCAGCGACCCCGAGACCGTGCTGCTCCCGGCGGTGACGGCGTCGTACACCGTGCGCGTGGTGCCGTACGCACCGCTCGGCGACAGCTTCAGCGGCACCGCCACCCTGGTCGCCAACCCGGACGATCCGCCGCCGAGTACAGCCGTCCCGCCGACGTACGCCAACTCCTCGGCCCCCGACAGCATCACGCACGCACACGACGCCGGTGAACCCTCGATCGGCGTCGACCGCGCCACGGGCGCCGCGATGTTCCAGGCCTATACCTCGACACTCAAGGTCACCTACGACAGCGCCGGCACCGCCACCTGGCAGGACAAGAGCGCGAGCACGGCCAACGGCTGCCCCCAGGGCAGCACCACCAGCCTTGACCCGATCCTGTTCACCGACCCGGCCACTCACCGCACCTTCGAGTCGCAGCTGGCCGGAAAGACCGCCCTTACCTGCTACACCGACGACGACGGCGAAACGTGGACCCCGACGGGGGGCTCGGGCATCAACTCTGGTGTCGACCACCAGACCATCGGCGGCGGCTCCTTCGCCCCAGGCGGTCCGGGCCCTGTCACGTCGTACCAGAACGCCGTGTACTACTGCTCCCAGGACATCGCCGACGCCTCCTGCGCGGTCAGCCGGGACGGCGGTGTGACGTACGGGCCGGCCGTTCCGATGTATTCACTGCTGGACTGCGGCGGCCTGCACGGGCACGTGAAGGTCGCCCCGGACGGCACGGTGTACGTGCCCAACAAGGGCTGCGGCGGCAACCAGGCCGTGGCCGTCTCCGAGGACAACGGACTTACCTGGAGCGTCCGCGAGAACCCCTCCAGCACGCCCGGTGACTCCGACCCGAGCGTGGGGATCGGGGCCGGCGGGACCGTCTACATGGGCTACCAGAACAGTGACGGCACGGCACGAATTGCCGTCAGCCACGACAAGGGAAGGACGTGGCTGTACGACCAGAACGTCGGTGTGTCCCTCGGTATCAGGAACGTCGTCTTCCCGGCCGTGACCGCAGGCGACGACAACCGCGCCGCCTTCGCCTTCCTCGGCACCACCACCGGTGGCAACTACCAGGACACGGAAAACTTCAAGGGTGTCTGGCACCTGTACGTGGCCACCACCTACGACGGCGGACAGTCCTGGGTCACCGTCGACGCCACCCCCACCGACCCGGTCCAGAAGGGGTCGATCTGCACGGGCGGCACCTCCTGCGGCAAGGACCGCAATCTCCTCGACTTCAACGACGTAACCATCGACGCCCGGGGCCGTGTGCTCGCCGCCTACTCCGACGGCTGCACTGGAGCCTGCGCCACCGGCGGCGCCCAGAACTACGACGCGCTGGCCTCCATCGCCCGCCAGTCCTCCGGCAACACGCTGTACGGCGCGTACGACGCCGTAGCCGCCGGCAAGCACAAAAAGCCCGGAGGAGGTCAGTAGGTGAAGTCCTTTCGTCTGGCTGCCGTTCTGTTCGGCGCCGTTCTCGGCCTGGCGGGCGTCACCGGATGCTCGGCGACGAACGAGCACACAGAGCCCTCGGCTGCGACGCCCCACCTGGCCGGGCAGGCGACCGGTCCATCGGGCGGGAAAACGGCCGACGCCACGCCCGGCGGCTGCCCAACCACCGTCTCACTGCCCCTACCCAAGGACTTCCCGGCGAACCTGCCGGTGCCCGACGGCGCGATCGTGACCTCGGTGGAACATCGCACCCACTACCGGCTCGTCGTCGACGCGGTGGTACGGGACGGCTTCGACTCTGTCCTCGCCTTCCTGCAGGAGCAGCTCCCCAAGGCCGGATACGCCCTGAAGGACGGCGAGGTGGAGGAGGACGACGCGGAGTCGAACTTCACCTCCGCGACGGTCGGCGGCCGCTGGACCCTACGGAAGATGCCTGACTGCGAGGGAGGGGTGTATCTGACGTACCTGACGTCTCCCGCCTCCTGAGCTCGGCCGGACCGAGGTCTCCTGGTGACCGCATGGAAGTATGAGCGGCCACTGCCGGGGCGGACCGCCCTGCCTCGACGTCGCCCAGCGAGTGGCCTCCCCGCACTGAAGGACACCGGACGCGGAGAGAACTCGGCAAACCAGCCTGCCCAGGACGTGCGGGCCACGCGACTGGGCACGCGTGCCGGCATCAGGACTCACTCCTGCTGATTCGAAAATCCGCCGTCCCGTTTCCGTAGCCGCTGATCAGGCGGCGTCTTCCGTCTGCTGGAGAGTGACCTGGTAGCCGAGTTGGTTGAGCTGGCTCACCAGCCGTCGGGTCTGCCTGGCACGGCCGGTGCGTTCGAGGAAGTACTGGCCTCCGAGGTCGGCGTATGCGGTGTCGCGGGTGAACATGTGCCAGACGGAGACGAGGATCGAGTGTTCCAGGGCGACCAGGGCTCGCTTCTTGCCGCGGCGGGCGATGAGCCGGCGGTAGCGGGCGGCGAGGTAGGTGTCCTTGGTCCGTGACGCGGCGATGGCGGCCTGGCCCAGGGCGGCCTTGAGCCAGGGATCGCCGTGGCGGGTCTTGCCGGGGCCGCGTCTGCCGCCGGATTCGTTGTTGCCGGGGCACACCCCGGCCCAGGAGGCCAGGTCGCCCGCGGTGGGGAAGCGGGCGATGTCGTCGCCGATCTCGGCGAGGATCACCTCGGCGGCCCGCGTGTTCACGCCGGGGATGGTCACCAGGAGTTCGATGCGGCGGCGAAAGGGCGCGATCTGTGCGTCGATCCGCGCATCCAGCCGTTTCTCCATCGCGGTGCAGGCGTCGATACGCTCCAGCATGGCCCGGGCCAAGAACGCGTGATGGGCGGTGAAGTGGCCGGTCAGGGCCTCGATCAGGGCGTCCGTCTTGCGTCGCATGATGCCTTTGGCCAGGTCCGCGAGCACCTGCGGGTCGCGTTCGCCGGCGATGAGGGCCTCCAGCATCGCCCGGCCGGATACGCCCAGGATGTCGGCGACCGCGGCGGACAGTTTGATCCCGGCGTCCTCCAGGAGCTTCTCCAGGCGCTGGGCCTCCCGGGTGCGTTCGCGGATCACCTCGGTGCGATACCGGGTCAGATCCCGCAGCTGCCGGATCGGCTCGGGCGGCACGAACGAGGGCCGCACCAGGCCGTGCTCGACCAGGCGGGCGATCCACTCGGAATCCTTCACGTCGGTCTTGCGGCCCGGGACCGCCTTCATGTGGCGGGCGTTGAGCAGCCAGCACTCCATCTCATGTTCCAGCAGGTAGAACACCGGTTTCCAGTACACGCCGGTGGCCTCCATGCCGACCACGGTGATCTGCTCGGCCAGCAGCCAGTCCCGCATCGCCAAAAGGCCCGAGGTCACCGAGGAGAAGGTGCGGGTCTCGCTGCGGCGCCGCTTGCCGGTGCCCGGCACCCTGATCGTCACCTTCACGTCCGCCTTGCTGATGTCGATCCCCCCGCAGCGTTCGTGGATCACGTCCATCTGCCCGGTACCCCCTCCCTTGATCGGCCGCGAGTGCGCGGTCGTCCGGCGGGGGCCCGGCAGGCGGAAGAAGCTGATTCGCGTGCTCGCAGCAACACATCGGGGTGCCTGTCGATGGACCCCCAGCGTCCTACTCAGTCACAGGCTCGGAACGCACCAAGCAGAAACGACGTCCGCCGGACGGCCACAGACCGATTTTCGCGCCCACAGGGTGTCGCCGACAGGCGACCGGACTACTCAGTCTTCAGGAACGGTCACATGCCGGCATCGTCTTGCACCGCCGGTTGCCTGGCCTGAGTGACGCCGACGTGATCGGGCGAGGATGGTGTGAAGGCGACGTTCAGTCGGGTGAGCCCGCGGAAGTTGAGGCTGCGCTGCCACTGCGGCGTGGAGTCCTCGAGCCGCAGGCCGGGAAGGCGGGTAAGCAGTGCTTCCAGGGCGATCGCGCCTTCGAGCCGGGCCAGTGCCGCGCCGAGGCAGAAGTGCGGTCCATAACCGAAGGCGACGTGCCGCCCGCCTGGACGGTGGAAGTCCAGCATGTGGGGTTCAGGGAACACAGCCGGATCCCGGTTGGCGGCACCACACACCAGGAGCACCACCTGCCCGGCGGCGATGGTGCGGCCCGCCAGGTCCAGCTCATGCCGCGCCCGGCGCAGCATGAGCTGGACCGGGCTGTCGTAGCGCAGGAGTTCCTCGACTGCGGCGGGCATCAGGTCGGGCCGGCGGCGTAGCTGGTCGGCAGCGTGCGGGTGGCGGAGCAGGGCCAGCGCGGCATTGCCGATGAAGTGGGTGGTGGTCTCGTGTCCCGCGATCAGCAACAGGGCGCAGTTGGCGAGGAGTTCGTCGAAGTCCTGGTCCGTGCTGTGCGCCTTCGTGGTCAGGAGTGCGCGCAGGGTGTGGGGAGCGGGCGGGGTGTCGTGGCGGGTGAGGAGGTCGCGGAGGTAGGCGAGCATGTGTGCCATGCTCTGCGAGGCGGCACGGCTCTGGTCGGCGTCGAGCCGCGAACTGCCGATTGCCGCCGCTACGGGGTCGGACCAGGAAGCGAGAGTGGGCCGGTCTCGTTCCGGCACATCGAGGAGGTCGCAGATGATCGTCAGGGGCAGGGGGCGGGCCAGGTCCGCCACGACATCCATCTGACCGGTCGGTGCCGCCCGCGTGATGATCTGCCCGACAGCCTCGGAGATCCGGCTGCGGAGCTTCACCACGGCCCGGGACGTGAAGGCCCTGCTGAGAAGGGCACGCAGCCGGGAGTGGTCCGGAGCGTCGCTGTAGAGCATCTGCCGACTCAGGGTCCGGGCCAGTGGCCGAAGTTCCTCGGAAACTGCATCAATGTCGGGATAGCGCACGGAGGACAGCCGCGTATCCCCGGCGGCATTGCTGACCACCGCGTGGCCAGTCGCGACCCAGGCGTCCAGACGGCGGTCCCAGAAGAGGTCGTCGGTGCTCCGCAGTTCCTCGTAGAACTCGTACAGACGTGCTTGGACGCGAGGCCGGCCGGCCAGCAGCAGAGATGCGGGAGTGTGCATCGCCACACGCTAGCTCCGGATGAATGCACATGTGCTTGGACTTTGAGTTTCTGTCCAACTGATGGATCATGGCGACTTTCGTGCCACTGTTGGTGGCCGCGGGTCGTTGGGCGTGCACGGCCGCATCGTGTCAATCGTGCTGCCCGCCGAGCAGCAGCGGCGCCACCGATCGTGCGAACTCCTCGAATCGACGCGGCTCATGGCCGGTCAACTCCCGAACGGTTTTGGTGGTGGACGAGTTCACTCCGGCCCGCAGCGCTCCAAAGAGGGCCACCACCTGCTCCGCGAGCCATGGCGGCAGGCCCGCCTGCGCCAGTCCGGCGAGGGCCGCCTCGTCCGGTACGTCAATGTACTCGACGGATCGGCCCAGGACGCTCGACAGGCGCCGCGCGACCTCGGCGTAGGTGATCGCTTCCGGGCCGGTGAGCTGGTACGTCCGGTCGTCGTGTCCGGTGGTGGTCAGCACCGCGGCGGCGGCCGAGGCTACGTCACGCGGATCGACCATCGCGATCGGAGCGTCTCCGGCTGGGAGGAAGAACCGACCGGTCTGCGCGATGGCCGGGGCCGAGCCGATGAGGTTCGACATCAGATGGCCGGCCTGCAGCACCACTCCCGAGATCCCGGAGCGCCTCAGGTGCTCCTCGATCCGGCCGTGCTGGTCGAAGATGACCGTCGGTGAACCGGCCTGCGCCCCGACCGTCGACAGGAAGACCACTTGCGCCAACCCCGCGGCCGCCGCGGCGTCGATCGCCTCTGTCCCGTACTCGACCTGCCGGAGGTCGTTCGGGCAGATCAGGAACACCCGGTCAACGCCGTCAAACGCGCGGCGGACCGTCGACAGCTGGGCGAAATCCCCCACTGCCAGCTCGGTCTCACTCCCGAGGTCAGCGGCCGCCTTGTCCGGATCCCGGACGAAGGCGCGCACATGAACGCCACGATCACGCAGCTCCCTCACAGCCCTCGAACCGACATTCCCTGTCGCCCCAGTTACCAGTACTGCCATCGCTTCGTCCACCACTCCCGAGATCACAGACCAGGCACCTAAAGTAACCGACTGGTGACGACGAGTTGCCGTGCACCACCTCCGCGACGCGCCTGGAGGGCAGCTGTGCCAGTCCGGACGAACGTCTCCCGTCCCGAGGTCACCGAGGTCACCGAGGTCACCGAGGCGATCCTCGACGCCGAAAACGGACCTGGAGACCGGTAGGCGTCTGGCTCGGCCTCCTCACCGGCCTCGCCGCCGCCACCGCCCTGCTCCTGCCCCTGCTCCTGCTCCTGCTCCTGCTGCGCCGCTACCACCAGGCCCTGTCCCTGTGCGCGTCCGCGCAACCGGCCGTCGCCTGAAGCACACGCTTGCCAACCCCGCGCCTCCGAAGGGCCTGTACGGTCTTCGCACGCGGCCGTGCCGCACGGCGACCACAGCGACTACGTGCACGACGGTCACCGCCCCGCCGCCCACGGGGAACCACTGGGACGACCACTGACACCCCCACCGGCCGACCACCGGCAGCACGGCCACCACGGCAGCACTGCAAGCAATTGCCATCTGGCACTACCGCCGCCCGGCTGACGCCGGGCGGCCGTCGCCGTTCCCGCGCGAGTCATCGAACCGCGCCGAGTCTTCCCGGCCGACGCCTCCCCGACTCCAACAATTAGTAATGGGATCCATTTTCATGTAACTTCTTCCTCGCCCACCCGAGGAGGAGAACCATGGCCGTCCCCAAGCGGAAGATGTCCCGCAGCAACACCCGCCACCGCCGCGCCCAGTGGAAGACCGCCACGCCGACGCTGGTGCCGGTCACGGTCGACGGCGTGCGTCACCTCGTACCGCAGCACCTGGTCAGGGCCTACGAGCGCGGGCTGCTGCGCCCCGAGGGCTGAGGGGAACGGGCATGGCGCACGACCGGCTGCCGGTGACCGTTCTGTCCGGCTTCCTCGGTGCAGGAAAGACCACGCTGCTCAACCACGTGCTCGGCAATCGTGAGGGACTGCGCGTCGCGGTCATCGTCAACGACATGAGCGAGGTCAACATCGACGCGGCGCTGGTGCGCGGCGGTGAGGCGGCGCTGTCGCGCACCGAAGAGCGCCTGGTCGAGATGACCAACGGGTGCATCTGCTGCACGCTGCGCGACGACCTGCTCGTGGAAGTGGATCGACTGGCCCGGGAGGGGCGGTTCGACTACCTGCTCATCGAGTCCAGCGGCATTTCCGAGCCCATGCCGGTCGCGGCCACCTTCGCCTTCGCCCGCGACGACGGCGTCACCCTTGGCGGTCTCGCCCGCCTGGACACCATGGTCACGGTCGTCGACGCCGCCAATTTCCTGCCCGAACTGGCGAGCGGCGACGAGCTCGCCGAGCGCGGCCTCGACCAGTACGAGGACGACGAACGCACCGTCAGCGACCTGCTGATGGACCAGATCGAGTTCGCCGACGTCATCGTCCTCAACAAGCTCGACCTGGTCGGCAACGACGCCGCCGAGCGACTGCGAGCGACGCTCACCCGCCTCAACCCGGTGGCCCGGATCGTGCCCGCCGCCCACGGACGCGTGAGGCTCGAGGATGTACTCGGCACCCGCCTGTTCGACTTGGAGCGCGCGCAGCAGGCCCCCGGCTGGGTCATGGAGCTCAATGGCGACCATGTCCCGGAGACGGAGGAGTACGGCATCTCCTCCACCGTCTTCCGTTCCGAACTGCCTTTCCATCCCGGGCGTTTGTGGCGGTTCGTGACCAAGGAGATGGACAGCGGCGCTTACGGCCAGGTACTGCGCTCCAAGGGCTTCTTCACTCTGGCCAACCGCCCGCAGGTGACGGGGCTGTGGTCGCAGGCCGGCTCCGTCGCCCGTTTCGAGCCCTCCGCCGCCCGCGACACCGACAGCCCGGCAGGCCAGGAGCTGGTCTTCATCGGCACGCACCTGCATGCCGATGCGCTCCACGCCGCGCTCACCGACTGCCTGCTGGCGGACGGCGAGGGCATGCCGACGGTCGATCCGTTCCCCGCCTGGGACACCTACGGCATCGACGACACCTGCGACCACCAACACCCCGAACTCGTGGCGCGGCCCTGAGGCTCCGGGCCGGGCGGTGGACGCAGCCACGGCACCGTCCGACCCGGTACATCCCGTCCAAACGGACATCGAATCGCGTGGCTGTCATGACAGAGTACGGTGTACGGCTGGGCACAGCGTCTCTGATCAGCTAAGCGATCCCATGCGAACGGCAGGGTTCGGCGTGGGTTCTGCCCACTTGGGCGGGGTAGCGTGAGCGTGGAGATGGAATCCCGCGCCGAGTGCTGCTCCGCGTGGCCGGTGGCCGGTGGTGGGTGTGCTGATCGCGGTCATGCCCTGGTGCCGGTGGGCTGCGCGGGGCAGCCGGGTCCGGTCCGTTGGTGCGTGTCCCTCCGGACGCTTTCCGGCCGGGCCCGAGGGCCGGGCCGGGGAGGGAATCCCGCGTCGCCTGGGCGCGGGACGGTTGGAACGCGGCCGGGTAGGGCCGGTCTTGGACCGGTCTTTCCGGCTGGTCTTCGGTGTGGCCGTGATGACCGCCCTGGCTTCGAGCTTGTCCACGACCTTGCGGATCACCATGGCGCCGCTGGTCTTGTCCACGACGGTCTTGGTCTGGTGGGTGAGCCCACGCGCGACGATCCGCCGCCATGCGCCCTGGTCACGGTCGTCCTGCCATCGGCAGGACGGGCAGATGGCCCACTTCCAGCCCGGGATGGTGGGCCGGTCAGGGGACTTGCGGCGTCGCAGCGGGGTGAGGCAGTGCGGACAGTGCTTGGAGGTGTTCGCCGGCGGCACGGTCACCACGGCAACGCCGGCCTCGGCGGCGAGGTGCCGCATACGGTCGGCGATCTGCCCGCGCACGGTCTGGGACATGCGGGTGTTCTGGGTGCGGCCCATGCCGCCCGCTTCCATCGACCGCAGGTCTTCCAGGTAGATGACCGTGGCTTGGGCGGCAACGGCCTGGTCCACCGCCCATCGGGCAGCGGCCCAGGCCAACGCGTCGTTGAGGTGGGAGCGGCGCTGCGAGACGCGTCGGATCTCCTCCGTCAGCACGGCCTGTTTGCCGTCCAGGGCCGGGTCGGCGAGACGGGCGTAGTGGTCAGTCTTGGCGTGCAGCTGCTCGGACTGCTTCCGCAGGCGGTACTGCTTGGCCAGCACACCGGAGGCACGGAACTGCGCCCCGGTACCGATGGCGGTGATCGTGCCGTCCGGGCGGAGCCGGGCCGCACCGGCGGACAAAAGGGTGTTCAGTCCCCAGTCCACACCCAACGCCACGGTGTGGCCGGAGCGCTGGGCCTTGGGCACGGGGTGGGTGTAGGCGAGATCGGCTCGTACCTTCCCGCCGACGATGCGCAGGGTCGGCAAGTGCAGGACGGCGTGCGCGGGAACAGTCGGGGGCAGCTTGATCGTGCAGGCGACCCACGACCAGTGCGCGTACTTCTGCGGGCCGGGCCGGGTGGGAAGCTGCAACCGCAGCACTACCTTCGTCGGCTCGGTCACGGACCGCTCGATCGACGCTTGCTGCCCGTCACAGGCGGAGAGAAGAACCATCCGCGCCACGCGGGGCGCGCCCTCCAGCTCGAACACGTCCACCGGGAGACGCCCGTTCTTCCGCAGATACGCGGCGATCTGACGGGTGCGGGAACGGATCACGCTGGACAGCAGGAACTCACCGCCAGGTATCGCGGCCCGCACCGTTTCCCACTCACCCTCGGTGCGCTTCTTCGGATCGACGGGCCAGGTGGCCAGAATTCCTGCGACTACATCGGCGCGCCACTTCACCGACCGCAGAGCGCGCCCGGCCTGTTCCTGAACGGCACGGACGATCCGGTCATTGACCTTCACGCCCTCGGGCGCGGCAGTGGTCCAGCCGAGGCGGCGCAGTGCCATCCACGCGTTCGACGGAAGCTTGCGTCCCCCGGTGTCCACTCCGGCGGCCAGAGTGTTCACGTCGGCGGTGTTCCAGTGCTCGCCGAGCAGCAAGGCGGTCATGCCAGCTGCCAGGCCGGTGCACCAGCCCACGCGTTCGGCCAGCACGGCATCGGTGAGGACTTCGCCGGTCTTCTCATCCACCCCGGCATGGACCAGGGTGCGGGCGCAGGCGGTGCGGGAGGTCTCGCCCTCGGTAGGCGGCAGCTTCCGGCTCACCGGGCGCGGCCCTCTTCGCTGCACTGCCCCGACTCCGCCAGCAGACGGCGACGGTTGTCCGCACTGCGCATCCCGTACAGCCGCCCGGCGAACGTCGTCACCAGCGAGACGAAGTCTTCGAGGAGTTCGTCCCGGCCGCCGAGCTTCTTCGGGTGCAGCACCTCCACGGTGACGCCGTACACGGCGAACAGCCGCTTCAGCCAGCCCACACCAAACCGCGCGAGCCGGTCCTCATGCGTCACCCGCACCACGGTCACCGAGCCGTCCGCGACCATCGCGATCACCCGTTCAAGCCGGGCCGGTTCTCCTTCAGACCGGAACCGCGATCCTTGACGACCTTGACGACTGTCCCCGTCGAGGTTGCCCGCAACTCCTGCTCCTGAGCGTCCAGCGAGGACTCCTGCCCCGACGAGCCCGACACCCGCGCGAGGGCGCCGGCGGTGATGGCGACGACCGCCTCGAATGACGTTGTAGTTGATCGTGGCCGCCACCAGCAGCCGTATGCGCCCGGCGAGGACGTCGCGGCGGGCGGGTGAGGGCCCGAGGGAATAGCGGCCATCAGCAGCACCCCTTGTCGTCGGCGTCGACGCACGTGCGGTCGGTCCACGGCCACCACGGCGGTGCGCAGGTCGTCCGCGCGCGTCCGAGGCGTTCGTCGGCGAGTTCGTAGCGGGTGCGGCGGCCGTCGGGCTCGGTGACGACCAGTCCGCAGCCCCTCAGGCACGCCAGGTGGTTCGACAGGCGGGTACGGGAGACGCCGAGGGCGTCGGCGAGGTCTGCCGCATAGGCGGGAGCCTGGCGCAGGGCGAGCAGGATCCGGCAGCGGATCGGTGGGCAGCAGGGCCGCCGCGGCAGCGAGGGCGCGCAGCAGAGCACCGGGGCGAGGCAAGTACGTGGCTCGCGACGGCTTCGACAAGGACTAGTAAATGAAAATGATTATCGCTAGCGTGTGGGGAGCAAAGCCCGGCCCCTCCCAACCGAGGGTTGTGCGGGCTGCACTGACGCCTGAACCGCTGCACGAAAAGGGGAGTTGTGGCTCATCTGCTGATGGTCGAGAGCTGGGTCGGGTCGATGAGCAGACTCCTGCCACGGGCGATCAGGGAGGGCGGACATGAGTTCACGTTCCTCACCCGCGACCTGCACCACTACCTCCGCTCGGTGCCCGAGGGCGCGACGCATCCGCTGCTGGGCGCCCGCAACCTGATCACCGCCGACACCAACGACACCGATGCCCTGCTGCCGGAGATCGAGCGGCTGCACGCGGCGCTGCGCTTCGACGGCGTGCTCACCTCCTGCGACTACTACCTGCCGACCGTGGCCCGCATCGCCGGGCAGTTGGGGCTGGCGGGCTCGCCCCCGGATGCGATGCAGAACGCCTGCCGCAAGGACGCCACCCGCCGTGTCCTCGCCGATGCGGGGGTTGCCGGGCCACGCTTCGCCGTGCATGAGGAGTGGGCCGACATCGCCCGGGCGGCGCGGGAGATCGGCTACCCGCTCGTGGTCAAGCCGGTCGATCTGTGTGCGGGCATGTACGTGCGACGCGTGGAGGACGAGGAACAACTCAACGCCGCCGTAAGGGCGCTGACCGACTTTCCCGTCAACGCCCGCGGACAGCGGCGGCAGCCCACCGTCCTGCTGGAGGAACTGCTGGACGGCCCCGAGGTAAGCGTCGAGACGGTGTCGTACGCGGGCGCGGTCCACGTCGTGGGCGTGACCGACAAGAGCATCGGTGGGTCGCCCGCGTTCATCGAGACCGGCCACATGTTCCCGGCGGCCCTCTCGGCCGCCGACGCCGAGGCCGCAGAGCAGACCGCTCTGGCCGCACTCAAGGCCCTCGGCCTGACCGAAGGCGTCGTGGCGCACACCGAGATCAAGCTGACCTCCGCCGGTCCGCGCGTGGTCGAGGTCAATCCGCGGCCCGCCGGGAACCGCATCACCGAACTGGTCCGCCACGTCTCCGGCATCGACCTGGCGGCGGCCTTCGTCGAGGTGTCCCTCGGCCGCGCGCCCGACCTGCGGCGCAGGGACACAGGGCTGCGTAGCGCGGCCATCGGCTTCCTCGTGCCGGAGACCTCGGGCACGCTCGAGTCGCTCGGCGGTGACGGACTCCGGAACGCGCCAGGTGTACTGGAGGTGCAGCTCGCCGAGCCCGGCAAGCAGGTGAAGGCGGCGGGCAGCAACAACGAGTATCTCGGGCATGTCATGGCGGGTGACGCCGAGGGACTGGGCGCCCGCGACCACGTCGAGGTTCTGCTCGGTGAGCTGCGGTCCGGGTTGGTGATTCGATGACCGCCCCTGCCGGCTCAGCCCTCCGCGCGGCGTTCGAGACCTACGCGTCGTACGACGAACTCCTCGCGCACGTCCGCGCCGGTGAACTGGGACCGGATCCGGCCACGCAGCGGATCGCCGTGGCCTTCACCACGCGGCAGGCCGTTCGGCACGACGGGCGCGGCACCGGCTACCGCAACGAGGTGCTCAGCCTGCGTCTCGCCGAGGCCGTCGGCTCGTGCGCGGTCGAGCCCGGTGCGCTGCCCGACCGTGCGGTCGAGGACTGCGTCGGCGCTGATGTGGCCCGGCTGCTGGAGCATCCGCTGCTGCCGGTGCGCGTGGCCGCGCTCGACGCCTATCTGATGCATGTCATCCCGCACACCCCCGGCAACGGCGCCAGTCCCTTCTCCCTGCCTGCCGGAACCTCGCTGGAGAAGTCCCGGGCCCGCGCGAAGGCCGTCGTCGAGCTGCTCGATCTGCCGGCGGATGCGACCGTGCTGGTGGTGGGTGTCGTCAACTCCCTGCTGGAGGCGCTGCGTACGCGCGGGCTGAGCTATGTGCCCTGTGACCTCAAGGGCGGGCTGACCGAGTGGGATGAGGCGGTCGTCACCGACGCGCTCGCGGCCGCGGACCGCTGCGACGCGCTGCTGATCTCCGGCATGACCCTCGGCAACGGCACCTTCGAGCCACTGCGGCGGCACGCGCTGCGGCACGGCAAACGGCTGGTGATGTTCGCCCAGACCGGCAGCGCCGTACTGCCCCGCTTCCTCGGCCACGGGGTGAGCGCGGTGTGCGCGGAGCCGTACCCCTTCTTCTGGCTCGACGGCGGTCCCGGCACCGTCCACCGCTACGGCGGCCCGTGTCCGGAGGGCGGTCGATGACCACGACGGTCGTACGCCCGCCCGCCCGCCCGGAACTGCTCACCCTCCTCGGCCACACACCACTGGTCCGCATAACGTCCGAACTGCCCGGCCCGCACCCCGGCTTCTGGGCCAAGCTCGAAGGGCTCGCGGCAGGCGGCATGAAGGCGCGGGCCGCCGTGTCGATGCTGCTGGGCGCCAGGGAGCGCGGCGAACTGCAACCCGGTGCACCGGTGGTG
Organism: Streptomyces sp. HUAS ZL42; assembly: GCF_040782645.1. GTDB lineage: Bacteria > Actinomycetota > Actinomycetes > Streptomycetales > Streptomycetaceae > Streptomyces. Next base: position 154,352 of record NZ_CP160403.1, read on the forward strand.
GAGTCCACCTCGGGGACGCTCGGCATCGGGCTCGCCTTCGCAGGACAGGCCCTCGGCCACCCTGTCGTGCTGGTCGGCGACAGTGAACTGGAGCCGTCCATGCGGCAGCTGCTGCACGCCCATGGGGTGCGGCTGGAGATCGTGGACCGCCCCGCGGCCCTGGGCGGCTGGCAGGCCGCGCGCCTCGAGCGGCTGCGGGAGCTGCTCTCCGTCCTGCCCGGTGCGTACTGGCCGGATCAGTACAACAATCCCGACAACAGCGCCGGTTACGCCTCCCTCGCCGCCGAACTCGTCGATCACCTCGACCACCTGGACATCCTGGTGTGCAGCGTCGGCACGGGCGGCCACAGCGCGGGCATCATCGGCCCGCTGCGCCACCGCTGGCCCGCGCTGCGTCTGATCGGCGTCGACTCGACCGGCTCCACCATCTTCGGCCAGCCCGCCCGGCCCAGGCTGATGCGTGGCCTGGGCAGCAGCATCCACCCGCGCAACGTCGCCTACGACGCCTTCGACGAGGTCCACTGGGTCGGCCCGGCCGAGGCCGTGGACAGCTGCCGCCGACTGGCCCGCGGCAGCTTCGTCAGCGGTGGCTGGAGCACGGGCGCCGCCGCCCGGGTCGCCGCCTGGGCCGCCCGCGTCCACCCCGGCGCGGTCGTCGCCACCGTCTTCCCCGACGGCCCGCACCGCTACCTCGGCACCGTCTACGACGACGACTTCGCCGCGGCCCACGGCCTCGCCCCGGCCACGGCGGCCACCCGCCCGGTCCAGATCCCGCACCCCCGCGCGGCCGAGGCCACCGGCTGGGTGCGCTGCACCCGCGTCACCGACCCACTGAAGGCCGTACCCGACCCGGAAAGGACACCGTGAAGGCCAGCCTGCGCACCGTACGCCTCGAACTCACCGAGCCGCTGCGCATCTCCCGCTCCACCATGACCGCCCGCGACGCCGTGTGGCTGACCGTCGAACACGACGGCGTCACCGGCCACGGCGAGGCCGTCACCAGCTTCTACTACGGGCTTGACGCCGACACCCTGGGACGACTCCTCACCGCCGTCGGCGCGGACTTCGCCCGCTTCTCCGACCCCGAGAGCGCCCTGGAGGCCCTGCGGGCGGGCGAGTCGGCCGGTGCCGGCACTTCTTCGGCGGTGACCGCCGCCGTCGAGGCCGCGCTGCTCGACCTCGTCGGCAAGCGGGCGGGAAGCCCCGTGCACAGACTGCTCGGTGCCGCCGTACCTCCGGTCGCGGCCACCGCCCGCACCATCGGCATCACGTCCCTGGCCCACGCGGCGGCGCAGGCCCGCCGTCTCGCGGCGAGCGGCTTCGAGGTCATCAAGGTCAAGGCGGGAACCCCCGATCCCAAGGACGACGTGGAGCGCGTCCGTGTCATCCGCGACGCCGCGCCCCGGGCCCGGCTGCTCCTCGACCCCAACGGCGCCTGGACCGTGGCGCAGGCCGAGGCACTGCTGCACCGGTTCGCCGAGCTTGGCGTCGAGGCCGTCGAACAACCCCTCGCGCCCGGCGATCCGAAGGCGCTGGGCACGTTGGCCGAACGCTCACCGCTGCCGGTCATCGCAGACGAGGACGCCGTGGACCTGGAGGACGTACGCCGCCTCGCCGGACGCGTCCAGGGCGTCAACGTCAAGCTCGCCAAGTGCGGCGGCGTGCACGCGGCCCTGCGCATCGCCGAAGCGATCGACGGCAGCGGCACGGACCTGATGCTGGGCTGCCTGACGGCCAGCAGTCTCGGCCTCGCGCCCGCCGTCCACCTCGCCGACCGGGCCCGCTGGGCCGACCTCGACGGACACCTGCTGCTCGCCCACGACCCGTGGGCCGGAATCGGCGGCGAGGACGGAGTCGTACGCGCAAACAACCTCCCTGGCCTGGGAGTTCAGGAGGTGGGGGTCTATGAGGACGTTGCGTGAGGTGCGCCGTTTCCCGCTCGCCGTGCAGCTCCTGCTGGTCAACCAGCTCGGCGTCAACACCGGCTTCTACCTCCTCATCCCCTACCTCGCCACCCACCTCACCGACAACCTGGGCATGTCGGCGGCCGTCGTCGGCGTCGTGCTCGGCGTGCGCAACCTCAGCCAGCAGGGGCTGTTCATCATCGGCGGCTCCGCCTCCGACCGGCTCGGCGCGCGCGGCGTCATCATCGCCGGCTGCGCGCTGCGCACCGCCGGGTTCGCCCTCTTCGCGCTCGGCGACAGCCTGGCCGTGCTGCTCGCCGCCTCCGTGCTCAGCGGGCTCGCCGGGGCACTGTTCAACCCCGCCGTACGCACCTATATCGCCCAGGAGGCGGACGAGCGCAGGGCCGAGGCGTTCGCCCTGTTCAACGTGTTCGCCACCGCCGGCGCCCTGATCGGCCCGCTGCTGGGCAGCGCGTTGCTGCTCGTGGACTTCCGCACGTCCGCGCTGACCGCCGCCGGGAGCTTCGCCGCCCTCACCGTGGCGCAGGCCCTCGTGCTGCCGGCCCGGGACGTGAAGCCCAGCAAGGGCACGGTCGTCGCGGACTGGCGCGAGGTGCTGGGCAACCGGGCCTTCCTGGCCTTCGCGCTCGTCATGGTCGGCATGTTCACCCTGGAGAACCAGCTGTACCTGCTGCTGCCCGACGGAGCCCGGCAGGCCACCGGCTGGGACGGTGCCGCCGGCCTCGTCTTCGTCGTCGGCACCCTCGCCAACCTGGCGCTCCAGCTGCGTATCACCCGCGCCCTCAAGGAGAGGGGGAACCGCGCCCGTTGGATCGCGACCGGCCTGGGTCTCATGGCACTGGCGTTCCTGCCGCCGGCCGTGGTCGCGGTCGGCTCCGACGGCCCGGACGGCTGGGCCGATGCGGCGCTGCGCACCCTGCCCGTCCTGACCGGCGCTCTGCTCCTCCATCTCGGCGTGATGATCGCCCAGCCGTTCGTGATGGAGCTGATCCCCGGCTTCGGCCGGTCTGAGCTGACCGGCACCTACTTCGGGATCTTCTATGTGGTCTCCGGCATCGCCGCCGCTGTCGGCAACACCGTCGTCGGCTGGGCCATGGACACCGGGGAGCGGGGCGACGCCGGCTGGCTGCCGTGGGCGTGCTGTGCCCTGTTCGGTCTCGCCTCCGCGCTGGGCGTGGCCTGGCTGCACCGGCTCGGGTCGCTGCCGACGCCGTCGACATCCAAGCCCGTCGTACCCGCTACGGCCTGAGGACACGGTATGACCGCTGCGGCTGTTCGGCGCAACCTGCTCACCGACAACCCCGAGCTGTACGAGGCCCGCTTCCCCGACCCCGACCGGCTGGCCGGGCGCTGGACGGAGGACTGCCTGCGACGGCACGGCGCGGGACCACGCGTGCTCGACATGGGCTGCGGTACCGGCCGCGACGCCGCCCACCTCCACGGCGCCGGCCGCAGCGTGACCGGCGCCGACCTCTCCGAGACGATGCTCGCCCACGCCCGCACCCACCACCCCGGCCCCGAGTACGTCGAGGCCGACCTGCACGGCTTCGACCTCGGCCGGGGGGCGTTCGACGCCGTCGTATGTCTGGACAGCGCCCTGCTGTACTGCCACACCAACGACCAGCTCGACGCCTTCCTCTCCTCATGCCGTCGCGCCCTGGCCCCCGGCGGTCTCCTGGTGGCGGAGATGCGCAACGGCGCGTACTTCCTCGGCCGCACCGACCTGCTGGATACACCCACCGTCACCGAGTTCACCTGGCAGGGCATCGGCTACCGGTCCACCACCACGCTCACCGTGGACCGTACGGCCCAACTCCTGCGTCGGACGCGCGTGTGGACGGCGGACGACGGGTCGCAGCCGGTCGAGCAGCGTTCCGCGTGGCGGCTGCTGTTCCCGCAGGAGCTGCGCCACCTGCTGGCCGCGCACGGCCTCGAGGTCCTCGAACTCCACGACGGGCCCGGACCGCGCACCGAGCCTCCGTGGCAGGAAGGCCGGTTGCCCGGCGACACGACGGGCGCGGACCGGCTGCACGTCGTCGCACGCCTCACCACTCACTGATCCTCCGTCCCACCACACACCAAGGAATCCCATGCACGACGAACGTTTCCCCGGCCTGCGCCGCCGTGGTTTCCTCGCCGCCACCGGCGCCGCCTCGATCGGCGCGCTCGCGCTGACCGGGTGCGGCAACTCCGGCAGCGAAGGCTCCGACGCCAAGGGCGACAGCACTCCGAAGAGAGGCGGGCGGTTGCGCGCCGCGTTCGCGGGCGGTGGCGCCAGCGAGACCCTCGACCCGCACCTGGCCAACCTCTTCGCCGACGCCGCCCGCGCCAAGGCCCTGTACGACAAGCTCGCCGACTACAGCGCCGACCTCTCCGCGCAGCCCCGCCTCGCCGAGAGGTGGGAGCCGAACAAGACCCTGGACCGCTGGCAGGTGACCCTGCGCAAGGCAACGTTCCACGACGCAAAGCCGGTCACCGCCACCGACGTCCTCTACAGCTACCGCCGCATCGCCGACCCCAAGCAGGCGTTCCGCGCCAAGGCGTCCCTGGAGCCCATCGACCTCGACGCCAGCCGCGCCACCGGCGAGCGGAGCATCGAGTTCGTCCTCAAGCGGCCCACTGCCGAATTCCCCAACGTCCTGGCCGCGTTCGGCGCCTACATCGTCCCGGAGAACGCCTCCGACTTCGACAAGAAGCCGGTCGGTTCCGGCCCCTTCCGGTTCGTCTCCTTCGCCCCCGGCCGCTCCGCCGTCTTCCGCCGCTACGACGACTACTGGGAGGGCGCCCCGCACCTCCACGAGCTCGAGTTCGTCGTCGCCAACGAGGAGTCCGCCCGCGTCAACGCGCTCCTCGGCGGCCAGGTCGAGTACGCCCACGAGCTCAACCCCACCACCGCCCGCGCCCACGAGGGCGAGGGACAGATCGAGATCGTGCGGCTGCGGGGCAGCGCCATGCAGGCGTTCTGCATGAAGACCGACCGGGCTCCCTTCGACGACAAGCGAGTCCGCGAGGCGTTCTTCCTCATCGCCGACCGCAAGGAACTCGTCGACGGCGCCCTGTCCGGGGCGGGTGTGATCGGCAACGACTTGTTCGGCAAGGGCTACGAGTACTACGCCGACAGCCTCCCTCAGCGCGAACAGGACCTCGACAAGGCCCGCGCCCTACTCAAGCAGGCCGGCGCCGAGAACCTGAAGGTCACCCTCGACACCTCGGCCGTCGCCGCCGGGTTCACCGAGGCCGCAAGCATCTTCCGCGACCAGGCGAAGAAGGCGGGCGTCACCGTCGACGTGAAGATGGGCAGCAAGGACTCCTACTGGGCCGACATCCTCGACAACGGCACCCTGTGCTGTTACCGCTCCGGCGCCATGCCCATCGAGGCCCACATCTCCCAGCGCCTGCTCACCGGCTCCACCACCAACGCCACCAAGTGGGAGCACAAGGACTTCGACGCCCTCTACCAGCAGGCCCAGTCCACCCGCGACAAGACCGAACGGGCCGCCGTCTACGAGCGGATGCAGCGCCGCCTGTACACCGAGGGCGGCTTCCTCATCTGGGGGTTCGCCGACTGGATCCTCGGAACCGCCCGCAATGTGAAGGGAGTTGCGACAAGGGCCCCTGCCAACACACTCGACTGGGCCCGCTTCGACAAGGTCTGGCTCGCGTGAGCGGACTGCGTTCCTTCGTCGCCCGGCGGCTGCTCCTCGGCGTCGCGCAGACCGTGGCCGTCGTGCTCCTGGTCTTCGCGCTCACCGAGGCGCTGCCGGGCGACGCCGCCGTCGCTCTGGCCGGCGACCAGCCCGATCCCGCCCGGATCACCGCCATCCGCGAGACCATGCATCTCGACCGGCCCGCCCACGAGCGGCTGGCGGACTGGGCGACGGGCCTGTTCCAGGGTGACCTCGGCACCTCCCTGACCTCCGGCCGCCCGGTCGGCCAGTACATCGCCGACGGCTTCGGCCCGACCCTGCTGCTGGCCACGCTCACCGTGGCCCTGCTCGTCCCGATCGGCTTCGGCCTCGGCGTGCTCGCCGCCCGCCGCGAAGGGCGCCTCACCGACCGGCTGATCAGCTCGGTCACGCTCGCCATGTACGCGGTGCCCGAGTTCGCCCTCGGCGTGCTGGTGGTGACCGTGCTCGCTCTGCGGCTGGGCTGGCTGCCGCCGACCGCCGTCGGTTACGGCACCGACCTGCTCGGCCACCCGTCCGCGCTCGTCCTGCCCGTCCTCGTCCTACTGTCCCGGCCCGTCTGCTCCCTGTCCCGCCTCGTGCGGGCCGGCATGATCGACGCGCTCGCCTCCCCCTACGTGGCCCAGGCCCGGCGCTACGGCATTTCGGGCACCCGCATCCGCCACACCCACGCCCTGCCGAACGCCCTCGCCCCCGCCGTCCAGCAACTCGCCCGCACCATCGACTGGCTGCTGTGCGGCGTCATCGTCGTGGAGGCGCTCTACGTGATCCCGGGACTCGGCACCGTCCTGATCAACGCCGTCGCCGAACGGGACGTGCCGGTCATCCAGGGTCTCGCCGTGGTGTTCGGCGTGCTGACCGTCGTACTGAATCTGGGCGCGGATCTCGCCGCCCACCGTCTCGCACCCCGGACAGGGGTGGCCGCGTGACGAAGCCGCGCACCGGCCGCTTCGCCCTCGGCGTGATGGTCGTCGCCGTACCCCTCGCGCTCGCCCTGCTCGGCCCGCTGTTCGCGGGCGAACCGGGGCAGCGTACGGCGTCGTTCACTCTCGGCGACGGCCACTGGCTCGGCACCGACTTCGTGGGCCGGGACGTATGGCAGCAGGTGCTGCACGGCGGCCGGTCGGTCGTGCTGACCGCGCTCGCCGCCACCGCCCTGTCGTATCTCGTCGCGCTCCCCATCGGCCTGGTCGGCGCGCTCACCCATCGCCGCTGGCTGGAGGAGCTGCTGATGCGCCCCCTGGACGTCCTGATCGCAGTCCCGTCGCTGCTGCTGATCCTGCTGGCCGCCACCGTGTTCTCCCCCGGCCCCGCCGGTCTCGCCCTGCTGGTGACGCTGGTCAACGTGCCCGACGCGGCCCGGCTCGTACGCGCCTCCGCCACGGAGGCCGCCGCCCGCCCCGCCGTCGAGGCGCTGCGCATGCAGGGCGAGACCTGGTGGCGCATGGCCGTCTGCTACGTCGGCCGTTCCATGCTGCGCACCCTGGCCGCCGACGCCGGCACCCGGCTGACCGGTGTGCTGTACCTGGTCGCCACGGCCGCGTTCCTCGGTGTGGGGGTCGCCCCGGACGCCGCCGACTGGGCGGTCATGGTGGACCGCAACCGCACCGGCCTGTTCGTCCAGCCGTGGGCCGTGGTCGTCCCCGCCCTGCTGATCGTCGCCCTGACGATGGGCACCAACCTCCTCTTCGACGCCGCGCTCGCGGGCGACCGACGAAGCGGACGCGTCCGGGGCGCGGCGCTCCCGGAAGCGACCAGGACCATCCGCGGCCAAAAAGGGAGTGAAGCACGCCCGTGACCCACACGGACGACACGACAGACGAGGTCGGCAGCCCCGCCGACCCCGGTGACACCGTCGAGGCGCCCCTGGCCGAGATCCGCAACCTGCGTGTCGAGGTCGGCGGCAGGGCGATCGTCGACGGAGTGAGCCTCCAGGCCCTCCCCGGCAAGGTCACCGCCCTGGTCGGCGCGTCCGGCAGCGGCAAAACCACCACCGGCCTCGCCCTGCTCGGCGAGTACCCGCCCGGCGCCCACGTCACCGGCGACGTGCGCCTGGCGGCCGACGGCCTGGTCGGCTACATCCCCCAGCATCCGGCGGCCGTCCTCAACCCCGCCCGCCGCATCACCGCCCTCCTCAGCGACATCGCCCGCGCCCAGGTACGCCACCTGCCCCGAGGCCAACGCCGGGCGGCGGCCCGGGAACGTGTCCTGCACGCCCTTGCCGAGGCCCAACTCCCGGACGCCGAGACCCTGCTGCGCCGCTACCCGCACCAGCTCTCCGGCGGCCAGCAGCAACGCGTCGTCCTCGCCCAGGCGCTGTTGCTCGGCGCCCGGGTCGTCGTCGCCGACGAGCCCACCACCGGTCAGGACGCCCTGACCAAGAGCCGAATCGTCGACCAGTTGGCGGCCGTGGCGGCACGTGGCATCGCCGTCGTCCTCCTCAGCCATGACCTGGACGTCGTACGGGCACTCGCCGACGAGGTGATCGTCATGCGGGCGGGCCGCGTCGTGGAGTCAGGCCCGGCCGAACGCCTGATGCTCGCGCCCCGGCACGCATGGACGCGCGAACTGCTGGCCGAACAGCCGGAGTTCACGGAGCCGGAGGGTGCGACGGGCACCGGCCGGCCCGTCCTGAGGGTCCGCGACCTGACCGCCCGCCACCGCAACAACACACGCGACACCACCGAAGTACTGCACCTCCCCCGACTCGACCTGCGCGTGGGCGAAAGTCTGGCCGTCGTCGGCCGCTCCGGCAGCGGCAAGACAACCCTCGGCCGCTGTCTGGCCGGACTCCACCGCGACCACGGCGGAGAGATCCTTCTCGACGGCACACCGCTGCCGCGCAGCCTGCGCGACCGCGACCGCGTACAGCTGGCGGCTGTGCAGTACGTCTTCCAGGACGCTCGCGCCGCCTTCGACGAACACCGTCCCGTCCTGCACCAGGTCGCCCGCACCGCGATACGGCTGCGCGGCGCCGAGACCTCCGCCGCGACCCGGGAAGCCCTGGCCACCCTGGTCAGCCTCGGTCTCCCGGAGGACCTGGCCGCCGGACGCCCCGGGCAGCTCTCCGGCGGCGAACTGCAGCGCGCGGCCCTCGCCCGCGCCCTGCTCTCCCGGCCGCGTGTCCTCATCTGCGACGAGATCACCTCCGGCCTCGACCCGAGCACCCGCCGGGCGATCCTCGGCATCCTCACCACCCTGCTGCACGATCGCGACGACCTGTCCCTGGTCCTGATCACCCACGACCTGGACACCGCCGCCCTGGCCCACCGCATCGCAGTCCTGGACGCCGGCGAACTCGTCGAACAGGGGCCGGCCCGGCGAGTCCTCACCGCACCGAGCCACCCGTTCACCGTGTCGCTCATGAAAACAGCGACACGGCTGGGATCGCGCCTGTGAGGGAGTTGCAACAGCCCGTGGGAGCCGGGGAGTTCGTCGCCGTGCTCGGTCCCAACGGGTCGGGCAAGACCAGCCTCATGAAGGCGTTGCTGGGCCGGCAGCAGCCGTCCGCCGGCACGGTGCCTGGGCCGATCGCCGCGGGAGGCCGGCCGGCACATCGGCTACGTCCCCCAGCAGGCAGCACTCTCCGCCCAAGCGATGCTGCGCGTCCCGACCTGGTGCGCCTCGGGATCGACGTACACCGCTTCAGCCAACGACTGCGGACGCGGGCCGTACGCGACCGGGTGGACGAGATCCTTGTGAGGCGGTCGGGGCCACCGCCTACGCCGACGTCCCCCTCGGCCTCCTGTCCGGCGGTGAACGCCAACGCGTACGCATCAGCCAGGCCCTCACCACGGACCCCCGCATCCTGCTATGCGACGAACCGCTGCTCTCCCTCGATATGAACGCCCAGCGGGCCATCACCGAGCTGATCGATGCCCGGCGCCGCTCCCACGACACGACGGTGGTCTTCGTGAGCCACGCGTACCTACGGCGGGGCCGGAGCCGTGGGTCACGAGGGGGCGATCATGCCGGCGGAGAGGTCGATGTCCGCGCCGCAGAGTCCGGGCATGGCGAGCATCGCCACCAGGGCCTTCGCCACTTCGTCCTCCTCCACCAGTCTGCCCAGGGCCGCCCGGGACGCGAACGCCCGCTCGGCCTCTTGCGCGTGAGGTTAAGCGCGGTGGGCAGGATCCAGCCGACCAGCAACGACCAAGCACCGCTGAACGCGCCTTTCGCGATGTCGCCCACCGCGCCGTCAGTCGTCTTCCTTCTCGTCCCCAAAAGGGGGTCCTGGCGGCCCGATGAGGTGATCGATCTGCACGCCGACGACCGGCCCGCCCGCGCGGCCTGGCCGCCGCGATCCGCGGGCACTGGGTGGTGGAGAACTCCTCGCACCACGAGCAAATGCCACGGCCTGCTCGTGATCGCGCTCACCGACGACCGCGGACGACTGCTCTGGGTCTCCGCTGCCCGACCAGGACGCACCTCGGAGATCACCGCCTGCCGCCACGACCGGATCCCGAGAGGGCGGCGGGGTTGTCCTCCTGGACAGCACCCTGATCCGCACCCGCAGGCGCACCGGCACGGAGAACCGGAAGAACTACGACGGTCCGGTACAGGTCAGGGCGGTCGGCGAGCACCACCAAGCTGCGGGCGGTCGGCCTCGGGGCCATCGCCGACCTGGGCTTCATCGGCCTCGACGACAGCGACCCCGAAGCCGACCCGGCCGTGATCACCGGTTACAAGGCCGCCCGGACGCCCTGATCCGATACTTCGACGGCGCCCGCCTCTCACCCTCAAAGTCGATCTGCCGATCATGAAGATGCTCAAGCAACGTCCGCGCCCGATCCATCGCCGCCAGTGCTGCTGCCGTGGATTCCTGAAGCTGTCTGTCAATGAGCACTGTGCATCGTGAAGTTGCTGGTCACGGGTCTGGTGTGAGAAGGGGCCGGAGTGCTCGTCCTGATCGTGGGCGGATGACTTCGGCATAGATCATCGGTCACCGGGAGACTTCGTGGTTCGTCAGCACCAGCAGAGCCCGCACCAGGGCGGTCGCCCACTTCCGGTCGGTGCGGATCTTGCCGAGGACCCGCCAGTTCTTGAGGTGGGCGAAGCCGTGCTCGACCGGTGCCCGCACGGCGGCGAGGGCCTTGTTGGACAATTTCTGACCGCGGGTCAATGGGCGGTCATACCTGTGACGCCATACGCGGACCTTGGCCCTGTCGGCACCGCCGTACGTGGCCTGGCCTGGCGGCCCGGCGGCGGCCGCTGCTGCCCCCCGAACCCCCCACCTGCCAGTCCCCGCCCGTCCACCGCAAAATCAACAGGCCGCTTCCCCCTCCGCGGGGCCGGGTGGTGGGGAGAGCCCCGCATAAGCCGTGACCTGGCCTGTTCGCCCCTTCCTTGATCACCTTGTGTGGTGGGACTGGGCAGAGGCTTCCTCAGCAGGTCGCGGCCTGGAACAAACGAAAGCCATCACACCAGTTGGGCGACCTGTCCAGCGTATGCCGTGCTGGACAAGCGTAGCCCTCCAAGCCCGTACCCACCCGGGGCGCAAGACCACCGGACACCCCTTTTAGGGCGTGCCGGGCCGACCTGTGGGGCACCGCACCTGTCCGGAGCACGAGAAGATGGGGGATCCTCGGACGTGCTCGGAGGGTCCAACGCCGAATGACCGTATGAGGAGCCCATATGGCAGCGTCTTTAAATCCACTGCGTCATGCCCTCCTGCCCGACCGTGAGCGCTCCTACACGGTACTGGTCGGCTCGGGCTATGGCCTGCCCAACTCGGAGCCGGAGGAAGTCACCCTCCGCCTGGCGGCGGACGCACTCGCCGGCCGCGGCGGTGCTTTCCACCCGAGAAACACCACACTGCTGCTGGGCCCAAAGCGCCAGGCCGACGTGCTTGACGCCGTCCTGCGCGCATCGAAGGCGGCATCGGACGTGCTGTTGTTCCAGTTCGCCGGGAAGGACTTCCGACGTGAGGACGAACTCTTCCTCGGTGTCAGGGACACCGATCCGCAGCACCTCGACGACACCGGCGTCCAACTGGCAGCACTCACCGAGATCATGAGCGCCAGCCAGGCGAGGCGGCGCGTCGTCATCCTCGAGTGCGGCTGGCCGGACCTGGCCGCGTCCACCGTCACCAGGATGCTCCCCGATGCGTCCCTGCTGGCCGGTCCGTCAAGCTTCGAGTTCACCGATGATCCCTTCACCCAAACCCTTGTACAAGGGTTGGCTGGGGGTGTCGAACAAGGCCCGGAAGCACTGGACCTGGTGACACTCAAGAACGCGATAGAGGCCGCCTACGCCCACACGCGCTACTACGTGGAGAACGAATACATCGGAGCACCCTCTCGTGTAGTGCTGCGCGGCGGCACAGACGTCGCCCTCGGCCTCAACCCCGCCTACGGAACCCAAAAACCCGGGTCGCTACCCCCTCATCCAGACTACGTCGACCAGCGAGAATCGATGGACTGACATACCCGGCTGGGTCCCGGCGCACCCGCAGGCCTGCGGTCCTGATCTCCTCGACGTGCCCGCACACCGACGATCCCGGCACTTACGAGTGTGCCGACGATCAGCGAAAACGGCAGCTGCACCGCCGTTCGCCCAGCCCAGGGACTCACCCATCCCCTGGCCCAGGTCACCCGGAACAGAACCGGGAGCCCTGGACTCATCCGCGGAAACGGCCCGGTCCACGGCCTCGTCAAAGCTTCGCCCTTGACGGCCTCTCAGGCGGAAAGAGGTCGTGGACCGCCCGAACATTCCTCATGGCCTGCCTCACATCACGAGCCTGCGCGAGCGGCGGGTAGCGCCCTGCGCAGAGACAGAGCGTAGGCGTAGCTGGTGATGGTGAGGACGACGATCGGCGGCGGGGGCAGCAGGAAGACGGATACCGCCAAGGCGGCCAGGGAGAGCGTGAGGGTGATCCATCCGAAGGCGGTGCGGCGCTGGACGAGGGCGGGGGCGTGGCGGACGGCGGTGAGGAGCAGGAGGCCGCAGGCGATGATGAAGAGGGCCATGGCGACGCTGATGCCGTGGAAGACATCGAGGACCGTGCGTTGTAGGCCCAGCAGGGTGATGGTGGACTCCCGCATGGCGGTGCCGGCTTCACGCCGTTGTGGGGTCTGAGTGGCCAGCGCCATAGCGGTGGAGAGGGCGAGGTGGCCGATGCCCAGGAAGACGAAGCCGTAGGCGCCGACCGCGAAGGGTCGGACGGAGTCCGCCCGGCGCAGGGGGCGGGACGTGGCTGTGGTGTTCACCGTTACTCCGTGACGTTGACGGGAGCGGGGGCGGATGGTGGTTGCCAGCCCAGAAACGTGTCCAGGGCCGGCAGCGAGAGCGCTTGCGGCGTGGCTCGTACGGCCAGGTTCCGAATGAACACGGCAAGCGGGTGGGAGAACCGGGCGGGTTGGCCGATGCGCCGGGAGCGGTGGCTGATCCGGGTGGTCCGCCGCTGTCTGGCCCTCGTACAGGCGGCGAGCGCGGCCGGCACGTCGTCGGCGGGCGCGAGGAGATGCGCTGCGACTCCTCGATGGCCTGGCAGCCGCCTTGGCCCATGTTGGGGGTCATCGCGTGGGCGGCGTCGCCGAGCAGGGCCACCCGGCCGACATGCATCCGGGGCAGTGGCGCGGCCAGTTCGCGGAAGTCATGGTGGAGTATGCCAACCGGGTCCGGGTGCCGCTGGTTCAGTCGGTCCAGCAGTGCGGGTATCGGATCGTGCCACGCACCGAAGCGCCGGGTCAGCTCCGTGTGATGGTCGGTTTCCGGCTTCGCGCCGGGGCCGGAAACGGCGGTGGCGTAGACGTAGATGCCGCCATCGGCGAGTGGAACGACGCCGAACCGCTCGCCTCGCCCCCAGGTTTCGGCAGCGGGCTGGGTAGGCGGGCCCGCACCGGGAAGCCCCGCTCGCCATCCGGCTTCACCGGCGTGACGCAGTCCGCGGTGAGCGGGGAAGAGCTGTCCGCGCAGCACGCCGCGCATGCCGTCCGCCGCCAGTACGACGTCGGCACGCAGGTCGCCTGCCGACGGACGCACGATCACGGTGTCCCCGCGTCGTCCACGCCGGTCACTGATACGCCGAGGCGTACGACGCCGGCCTGCAGGGCGGCCGCAAGAGCGTCGATCAGGAACCTGCGGTGCACGGCGCGCGCGGGAAGCCCGTAGCGGGCGGACACCGCGCCGCTGTCGGATCGACTCAGCCACCTGCCGTCGGGCGTACGCAGCCCGACCTGACCGGGCAGGGCGTTACCCGCCCACAGGTCGCAACCCAGGCCGATCGATTCCAGGGCGCGCAGCGCGCTCGGGGCGAGCACGATGCCGGCGCCGATCCCCGTGAGTGCGCAGGCCCGTTCGCACACGGTGACGCGCCATCCGCGGCGGCTCAGGCCCACCGCCGCGGTCAAGCCCCCGATTCCACCTCCGGCCACCACAGCATGACGGACACCCATGTCGACTGCCTCCCTCCATCCCCGCCGCCTCTACATCTGTAGAGGCGGCATACCCGCACTCTACATCTGTAGAGTGGGGTTATGTCCATCCCTGACCGCCGGGACCTGATCGCCGATGCCGCCATCAGCACCGTGGCCACCGCCGGGCTGCGCGGCCTGACCCATCGCGCGGTCGACGCCGCCGCGGGCCTGCCGGCCGGCAGCACGTCGTACTACTTCCGCACCCGCAGCGCTCTGATCAGCGCCTGTTACCACCGCCTGGCCGCACTCTCGGTCGCCGACGCCGATCGCTGGGAAGCAGACCACGGGCGCCCCCCGGACCTGGACTCCGCCGCATTCGCGCTGGCCGCACTGCTGCACCACTGGCTGACGGCGGCACGCGACCGCCAACTCGCCCGCTTCGAACTCAGCCTCGAGGCAACCCGACGACCGGAACTGCGCGCCGACCTGCAGAAGGCCGGCCTCGCCGCACGGTCCAGGGCCACCGCCCTGCTGGCAGCGCTCGGGGCTCCCCGTCCAGCGCCGGCAGCGGATCTGCTCGTCGCCTGGAGTGACGGCCTGCTCTACGACTGGCTCGCCGGCGCGCTGGCCACAACCCGCCCACTGCCCGATGCGACCGAGCTGACCGCAGTGGTCCGGCGGATGCTCGAAGCCGCGCTTTCCACCTGACCGAAGCCACCGACCCCGCCGACGTGAAGACGTGCCCGGCCTGGCGATCGCTCTAAGGATCATGTTCACGTGGCTGTCAGCGATGTCCTGAGCGGTGGACTGCCCACTGGCCCGGTGACCCGTTAGGCGACGGCCCGACTCTGTGGGCCAACACACCCTGAGAGATCATGGATAGTCACCACCGTGCCCAGCAGCACTGACAACACGCGACAGTTGAATACGCGACCCCACCAGCATCAGACCCCCATTTCGCTCACGCGGCGAGGGAGACGGTCAGCAGCAGGTCGAGCATCTTCTCCTCCATCCCGTGCTCGACCAGTCGCGTGCGGAACTCGGACAACACCCATGCGGCGATCCCGGGATCACCAGCTCCAGGCCGAGCGCGTGCTTCAGGTCCATGCCGTACCGCACCCGATGCGCTGCCGCCCTGGCGGTGAGGTTCTCGGCGAACAGCAAAACCGTCACCGCCGCCAGCCGACCCCGCGATCAGCCCGGCCAGGGCTTCGGGAACGGGCGGCTGGCCAACCGGGCAGGACTGCCGTAATCGACAGCACGCAGCGGCGAGCCCAAGCAGCGGGATTCCGCGGTACTGACGTGCTCTCGATGCCGTTGATCACCGACGTGCTGCGCCTGCCGTGCGCTCATCCGCCAACGCGCAATCACGTGTACAGCCGCATGGACGGCCGCTCCCTCACCGACTCCCGGGCCCTGAGCGCCTCCAGATCCGCGGCCTCGAGCAGATTCCGCCCGTCCGTGGCCCAGCCAGGTCCCCTCTTCGAGATCCGCGCACTCGTCGAGCAGGCCGTGGCCACCCTCAAGTCCTGGCGGCTCCTTCAGAATCTTCGGTGCTCGATACCGGCTCAGACCGACGATGGCAAAACCTCGCTGACAGTGGGTATCGCGGATCGTGTCCGCGCGGAGGGGGCACTGACTGGTGGCTCGTCCGATGCAGCCAGCCCCCTCACCCTTCGGTCGTCCGTTGAAGCCCCTTGAGGAGACCTCCGCCGGGAGTTGACACATCGTCGTGGCGGCGGTTTCTACCGACCCGGTCAACCCGGGACCGAGCAGTCCAGGATCCGCCCGTCCACCGTCCCCACGACCAGCCGCTGTTGCTCCGCCCGGTACGCGGCGGACACCGGCGTGACCGGGTGGCCGTACGCCCGCAGGGTGTGCCGGGCGCGCACCTCGCCCGTCGCCGTGTCCAGGATCTCCACCTCACCGGTGAGATACACGACGTACACCCTCCGCTCGTCGCCGTCGAGATCGGCGAGCGGCTTGTCGGTGCCATAGACCCAGCGTGCCTCTCCGTCCGGCAGCCGGCGGCTCACGACGTACGTGCCCTCGCGGGCTTCCCCATAGGTGGCGCCCTGTTCGTACGACCGGCCCGCGTGGACGAGAGTGTGTGTCAGCTCGACGGCGGGGCCGTACCAGGGCTGGAGTGCGGACGCCGGGTCCCAGCGCAAGGGGAAGAGGGCGCGCAGAGTCGCGGGGCCGTGGGCGCCTGGAGGATCGATCGCGTGGATCCACGGCGCGTCGTCGTCCGGGCCGGGGCCGTCCACATACAGCAGACGGGCGCTGTGTCTGACGCGCAGCGCCGGGGAGTTGGAGCGACTGGGGACGAGGCCGAGGCGCGCCGCCTCCTGATGCGTGGGGGCGAGCAGTAGCGCGGCGTGTGCGTCGCGCCCTTGCGGGCGCAAGGCGAGCCAGCCTTCGTCCGCGGCGCACAGTGCGGGGACCGACGGCACGTCCACGCAGTCCACCGCACCGCCGTCCGCCGTCGATATCCGCCGAACAGTGGTCGCGCGGTCAACCGGGCGACCCGTCACCTCGTCGCGCCGGTAGCCCTGGTACGTCACCCACGCCGACTCGTCGTCAGGGGCCGCCTCGACCCGGACGCTCCCCTCCCCGTCTGCAGGAAGAGCCCACCTCAGCGCGCCTGACGGATCCCAGCATTCGAGGTCCGTGTGCCGGCCGGTGGCGAGCACCCGGCCGTCGGCCAGCACCGCCAGGTCCCGCACCTCCGCCCGCCGCCGCCACCGGCCCTCCGTCAGCCGCGCGAGGGTGTCCTCCACACGCGGGTCGTAAAGGAGCCCGCTCTCGACCATCGGATGGCGTGTGTCGTCGGGGTCGACCAGACCGGCCGGAGCAGTCAGCCAGTCGTCCACCGCGACGGCCAGCTCGAAGCCCTTGCGGAAGCCGCCGTCCTTGTCCTCGGGGGAGAGCAGCATCGCGAGCCTGCCGTCCTCCAGCCAGCGCAGGTGGCGCACTTGGCGGCTCTTGCTCAGCAGGTTCGTCACGCGCCCGGTCTCCAGGTGCAGCAGGAGCAGCTGTCCCTGAAAGTCCCACGAGCCGTCGTAGCGGCCGGTGCCGACGGCGACGAGCGGCAGCTCGGGGTGAGGCTCGATGGCACATACGGAGTAGCGGGAGGCGATGACGTGGCGCGGACGGAGCGTGCCGGCCTCGTACACGCCGATCCGGTGGCCGAGCCAGTGGCCCGTACCGCGCCACATGACGTGCCCGAGGTCACCAGCCGCGATGACGCAGCCGTGACGCGCCTCTGTCACCACCCACACGGGCCGGCCGATCTCGGCGAACGGCTGGTCCCCGAGTATCCGGCGGACGGTCAGCTCATCCGGCACGACAATCTCCCCCCAGGTGGCGCACAGTCTGCCAGGCCCGGCGCTTTCCTGCGGTCTTGCGAGGGAATCGACTCATCCATGTACGTGATCGGGAACGGATCCACGAGGCACGCGTACCGAGGCGAGCCAGGTCGCAGACGCACGTTGTCGTCGACAGCCGATCACGGCCGCGTGCGGCTGACCACGGGATGGCCATGGCTGTCACTGCTGCCGCCGACACGAACCGCTCGACTTGGACGGCAGCGATCATTTGACGGCGAATCCGTGGCTGACCTGGGAAAATGGCTGGGATGCGGCCTCGTTGAGAGCAGCAGCTCTCACCGTGAATCCCCGCTTGATCCGCTGACGCGCGGCACGCAGTTCCGCGTTCTCCTTCGTGCTCGTTACGGGTCTCACACCGTCGTCGATGTCCGCGCGACGCATCCACTTCGACAGCGTCACAGGCTTGGGCGCAGCGACAACTTTCCCACTCGCCCCACAGGGCAAGCCAGTTCAGATGTCACCCGGTCGTGCGGCAGACCCATCAGGTTGGAAGAGGCTCACTGACAACGACCCCACGACGGCTCGACGACATCCGCCTCCCCATCGTCCCACCCCCTGGCCCGGGATCACCGCCCCCACAGCTCACGGCACAACACGTTACGCGCGCCCAGGGCAGGATTCCCCCACGTCAGAGCCCCGGAAACTCTCCTGCCACCCACCACGGCCAACAAAGTCACCCGCATCACCTCAACCGATTCCACCAACACGTCCTCGACCGAGGAAAACAGCAGCTCGTTCAACTTCGGCAGCACTTCGTTCACGGCGAAGGACTGTCGACCACACCACCATCCAGCCAGGCGTTTTTCGGGCGAACTTGGTGGTTGTAGGCGGTCAGTGCGCGCACGGCCAGCTGGCCACGCATGAACCTGGTCCACTCATCAGCCCCCTTGGAATCGATCACCATCTAGGGAACCGGGAGGCGCTCTACCGGCGGACCGCCGAGATCAGTCCGCCGGGCCGCTCCTCGCGCCGCGGCGGAGTGCTGATCGGGCGGCCGTGGGCGGCAGCGAGCTCGCGCAGGGTGTGGCTGTCGGCCTCCCAGCCGTGCCCGGCCAGCCAGCCCACCGGGTCGTCGGGCATCTCCGAGACCCACATGGATGGTCCGGAGGCTCCCTCCTCAGGCTGAGCGGACCGACACACAGGCGAGGGTGATCGGTCCGGCCGGCCCAGGCCATCCAGGTGGGGTTGTTCCTGGGCGGGTTCACGTTCCCGGGACGGCGGCACCGGTCTGCGACGTGTCGGGCTCCGGCTCCTGCGGCGGGTCGGTGAGCTGCTCGCGCAGGTAGTTCCAGATCACCGCGATCAGTGCGGTGACCGGCACGGCGAGAAGACTGCCCACGATGCCGGCCAGACTGCCGCCCAACGTCACCGCCAGCAGAATCACCGCCCCGTGCAGGCCGAGCCCACGGCTCTGGATCATGGGCTGGAACACGTTGCCCTCAAGTTGCTGCACCACGACGATGATCGCCAGAACGATCAGGGCATCCGTGGGACCGTTCGACACCAAGGCGATGAGACACGCGACGAAACCGGCGAACACCGCGCCCACGATCGGCACGAACGCAGAGACGAAGGTCAGCACCGTCAGCGGGAGCACCAGCGGTACGTCCAGGATCCACAGGCCAAGGCCGATGAAGACAGCATCGATCATGCCGACGAGCGCCTGGGACCGCATGAACGCACCCAAGGTGTCCCAGGCGCGCTCGGCCAGGACCGGAACGTCGACGGCGAGCCGCCCGGGCAACTGTCGGGCGAGCCACGGCAGGAATCGCGGGCCGTCCTTGAGGAAGAAGAACATCAAGAAGAGCGCCAGGACGGCCGTGACCAAGCCGCTGACCGTAGTGGCCACTCCCGTTGCGACCGTGGTGACCAAGCTGCCGACACTGCCTTGGACGCGGGCGACCGCGGTGTCGAGGGCAGCCGTGATCTGGTCGTCGCCGATGTTCAACGGTGGCCCGGCGGCCCACTCGCGCACCTTCTTGATGCCCTCGACCACACCGTCGCTCAACTCGCCTGACTGGGACGCCACCGGAACGGCGATCAGCGCCACGATACCGAGGACGGCCAGGAGGAACAGCATGGTCACCAGCGACGCGGCCAGCGCCGAGGGCCACCCACGCCGGCGCAGCGCACGGGTCAGCGGCCAGGTCAGTGTAGTGAGGAACAGGGCAATGATCACCGGCCACACGACCGACCACATCCGGGCCAGACCCCACAGAGCCACCGCGACCGTCACGAACACCAACAGCAACTCGACCGATACGCGCGCGGACGAGGCAAGCGCGGTGCGGGTTCTCCCGGAACTCAACATGTCAGGCATGCGGTCACACTATTGGCACGCCCATCACGCCTCGCCATCGCCACCGGTCAGAAACGTCTTGGCAGTCCTCGCGGCTCGGCGGCCGCGTTGGCACTCCTGCCCGGGCGCAGTGGTCAGTAGGTGAGTGCGTCCTCGGCGGTACCGAAGAAGCTGGTGACCTGGCCGTCGTTGACCGTGACGGGGCCATTTTTGATCGGCACGGTCGTGGGGCTCTCGGAAGGGGTGAGCGCAACCTCCACCTTGTCGGCGCTCTTGCCGCCCGCGGTGTCGGCGCGCGAGAACATGATCCCGGCATAGGCGCTCTCGCCGGCCTTCAGGATCCAGTCCTTGCCGTCGGGTCCCATGTGCTCGGCGGCGCCGTCGAGCCCCGGGATCGTGATCACCAGCTCGTTTGCCGGCAGCAGACAGGGGCCACTGCCCTTGTTTGTCGCAGTCAGCAAGGCGTGGTTGACGGGCTTGGACGCGACGGTGACGTTGTAGCTCAAGTCGGTCGTCTCGCACATGCCCACGCCTCCGTCCTGGCCGTCGTCCGACCCGGGCTCCGACGACGGCGGGGTGCTGCCACCGCTGCCGGAGGAGCCCCCGCCGGCGCTGTCACCATCACCCGGGCTGGCCGTCGAGGGCGCGTCGGAGCCCTTGTCCGTACCCGCATCGGACGGGTTCGCCACCGCGCCGGGAGCGGCCGCGTCCTTCTCGGCGTCGCCGTTGCACGCGGTCAGTGCCATGATGCCGAGCGAGAGAGCGGCCAGTACGGCGGTGGTACGGCGTGAACGAGCTGCGTAAGTCATCAGAAGCCCCCGGGTGTCGGAATGTCCCGGTGATCATGCCTCATGAGAGCCATGCTTCCGCCCGCTCATACGGAGCGAGAGCCGTTTCCGAACACGTTTGTGACACTGCGACAGCGACCATGGCGCAACAACACGGGGTAAGGAGCGGTGCCCCTGGCCGCGGCCAATACGTCACGGGTGCGGTGGACGGCGGCTACACCTCTCTGGTCCACCTGGAACGAGCCGAGCGCGAACACCAGGTCACCGTCAGCGGGCCGCTGCCGGGTAATCCCACCCACCAGCACCGCAGGAACGAAGGCTTCGACCGGGACGACTTCCGCATCGATTTTGACCGCCGGCAGGTCACCTGCCCACGGGGCCAGGTCAGCAAGGGCCAGCGCGGTCCCACAGGAGAAGCGCATCGGACAAGCGCCGAATCCCTGTCACGGCAAGAACAACAGCCTTGGCCGGCCCCCGGTACCGCGGGACCCCGTCGAAGTCGTGGACCTTTGGTGTCCGCTCAGCCGCCCCCACTTCGCGAAGTTCGGCTCCGTCGGCCACGTCACCGCCGACTTCCGTCCGGTGAGCCGGGGGTAGCCCAAGTCCGCCGCGGTCCCCGGCGCGAGTGAGGCCGGGCGGACTCCACATCCCGCCGTGTGTCCTCATGTCGGCGCTACCAGCGGCGCAGCTCCTTGACCAGCTTCTCGTACCATTCCCGACGGTGCCCGTCGGCGTCGGACGGTTTGCTGCCGAGTGCGACGACCTGGTCGGTGACGTCGTAGGTGAGGCGGTACAGCAGAACCTGGGTGGCGGTATCGAGCCACGTCTGGGTCCCGATGGCCGGCGGGGCGGATCCCAGAACCGTGACGAACCAGGTGGGCAGCAGGGCACGGTCGCTGACGGCGTCGGCCAGCCGGCTGCGCAGCGCCCAGGTGAGCCGTTTCTCAGCCCTCGTCCCCTCAGCCATCACCGCCTCGTTGTCCGTGCGGGTCTTCTCATCGGCCGCCAGGGCGTCTTGCGCTTCTTCGGCGGGCTTGGTCTGCCGCTCGAGACTCTGGCGCAGTTGCTCCTCGCGCGCGAGAGCCTCGCGAAGCTCCTGGGCGGCCTGGGCGTGGGCGCGGGAGCCGTATCGGGTGGCGATCAGCGTGCCCACCGTGTCGATGACGGTGGCGCGGTGCGTCCGGTGCTGCTGGGTGGTTGCCCGGTGATGTCGGATCCGTTGCTGGAATGTGGTGCGCTCATGGTTGCTGAGCAGCAGGCGGCGGGCCTGCCAGCCGCGCTGCATGCTGCGGGCGAGGCTGCGCAGGTCCTCGGTGACGGTGTCAAGATCCGCGCTCTGGGCTTTGCCGGACGCTTTGAGCAGGCCTTCCAGGAGCCGTACTTGCTGTACCAGGCGCTTCACCGTCTGGTCGGTGTCGTCGACGCGGTCGCGCAGTTCTTGATCGAGTTCTTCGATCTTGTCGTCGCAGCCGCTGATGCTGTCGCGGAGGCTGCCCAGTTCGTGGTCCAGGTCCTCGGTGTAGCCGAACTTGTCGCTCAGGCGCTGCTGGTCGCTCTCCAGGTCGTCCAGCCGACTGTCCAGGTCCCGGATCTTGCGGTCGGCATCCCGCATCCGGCGGTCGACGTCCTCCATCAATTCGCCTCCTGCTGGGCGTTGCCCTCCGAGAGCGCGCCGATGGCGATCCAGCCGACCACGATCGCGATGATCCACCAGGCGGACAGCACTCCCAGGCTCACCAGCGCCACCAGCAGGCACAGCACATGCAGAGCGATCGCGACCGCGCGCTGCTGCTTGTGCCGGACTGTGGTCACGGTGAGCGTCCAGCCGAGCAATGTGGCCAGCAGGTGCGGTATGAGCAGCACCATCCACCAAGCTGTGTGCCCAAGGACGAACACCGCGGCTATGAGCGCTGTGGCCACGGCGCTCTCACCGCGCCAGGACCACTTCACGATCTGCTCACTGCGTTGCCGGTGCGGCTCCGCCAGGCGGTCCGGCATCGCCCGCTCGAACTCCAGGAGCTGGACGGCACCAGCCACCAGTTGCTCGTACTGGTCCCCGAACGAGGCGTCATCCGGGCCTAGCTGCTTCAGGCGTGCGCGCCGGTCACCCAGATCTTTGGTCATCGCCCGGTGCTGTTCGTGCAGTTGACGCTCGGAAATGGCCACCCCTGTCCCCCTCAGTCCGGTTGGTGGCTACCCACACACATCCGTCCCTCAGACATGCCGCCTTGTGGCTGACCGAAAATGACCTCCCCTCAGCGGACGTGGGTGAACCGGCCACGGTGGCGGGCGAGCCTTCGCGGTGCACGAGCGGTGACTACTGGAAGCCGGTGACAGGAAGCACTGGAGGTGCTCGACGTCGGCCCCCGGCTGGCCCGGGCGCAGCGGCACAAGGGGGTGTGCCACCGGGCGGCGGGCGTCAGTCGTGCAGCCCGCCCGAGTTCGTCCAGCTGCCCGATCTGCTCCCTGGCCGCCTCGACCTGCGTGGCGATCTCCCGCTCCCGCTCCTCCAGGCGTGCCGGCATCGCCCCCAAG
The DNA here is from genome assembly GCF_040782645.1 of Streptomyces sp. HUAS ZL42. Classification (GTDB taxonomy): domain Bacteria; phylum Actinomycetota; class Actinomycetes; order Streptomycetales; family Streptomycetaceae; genus Streptomyces. The sequence continues at coordinate 177,331 of NZ_CP160403.1, forward strand.
GTCAGCCCCCCGCCGGTCATGCGCCGCGCAAGGCCGGGACGGAGGTGCCGGTCAGCCGACGGGCTGTCACCCAGACCCGATGGCCGCCTTCTCCTCCTGGGTGAACGGCGTGTCCCGGGTGTAGGTGGCGCCGAGGTTCGGCGGACGCGGTCAGGGCGTGGTGCCGCTCGTCAGCCCATGGCTCGGCAAGGGGCGCGACAACGCCTACTCCCTCTCGCCGGCCGAGCGGGCGCCGTGACGGCGTGGCCGGCGCGCACGTCTGGCCGGCATGCTCCCATCGAGCTGCTCTGGCGTGTCGTAGTTGCGCCAGCCGGTGAGGCGTCCCTCCGCGTTGTACCTGGCCGACAGCCCGGGAGGGTCCATGTGATCTTCGTGTTCCCGGACCAGATTCTGGGGCAACATGACCATTGCCGTGACGCCGTGGGGAGATGACCCGCGCAGCTGGACGCGGATGCCGTGGCGGCCGGAGAGCCGTCCGATGACGAACATGCCCATACGTCGCGCCACCGCGACGTCGACGACTGGGGGGTTCAGGAGCTTCTCGTTGGCCTCCGAAAGGTCCTGCGTGGACATGCCGACGCCGCTGTCCTGGATTTCGACCTTTGCGCCGCCGCCGGACACCAGCCGGCACGTGACGAGCACTTCGGTGTCCGGCGAGGAGTACGTGGTCGCGTTCTCCAGCAGCTCCGCGATGAGGTGGACGATGTCGTTCACCGCCCGGCCGTCGACGTCCGCGGTGACGAGTCCGCGAAGCTGCACCCGCTGGTACTGCTCGATCTCACTGATGGCGGCCCGCAGGACGTCCACGAGCCGGACCGGGACGCTCCAGCGGCGACCCGCTTTCCCGCCTGCGAGGACGAGGAGGTTCTCCCCGTTGCGGCGCATGCGGGTGGCCAGGTGGTCGACCTTGAAGAGGGTGGCGAGCAGGTCGGGGTCCTGCTCGCCGTTCTCCAGACGGTCGATCAGTTCCAGCTGCCGTTCCACGAGGCCCTGGCTGCGCTGCGAGAGATTGACGAACATCGCATTGATGCGTCCGCGCAGTTGCGCTTGCTCGAACGCCAGCCGCACGGAGCTGCGATGAACGTCGTCGAAGGCACGGGCGACACCGCCGATCTCGTCGCTCGAGCCGATGGCCGTGTGCTCGACTTCGATGGCCTCCAGTTGTGCGCCGCTGGAACCCCGCAGCAGCCGGACCACCTCGGGCAGGCGGCGTTCCGCGATGTCGAGAGCGGAAGCGTGCAGGGTGTGCAGCGGGCCGACTATGGACTGCACGAGGAAGTACGTCACGCAGAAGGCCAGCAGGAGGATCAACAGCTCGATGAGGGAGGCGATGAACACTGAGCGCTCGGAATGGCGTTGCTCGCGCAGGCTCTCCTCTTCGAGGGATCCGACGAGCCGCTTCTCGACCACTCGCATCAGTTCGAGCTTGCTCGTCATGGTGTCGAACCATGTGTCGGCGTCGAGGCGGAGGCGGCCGGTGCCCTGCTGGGTGAGTGCCTGCTTCTGGAGCGTCTCCGCCTGGTGGATGTCCCTTCCGGTGACGGTGCGCTCATAGAACTGACGCAGGGCCGGCGGCGCAGTGGACCTGAACTGGACCATCAGCGCCTGTTGTTGCCGGCTGGCAAGAGCCAGGCTCTGGACCTCGTTCGCATCGAAGTGTCCCTGGGTCAGTGCCCCGCCGACCAGTGCGCGTTGCAGGGATGCCTTCTCCGTGGCCTTGGCGAAGGTCTCGAGTGCGTCGGCCCTCACGGCAAGGGCCTGGTGAACGGTGTCCGGCGTGAGCAGGTCAAGGGCGTCGGTCAGCCCGGCGATCAACGCGGTGTATGCGTTCACCACGGACGGCCAGCGCATCTTCGACTGGGTTACGGTGTGGCGCAGTGACGTCACCTTTCGGCCGAAGGCGTCGAGCGGCGCGAGCCGGGTGGCCAGGGCGGAGCTCGGCTTGCGGCGGACATGAGCGTCCTCGGCACGAACCCGGGCCAGCGCCGCGTCCACCTTGGAGTGCTGCGCGCCGAGTCGGCCGGTGCCACCTGTACGCCCTGCGGCAACGTAGAGGGCCATGAGATCGCGTTCGTTCTCGATCTCCTGCAACAGTGTCGTGCGCTTGTCTACGACACGGACGAGCTGACTGGCGTTGTTGGCGTCCTGTGCGTTCTGGACGGCGGATCCAACCCGCAGACCGCCCAGTACGAGCGCGGTGACGATCGGGACGATCACCACGGCCAGCAACTGGGTGCGCACGCTCCAGTTGGCAGGGGCGAACCGCCTCTGGTTGCTGCCCCGTTGTCTTTGCACTTGCCCTTCCACCTACTCCCCGCCTTTAACGTGCGCGATTCAGCGGAGCGTCCACATGTCGCGGACGCTTCGCTCATCGCGCGAGTGCGCTTGTCGTGTCGTGATGAACGTGACGTCGACGAATGAGGCCATGGCCTCGTACGTCCACTGGAAGGTGCTGCGGACGCGAACTACGCGTCGGCCCCGGAGGTTGTTCGAGACGTCGACCACTTACTCGGCGGTGGTCGCTGTGGCGATCGGCTCGCTACCGGGACTCGGCCGTCCGTCGTCTGTATCCGGCGGGGTGGGCCCGGCATCGGCGGCAAGGTTGCCCGTGCCGGCGGCGAGGCCGCCTTGCCGCCGGGGGTCAAACATGTGCAGGGTCTACTGATGATCCTCGGCACGCCGCTCGCCCGCCGAGCTGACGGTCGCGAGGGCGGCCAGAATGAGGACGGTCGACGCCGCGCCGGGGTCTTCGTGGCCGATGGTGCGGGCGCCAAGATAGCTTGCGCGGCCCTTGCGGGCCTGCATGCCGGCGGTCTGCTTCAGGCCCCACACGGCGGCGTCGGACGCCGCGCGGGTGGCTTTGGTCAGGTCGCCGCCGGTGTCGATGACGGCCTGGTAGGCGGTCACGGCCGGGCTGAGGGCATCGATCAATGTCTTGTCTCCTTCCAGCGCCGCGCCGATGCGCTGGATGCCGGTGAGGGCAGCCGCCAACGCCGCCCCGAGTTGTGCCGCGGAGACGTCGTGGTCCTCGCCCAGGGTCCGCGCGGCCTGCCGGAACCCGGTGCCGTACAGCGGTCCTGAGGCCCCGCCGGTCTTGCTGATCAGTGCCCGGCCGACGGTGGCGAGCACCGCGCCGGGGGTGGACGGGTCGGTTTCGTCCAGCATCGCCACCGCCGCCTGCAGGCCACGGCGCATGTTGATGCCGTGGTCGGCGTCGCCGACGGCGGAGTCGAGGCGGGTCAGGTGATCGGCGTTCTCGGTCACCGATCGGGCGGCCTCATGGATCCAGGCCCGGAACATGCTTGCGTCCATCGTCGTCCCTCTCCCTCGTACGATCTCGTACGATCTGGCGTCGATGGCCTCGGCCGCTCAGCGTCCCCAGCGCAGCGCGGGGGTCACGACCGGGGCATCCCACAGATGGGTGAGCTGTGGCGTGAGCAGGCACACCGTGATCGTGCAGCCGGCCATCTCAAGGCTGGTGACGTAGTTGCCGACCAGGTTGCGGGTGATCCACACGCCGTGGCCGGCGAGCCACTCGGCAACGGCGGCGTACACCACGTACAGCTCGATCAGCGGGGTGCCACCCAGGCCGTTGACCATCACGAGCACCCCACCCGAGAGCGGCATGTCGGTGTGAATGGCGTCCAGTGCGACACCGACGATCTCCCGGGCGGAGGCGAGCCTGGCGCGGGCGCGACCGGGCTCGCCGTGGATGCCGACGCCCAGCTCGACCTCGTCCTCGCCCAGCTCAAAGCCGGGTTTGCCCGACGCGGGCACCGTGCACGGCGTGAGCGCCACTCCGAAGGATCGGGACCGGTCGTTGACCTCCTGACCCAGGGCCGCGGCCGTGCCCAGGTCCGCGCCGAGTTCGGCGGCCGCACCGGCGATCTTCTCCACGAACACGGTCGCCCCGGTGCCGCGTCGGCCCGCGGTCCACGTGCTGTTCTCCACGGCGACGTCGTCATTGACCACGACGCCCTCCACCCGCATGCCGTCGTCGGCGGCCAACTCGGCTGCCATCTGGAAGTTCAGTACGTCGCCGGTGTAGTTCTTCACGATGTGCAGCACCCCCGCCCCGCCGTCCACGGCCCGGGTGGCGGCGAGGATCTGGTCCGGCACGGGAGAGGTGAACACCTCACCAGGACAGGCCGCATCGAGCATCCCGTGCCCGACGAACCCGCCGTGCAGCGGTTCGTGCCCGGATCCGCCGCCTGAGACCAGGCCGACCTTCCCGGGGGTCGGCCCGCCCGCGCGGGCGATGTAGCGGTCGGACGTGTTGACCCTCAGCGAGGGGTGCGCGGCGGCCACACCGACGAGAGCATCGTCGAGCACGTGATCGGGCGAGTTGATGAGCTTCTTCATGCTTACGGCCCCTTCTTCTCACGGCAGCGAAGGCTGGCCGCACTGCTCGACAAGTCGCCAGACCTCTTGGGGGGTTTCGCGGGTGAGGGCGACGGCGGCCAGGGAGGCGCAGGTGTCGTGGCGCAGCCGGCGGATGCGGGCGCGGACCTCGTCGAGGGCGGCGGGGCCGACCGAGAGGCTGTCGCAGCCGAGGCCGATGAGGAGGGGTGTCACGAGGGGGTGTGCGGCGGCGTCGCCGCACACGGAGACCTGACGATCGTGGCGGTGGGCCGCGGTGACGACACGCCCGATGGCGTCGAGTACCGCGGGGTGTGCCGCCATGGCCGGGGTGGCGGTGGGGTCGCGCCGGTCCAGGCCCAGGATCTGGCAGGTGAGGTCGTTGCTTCCGATGGAGAAGAAGGCGGCTTCGCGGGCGAGGTCGTCGGCCGCGGCGACGGCTTCGGGGAGTTCCACCATGATCCCCAGAGGTGGCACCGCGACGCCGGCCTCGGTTGCCGCGGCCTCGAGGAGGCGTCGGCAGGCGCGCAGTTCGTCGACGCTCGCGACCATGGGGATCATGATGCGCAGGTCGGTGTCGGCTCCGGTGCTGAGCAGGCTGCGGAACTGGTCGGCGAAGGCGTCCGGTTGGGCGAGCATGAGGGGCAGGCCGCGCCCGAGCCGCCCGCCCTCGCGGCCTTCGGCGAGGAACGGCGGCAGTTTGTCGTCGGCGAAGTCGAGCGTGCGAGCCGTAACGACCTGCCCGGCCAGAGCGCGCAGGACGGGGACGAGGGTGGCCGCGTGCTGCCCGCGGGTGGGCCAGGCGCGATGGTTGAGGAAGGGCAGCTCGGTGCGGAGCAGGCCGACCCCTTCGGCGCCCGTGGTCAGTGCCGCGCGGGCCTCGGCCGGGGTGGCCACGTTGGCCCGCAGCACAATGCGGTGCCGGTCGAGCGTCTCGGCGGGCAGGTGACGCTCTTCGGCGAGGGCGAGCCTGCGCGTTCGTGCGGTCTCCATGGCTCGCAGGGCCCTGGTGCGTTCCTCGTCGTCGGGATGGGCGACCGCGCTGGCCTGGTCGGCGTCGAGCAGGATCTCCTGCCCGTCCGACAGTTCGAGCAGCTGGGGGTCGACGGCCAGGAGGAATGGGATGCCCAGCGAGCGGGCGACGATCGCGGCGTGGGAGTTCGGGCCGCCGGTCACGGAGATGGCGCCTGTCACCGTCAGGCCCGGTTCCAGCAGGTCGGCGGCGCCGATCTCGTGAGCGACCAGGACGAGCGGCTGGTCGGGGGCGGGGCCCGTCTCGCCGTGGAGGTGGGCCAGCACGCGGCGGCCGACCTGCCGGACGTCCGCGGCGCGTTCGGCAAGGGTGGGATCGTCCAGGGCGGCGATGGTTGCGGCGTAGGTGTCGATGGCCTGGCGGACGGCGACGGATACCGGCTGGCCGTCGTGCGCCCTCTTGACGGCCTGGTCGCGCAGGTCCTGGTCTTGGGCGATGTAGCTGTTGACCTCCAGGATGTCGGCCTGTTCGTCCTTGCCCTGCTCGCGCAGCGAGGCGGACAGGTCGAGCAGGCGGGTGGCGACGGCGTCGAAGGCGTCGGTGATCTGCTGCGTGGGGTCGCCGCCGGCGCGGTGAGGCAGCGCGGTTCTGGTGGGTGGCCGGTCGGTGCAGTGGACGACGCCGAGGGCTGTGCCGGGTGCGGCGGCGTGTCCGGTGTAGGTGCGGCGGTCGGTCATCGGGCCCCCCGCGTCTCGGCGAGGGCCCGGAAGATGAGGGCGGTGGAGGTGGCGCCCGGGTCTTGATGGCCGATGCTGCGGGCGCCGAGGTAGGAGGCGCGGCCCTTGCGGGCCTGCATCGGAGTGGTGGCGCGCATGCCCTCTTCGGCGGCGTCAGCGGCGGCCTGCGCCGCGGCGCCCAGGTCGGCTCCGGCATCGGCCTGTTGCTGGAACGCAGCCAGTGCGGGGGCGTAGGCGTCGATCATGGTCTTGTCACCGGGTGCGGCCGCACCGAGCTTCTGGATGCTCGCCAGGCCCGCAGCAAGGGCGGCGGCGAACTGCTGTGTGTCGGCGGTGGGGGTGTCCAGAGCCTTGCCGATGGCGCGGAAGGCTCCGCCGTAGAGCGGTCCGGAGGCACCGCCGACGGTGGAGATGAGGGTGGTGCCGGCCTTGACCAGTACGGCCCCGACGGTGTCCGGCTCGTAGTCGGCCAAGGCCGTGATTGCGGCGGAGAAGCCGCGGTGCATGTTGAAGCCGTGGTCGGCGTCGCCGATGGCCGAGTCGAGCTGGGTGAGGTGGTCCTTGTGCTTGTCCACGGCGGCTGCGATGGCCTGCACCCACGTGCGGGCGAGGTCGGTGTCCACGGAGTCTCCGTTCAGGGTCGGTACGGGGCTGGTCGTCTGATCGGTACGGGGCTGGTCGGCGGTGGGTGAGCCGGGGGCGGGGGGAAGACGCGAGGGGTGCGGTCCGGTCGGGCGGACAGCGGGAAGACCCCGGCCCGGTCCTCGCGTCGCGCGTGGCCCCACCCCCGGCTCGGTTCAGATGCCCCAGCGCAGGGCCGGGGTGTTCACGGGAGCGTCCCACAGGGACAGCATGTCGGCATCGGCCTTGCACACGGTGAGGGAAACACCCGCCATGTCGAGGCTGGTCACGTAGTTGCCGACGAGGCTGCGGGCGACGACCACGCCCTTGTTCGCGAGTGCGGCCGCTACCTCGTTGAAGACCACGTACAACTCGATGAGCGGGGTGCCGCCCAGGCCGTTGACCATGACGATGGTCTCGTCACCGGCGTCGAGCGGCTGGTCGGCCAGGATGGCGTCCATGGCGGTGGCCACGATTTCCTTGGCCGGGCGGAGCTTCTCGCGGCGCCGTCCGGGTTCACCGTGGATGCCGACGCCGACCTCCATCTCGTCCTCGGGCAGGTCGAAGCCGGGCTTGCCGGAGGCAGGGGTGGTGCAGGCGGTCAGCGCGACGGCGAAGGACCGGGAGGCGGCGTTGACCCGCTTGCCCATGTCGGCGACCTCGGTGAGGCTGGCGCCCTGCTCGGCGAGGGCTCCAGCGATCTTCTCGACGAAGACGGTGGCGCCGGTGCCGCGGCGCCCGGCGGTCCAGGTGGAGTCCTGGACGGCGACGTCGTCGTCGACCAGGACGGTCTCCACCGTGATGCCCTCCTCGGCGGCCAGTTCGGCGGCCATCTGGAAGTTGAGGACGTCGCCGGTGTAGTTCTTCACGATGAACAGCACGCCCGCCCCGCCGTCGACTGCCTGGGCCGCGGCCAGCATCTGACCGGGCACGGGAGAGGTGAAGACCTCGCCGGGGCAGGCCGCGTCGAGCATGCCGCGTCCCACGAAGCCGCCGTGCAGGGGTTCGTGCCCGGATCCGCCGCCGGAGACAAGGGCGACCTTGCCCGGCTTGGTACCCCCGGCGCGGGCGATCACCTTGTTCTGCGCGTCGATCTTCAGGCCGGGGTGGGCGGCGGCGATCCCGGCCAGCGCCTCGGCCAGCACCGCTTCAGGGTCGTTGATGAACTTCTTCATGACAGGGCTCCCTCAGGCAGAGGCGGTTTCGGCCAGTTGGTTCTCGGCCGCACCTGCGGCGGCAGTCGAGCGGCGGGTGTTGAGGGCGGTGTAGAGGACGCCGGCGGCAACCGCGCCGAGCACTTCGGCCGCTATGTAGACCGGCATCTGATCCCAGTGGACGGTGCCGTCGAAGAGCTGGCCCGTGATCATCGGGCCCAGCGTCCTTGCCGGGTTGATCGAGGCCGCCGTGGCCGGCGCCACCGGAATGATGATCGCGAAGACGCCGAGCCCAATGGCCAGACCGGCGAAGCCGCCGGCCGCGCGGCGGTCGATCGCACCGAAGACGACGAAGGCGAGGATGAAAGTGCCCACGGCTTCGGCGAAGAACGCCTGGCCGGTGCCGACTCCCGTGCCGTAGGCGGCGATGCCGAGGCCGACGTCGACCGCCTTCTTCCCCAGCACCCCGACGATCGCAAGCGCTCCCAGCACCGCCCCGGCCACCTGGGCCGCGATGTAGCCGGGGACGTCCCGCCAGGGCATCTTCTTCGTGACGGCCAACGCCAGGGTGATGGCCGGGTTGATCTGGCAGCCGGAGACATGCCCGATCGCGTAGACCATGGCGATGACGGCGGTGGCGAAGGCCAGCGAGATCATTCCCAGCTGCGCCATGGTGAACGGGGCGTCGCCGCCCACGATGAGCGTCGCGGGGACCGAGCCGACGCCGATGAACACCAGCACTGCGGTGCCCAGCATCTCGGCCAGAAGCTTCTGTGAGTAAGTGTTTTCTTCCATGGAAGGCGCCCAGCGCCGAGAGGCGGCTCGGGCGTCTCACCTCCTCCGCGTGGAGCGGGCTGTGAAGGGAGGTGACCGCCAGGTGGTCAGGGTCGGGCAACCTGGCGGCCGCTCAGGGGAACCGGGAAGTTTTAAGCCTCCGGCTGCATGTCGTTCATCATGGATGAACGTTGTTCCGGAAATTAACGCCGCGTTTCCGGCCTGTCAAGAGGTTCGGCAGCCCTGGCGTTCCGTCGGGACGAAGAAGGCCCCTCGGCAGCTGCCGAGGGGCCTGGATCAGGGGGCGGGGCGGGGGTGCGGACAAGCGCCACCGGGTTGCGGGGGCAGTCAGGTCATCGCGCTGCGTGCGGACGCCCCGCGGGGGGCACCCAGGTCGCGGGAGAGGTTGCGGGCGGTCTCCCGGACGGCGACCGCAAGCTCCTGACGTGCCGATTCGGCCAGCAGCCGTTCGACGGGGCCGACGATGCCGATGGCGCCGACCACCTCGCCGGAGCGGTCGAAGACGGGAGAGGCGATACCTGCGTCCCCGATGGCGGACTCCTGGTCCTCGAACGCATAACCCGTCCTGAGGACCTCCTTCAACTGACCCGCCAGCTCCTCCGGGTCGGTGATGCTGGCGCCGGTGAGCACAGCCGGCTCACCCGCGAGCAGCCGCTCACGCTCGTCGGCCGCGACGAAGGCCACGATGGCCTTGCCCAGAGCACACGTGCTCCACGGGATGCTGGCGCCCACCTCGAGGATCTGCACGGCACCCTCGGGCCGGAAGGCGTGGTGCACCACAAGGACGTGGTCACCGGTGAGCACGGCCACCCAGACCGCCTCGTTCGTCCGGTTCGCGAGCTGGTCCGCCCACGTCAGCGAGCGGGTCCGCAGCTCCTGGGTGTCCAGGTAGGCGTTGCCCAGCTGCACCAGGTCAGGTCCCAGCTGGTACTTCGAACTGTCCCGGTCCTGCACCACCAGCCCCTCGGCCTCCAGCGTGCGCAGCAGCGCATGCACGGTCGGCTTGGCCACGCCCAGACGGTCGGCCAGCTCGGTCACTCCGAGCCGGGGCCCGGTGGACGCGAGCTCCCGCAGTATCTGCACCGCTCGCTGCACCGCCTGCACCATCGAAAATTTCTCCCTCGTTCACTATTGATGAACAGCGTTCCGACATCTACGGTAACTGTTCATGAGCACATCTGTCGGCATCGTACTCGTGTCCCACAGCGCCGAGCTCGCCTCGGGCCTTCACCTGCTGGTGCAGCAGATCGGCTCCGACACGGTTCCCCTCGCCACCGCCGGAGGCACCGACGACGGCCGGATCGGCACCAGCTACGACCTTGTCCTCGCCGCCATCCGCAGCGTCGACCGCGGAGCCGGCGTCGTCGTCCTGCCCGACCTCGGCAGCTCCGTCCTGACCGCCCGCACCGTCCTGGAAGACCACCCCCGCCCCGACGTGCTGCTGGTCGACGCACCCTTCGTCGAAGGAGCCGTCGCAGCCGTCGTCACCGCCGCATCCGGCGCCGACCTCAAGACCGTCGCCGACGCCGCCAAGGAGGCCCGCAATGTCCACAAGCTCTGACCCCACCACCACGATCGCCACGACCACGTCCAAACACGAGACGGCCGTCGTCCTGCCCGCCAACCTGCACGCACGTCCGGCAGGCCAACTCGCCCGAGCCGCAGCGACATTCACCAGCACCATACGACTGGAGCACGCCGACCGGACGGTCAATCCGACCGGTGTCCTCGCCGTCATGGGCCTGGGCGCCACTGCCGGAAGCACCGTGACCGTCCGCGCCGAAGGCCACGACGCCGAACAGGCCGTCGCGGCGTTGGCCCAGATCCTCGCCACCGCCGAGTGACCCAACCGCCACCAGCGGCACGAAACCAGCCTCCGCTTCCGACATGAGAAGCGACGACCAGTGGAGGTGGCCGAGGATGAGCGTCCCCGCCACGAACACGTCTGACGCCGAAATGGCCCCCATGGCCACGCCCTCGCGGGCCGAGCTGGTCTGCGCACTGCCGCACATCCCCGAGGCCGTCTCCGTCGTACGCCGACGGGCACGCACCGTCCTCACCCAATGGCGCGTGCCCACCCCGACGGTCGACGACGCCCTCCTGGTGATCTCGGAGCTGGCCACCAACGCGATCGTCCACGCACGTCCCCCAGCCGTACTGCGGTTGCGCCTGCCCGAGGTCGGCGGCCGCCGCGCCCTCCGCGTCGAGGTCACCGACGCGGGGCCGGTGCCTCGACGACGCCCGTCGCACGCCGACGCGCCACCCTCCGAACACAAGGAAAACGGTCGCGGGACCGACATCGTCGCAGCCCTCTCCGCACGACACGGAATGTCCCGCCACCCCGAGAGGACCACCCGATGGGCCGATCTCCACATGGGGCCTTGACCACCCGTGGCACGGCAGCCACACGTCCCAGGGACGTTGTGGCAGGACGAGGAACTGCCGAACCCGCGAGGTGCCGGACGGCGCCGCGGCACCGTCCGGCAGGCGACGACAACCGCAGCCACGGTCGTCTCACGCACCCGCGCATCGGGCCACATGTGCTCAAGACCTCGCGCGCGTCGGTGCAGCCCATGGCGGCGGAGGAATGCGTCGACGAGCCCGTCGGTCAATCCGTGCCCGATCGGCTCGTCGGTCACCAGCGCTCGGTAGTAGAGAGGGCCCACGAGCTGGTCCGTCCCGGCCGCCATGTCGAGGTCGGCAGGGAGCTGCCCAGAAGACGGCGCCGGGGTCGGATTCGCTGAGGAACAAGGCCAGACGGCGCAGCAGCTCGACGTCACCGACACCGAGCGAGTGCGTCGAGTCGTCAAAAAACGAGGTGTTCGAGGTCCTCGGCACGCCGGGGCGTCCGGTGCTTCCTGCCTCGCTTCTGCTTCGACCTGCGAGAGGCCCAAAAATCCCCAACTGACCTCGCAACATACCGCGCTGACAACACCTCATGCCTTGACGACCCGAGTTGGCCGTCCCGTACGACGCGCTCCCCCGACCTCTGGCGGCCGTCGAACCAGACCGCCTTGCAGAATTCCTTTCCGCCAGGCCAGCTCTGACGACGGCTTTGGGGAAGCTCGCTGCCGGTAGTTCGTTTAAATCCGGCGATGGTGTGGGTTGACGGCAGGTCAGCGCAGCGGCGGGGGTTTCGTGAGTATCTGTCTGGGCTGCTGGCACCGCGGGAGCGGAACAAGACGATCACCTGCCTGGCCGGGGCGGAGCCGGTAGCCGGCGCAGGGATGCCGGGGGTGCAGCGGCTGCAGTTCTTCTTGTCCGAGTCGCCCTGGGAGGCCGAGCAGGTCAACGACCGGCGGCTTGAACTGCTGCGCGAGCAGCCGGCGACGACTCCGCACGACGGCGGGGCCATCGTGATCGACGACTCCGGGGACCGCAAGGACGGCACGGCGACCGCGCATGTGGGCCGACAGTGGCTGGGCCGGCTGGGCAAAACGGACAACGGCATCGTCACCGTGACCACGGTGTGGACCGACGGCCGCGTGACGGGCCAGAGAGGGGGCCCGGCCACACCCCACCAGCACCAACTGCCCTGCCGGCCCAGAGCCTTACGGGCCGTCCGTTCCTGGCTTTGGCGGCAACCAGTGCTGGCCCGCGCGGTGCGCGGATCACCGAGGCTCACGGCCCCCCATCGGCAGGGCATCCTCGCTGAGCGCCGCCACTCAGTGACCTCGTGCAATCCAGTCGGCGAGGTGGGGCGCTTCAGCGCCGATGGTGGTGCCCTGTCCGTGCCCGGTACGCGCTTGCGTGGCCGGTGGCAGCACAAGGAGGCGGTCCCGGATCGAGCGGATGATGGTCGGGAAGTTCGAGTACGACCGACCGGTCGCTCCTGGACCGCCCGCAAACAGCGTGTCGCCCGTGAAGACGGTGTTGAGCGAGGGCAGGTACAGGCAGATGGCCCCGGGCGTGTGCCCAGGGGTGTGCAGCACCCGCAATTCCGTGCCCGCGACGGGGATGCGCTGGTTGTCGGAGAGGTAACCGCCGGGGTCGTGGTCGGGGTGGGTGTGCTTCCACAGCAGCCGGTCGTCCAGGTGGACGAAAACGGGCGCGCCGGTGGCCTCGGCGAGGGCGGGAGCCGCGTTGATGTGGTCGTTGTGGGCATGGGTACACACGATGGCGGTCAGACGGCGGTCTCCGACGGCACGGGCGATCGCCTCCGCGTCGTGGGCGGCGTCGATGACGACCGCCTCGTGGTCGTCGCCGACGATCCAGACGTTGTTGTCGACGTTCCAGGTGCCGCCGTCCAGGCTGAAGGTGCCCGAGGTGATGACGTGCTCGATGCGGACGCCGGTCATCACAGCATCACCACCGAACGCAGGACGTCGCCCCGGTGCATATGGGCGAAGGCGTCCTCGACCTCGTCCAGGGCGATGGTCTCGGTGACGAAGGCGTCCAGGTCCAGTCGGCCCTGCAGGTAGAGGTCGATGAGCATCGGGAAGTCGCGGGAGGGCAGGCAGTCGCCGTACCAGGAGGACTTCAGGGCTCCGCCGCGGCCGAAGACGTCCAGCAGCGGCAGTTCGAGCGTCATGTCCGGGGTGGGCACCCCGACGAGGACGACCGTGCCGGCGAGGTCGCGGGCGTAGAAGGCCTGCCGGTAGGTTTCCGGGCGGCCGACGGCCTCGATGACGGTGTCGGCGCCGAACCCGCCGGTCAGCTCGCGGATCGCCTCGACCGGGTCGGTCTCCTTGGAGTTGACGGTGTGGGTGGCGCCCAGGCTCTTGGCGGTGGCCAGCTTGCGGTCGTCGATGTCGACGGCGATGACCTTGGCCGCACCGGCCAGGTGGGACCCGACGATCGCGGCATCTCCGACGCCGCCGCAGCCGATGACGGCCACCGTGTCCCCTCGGCCGACGTTGCCGGTGTTGATCGCCGCGCCGATGCCGGCCATCACCCCGCAGCCGAGCAGACCGGCCGCGGCCGGTGAGGCGGCCGGGTCGACCTTCGTGCACTGCCCGGCGGCGACCAGCGTCTTCTCGGCGAAGGCTCCGATACCGAGGGCGGGCGAGAGCTCGGTGCCGTCCAGGAGAGTCATCTTCTGTGCGGCGTTGTGGGTGTCGAAGCAGTACTGGGGGCGTCCGCGCCGGCAGGCGCGGCAGCGGCCGCACACGGCGCGCCAGTTGAGGATGACGAAGTCGCCGGGTTCGACGTCCGTCACTCCGGGGCCGACTTCTTCGACGACGCCGGCCGCCTCGTGCCCGAGGAGGAAGGGGAAGTCGTCGTTGATGCCCCCGTCGCGGTAGTGCAGGTCGGTGTGGCAGACACCGCACGCCTGGACTTTCACCACTGCCTCTCCCGGGCCCGGGTCGGGCACGACGATCGTCTCGACGGCTACCGGCTCGCCTTTGGCGCGGGCGACGACACCGCGTACGTGGTGGGGCATGGAGGTGGTCCTCTCGCTGTGCGATGTGGGTGGGTGGGAGCGGGTGCGGTCGCCGGAGGTCACCTTGCGGGACGCACGGTGACGGGGAGCACTGCCCAGGAGCGCAGGGTGTTGTTGAGATGGCGGCGGGGTTCGCCGGTGAGCTCGATGCGTTCCACGCGGCGGGCGAGGGCGGTCAGCAGGGCCTCGGCCTCCAGGCGGGCGACGTGCTGGCCGACGCACTGGTGGATGCCCATGCCGAAGCCGACGTGGCCGGAGGGGTCCCGGGTGAGGTCGAAGCGGTCGGCATCGGGCCAGCGGGCCGGGTCGCGGTTGGCGGCGCCAAGGAACATGAGGATCTTCATGCCCTCAGGGATGAGGGCGCCGGCGATGGTGACGTCGGTGGTGGCGGTACGGAAGAAGGTCTGCACGGGTGACTGCCAGCGCACCGCTTCGTCGAACGCCACACGCGCCGACTCGGGTCGTTCGCGCAGTCGTTGCCACTGGTCGGGGTGGGTCGCGAAGGCGTAGAGGGTGGCGGCGAGGCCGTGGACGGTGGTGTCGACGCCGGCGGTGAGCAGGGAGCGCACCACCAGGGGTGCCTGGGTGTGCGTGAGGTCGCCGCGGTCGGCGGCGGCCCATATACGGGAGCCGAAACCGTCCTCGCTCAGCGCCTCGCGGGCGCACTGGGCGTTCACCCAGGCCGACAACTCGGCCGCCCGGTCAGCGTCGGCCTTCACGAGGTCGTTGGCCGGTCCGAAGGCGTTGAAGGCCATGTTGCCGTAAGGCAGAAGGTGGTCCCGTCCCTCGGGACCCAGTCCGACGGCGTCGGGGAACACACGGAGCGGAAACGCCCTGGCCAGGTCCGTGAAGGCGTCGAACTGCCTGCCCCGGTCGGCCAGTACGGTGTCGACCAGTTCCTCGGCGACCGTCTGCCACGTCGCGCGCAGTTGGCGCAGGGCGGGTAGTGCGAGGATCTCGCGCAGGACACGGCGCGGGGCGTCGTGGTGCGGCGGGTCGGCTTCCAGCAGCAGGCTAGGCGGCCGCCAGGGTTTCTCGTGACGGAAGTTGGCCAGTCCGACGCCGGCGGCGGACTGGAAGGCCTGCCAGTCGACCAGGGCGGCGTGCACCTCGCGGTAGCGGGCCAGCGCGTACACGTTGTAGCGGGTCAGGTGGACGACGGGACCGGCTTGCCGCAACTGCTGGTGCAGCGGCTCGGGTTGTGCCAGATGTTCGGCGGCGAAGGGGTCCGCGTCACTCGTGGGGAGCGACACGGCGGGGGCCGGTGCGTGGGTCATGGCGGCTCCAAGCGGAAGAGGGCACGGGGCACGGGGGCATGTCTGCGGGTGCGGCTCAGAGGTCGAGGACGAGGCGGTCACCGCGGGAGCGGGATACGCACGGGAGCATGCAGTCGTTCGCGGCCCGTTCGTGGTCGGCGAGGATCGAGTCCCGGTGATCGGGCGTCCCTTCCAGCACCGGCGTGAGGCAGGTGCCGCAGGTGCCCTGCTCGCAGGAGGACAGGACGTCGGCTCCCACCTGTCGTACGGCGTGCAGGACGGAGGTGTCCGGCATGACAGTCACGGTGCGGCCCGTGCGGCGCAGCTCCACCTCGAAGGCGGCCTGGTGGACGGGCTCCGGCAGGGCGGCGGCGTTGAAGCGCTCGGTGCGCAGGCTGTACGACGGCCAGGCGGCGCAGGCCTGCTCGACGGCCGCCAACAGCGGCGCCGGTCCGCAGCAGTAGACCTTGGTGCCGGGATCCGGGGTGTCCAGCCACGGGGCCAGGTCCAGCAGGCCGCACTCGTCCTGGGGGCTGATGTGCACTCGGTCGCCGTGGGCGGCCGACAGTTCCTCGCGGAACGCCATCGAGGCACGGCTGCGGCCTCCGTACAGCAACTGCCAGTCGGCGCCGATCAGTTCAGCCTGGTGGATCATAGGCAGCAGCGGGGTGATGCCGATGCCGCCCGCGATGAACAGGTACCGCTCGGCCGGAACCAGCGGGAAGTGGTTGCGCGGCCCGCCCACACCGACCAGGTCACCCGGCGCGAGCCGGTCGTGCACGTACGCCGAGCCACCACGCCCGGCCGGCTCGCGCAGGACCGCGATGCGGTAGGTGTACGAGTCCCACCGGTCACCGCACAGGGAGTACTGCCGGGTCGTCCCTTCCGGCAGGACCAGGTCGATGTGCGAGCCAGGGGTCCAGTCCGGCAGCCGCGCGGCGTCCGGGTGGGCGAGAGTGAGAGATACGACACCGTCGGCGATCGTGTCTTTGGCGCGGATCTCCAGTGTCACCCTGGAGAGGGCGGATTGGGGAACCCGGAGCAGGCTGTCTGCGACCACGTCGTCGCCTCCCGTCTGTGGAATGCAGGCAGGATGCTCAGGGCCGGGGCTGTCTCGCGACGGCATTCTCATTCAGTGAGAGACGAATTTCGTGCGGATGCCACGCGGATGTCGCGCCACCGTCGCATGACCGTCGGCAGCCCCGTCGTCACGTGCTGCCCAGGGCGCGCGAGATGCCGCGGGCGGCGGTCCGTACGACGGGGACGACCGCTTGGGCGCTCGCGTCGTTGGGCACGATGACGGCCAGAGCCGCTATCACCGTGCCGTCGCCGCCGCGCACGGGGGCGGCGATCCCGAGGGCCTCTTCGTGGACGTAGCCAGGGCAGTAGGCGTATCCCTGCTGCCGGACGTCGGCCAGGATCGCGCGTAGCTGTGCCGGGGTGGCCGGAGTTCGGGGTGTGTAGGTGGTGAGGGGGCCGGCGAGGATGCGTTCCCTCAGAGAGACGGGGCCGTGGGCCAGCAGCACCAGGCCGCTGGAGGAGGCGTGCAGGGGCAGCCGGCCGGCGACCCGGGTGTAGTTGATCACCGCGCTGGGTGCCGAGAGGCGCTCCAGGAACAGCACGTCGTCGCCGTCGCGCACGCCCAGCTGCACGTGGTGGCCGACGACGTCGTGCACGCCCTCCATGAACGGCATCGCGGTGTCCCTCAGCGAGAGCGTCGGCGAAGCGCGTGTCACCAGCTCCCACAGGCGCACACCGATCCGCACCTTGCGGTCGTCGTCCCGGCTGAGGAAGCCGTGCGCCACCAGCTCGGCCACGAGCCGGGAGGCCGTCGCCACATGCAGCCCGCTGCGGCGGGCGATCTCCGAGACGGTCAGCGCCGGCTCGTCCTGGCTGAAGGCCTCCAGGATGCGAGCCGCCCGGGAAAGGACCGAGTCATGGAGGGGTGTCTTCATGATCCGTGCTCCGGTGTTCGGGCATACGCCGCCGGGAGACCAGCATGGCATTCGCCCTCCGGCACGCAAGGCCGCCCCGTGCAGCCGGAGGTTCGCGGCGTATCGGAGCCGAAACGGGATCTTCGCCAGGGCGATGGGTCCGGCGCGAGACGCCGAGGGCCTGGAGGGTGACCAGGCCGCGCCGGTTCCTGCCGCAGCGGCCGAACAGCTCACGCCTGTGCCGTCGCCCTCGACGGCGCTGTCGGACTTCGGGACGACGGCCGGTTCCTTGGATCCGCAGTGCGCGCCGGGGCCCAGCGGGTCTGTCTGCCGGTGGTGTCGCCACGCGCAGGACGAAGGGAGTTGACGGTTGCCGGTGCGTCGCGCCGGACCGAAGGAAGAGCCTGGTCAGCCGCACCCGACGGGTGCGGCTGACCAGGGGGCGGGTCACGCCTGCAAAGTCTCTTGCGGCGCCGTCGTCCGGCGGAGGACGGGCAGCAGCCCGGCCGCCACCAGTGCCGAGGCCAGGCCGAGGAGGCCGACGGCGCCGGCGAGGCTGCCGGTGGCGGACTCGACGGCGATCAGGGCGAGCGGGCAGAGGAACTGCCCGGAGAAGAACGACGCCGTCCACAGGCCGGTGCCGCGGCCGCGGTCGGCGTAGTCCAGCTTGGACATCGCCCAGGTGAGCAGCGAGGGCAGCAGGAAGCCGGTGCCGATGCAGTTGAGGACCGCGCCGGCGACCAGGACCGGGGTGCTGGGGGCCAGGCCCATGACCACGAACCCGGCTCCGCACAGGGCGAAGATCGCGGGCAGCCTGCGCTCCGGCCGGCCGGTGAGCCTGGCGAAGGTGAGGCATCCGGTGACGGTGGCGGCGCTGGCGATCGCGGTGGCCATGCCGATGATGCCGCTGTTCTTCACGCCCAGGTCGTCCAGCAGGTAGGCCGTTTCCACCGGGACGGTGTAGAAGACGATGGCGCCGAACACCGACAGCACGCAGATGCCCGCCAGTCGGCGCACGGGGAACGGCCGTGCCTCGGCGGCGGCAGCCTTTTCCGTGGCTGCGCCCTGCCTGGGCTGGGGCAGGTACGCGGCCATGGCGGGGGCGAGGAGCAGCCCGACGGCGTAGAGCCAGAACGGGGTACGCCAGCCCGAGGATCCGAGCGCGCCGCCGAGCACGAAGAAGGCGGTGGCGGAGGCGGAGGCGCACAGGGTCTGCAGGGCCAGGTAGCGGTCCCGTACGCGGCCTGTGTAGTAGTCGCCGATCAGTGTGGTGCAGCAGGTCATGATGGCGGCCTCGGTGACGCCGAGGAGGGCGCGGCTGGCCACGATGGCACCGAGGGAGTCCAGCCACAGCGGTGCGGTGCCGAACAGGGCGTACAGGACGGCCGCGACGATCAGGAGGCGTTTGCGTCCCAGCCGGTCGATGATGACGCCCGCGAAGGGGGCCAGCAGGGCGAGCGCGAGTGCGGGGACGGTCAGGACCATCGGGACGAGCGCCTTGGCGCCGGGCACTGTGGCGAAGTGCGCCTGCATCTTCGGCAGCACCGGAGCGAGCAGCACCGCGCCGAGGATCGGCAGACAGCTGCCTGCCATCAGAAGCACGATGCGCAGACGGCCCCCGGCTTCGGGCGCGGGCTCGGTGTTCTGGGCGGCGGTGCCGTCGGCGGGCACGGGTGGGGAAAGGAATCCGGGCATGCGAGGCCTCCACGGGGCGGGGGCGGGGGCGCGCAACCGCGCCCCCGCGGTGGCCGTGGCCGTGCCAGGCTGCGGGGCGCAGGTGCACCCAATGGGGATGCGCCCGAGAGCGGGCGTCAGGAACTGGCACGACTATGGGCCAGGCTCCCCCGGGCGGCTACCCTCTGCGCGATCAAACTCCTGGATCGTGTTCATCCAGCCTGTGGATGGCGGGTGGTCGGCCCGGTGAGGGAGGCAGCGACGCGCGCGGCCGTCTCGCGCAGCCAGATGTGCGCGGCATCGCGGGTGTGGACCGGGTGCCACCACAGGGCCTGCCGGAGGGGGACGGCCTCGTAGGGCGGCTCCATGATCCGTACCGGGGCGACGCCGCGCAGGCGCTCCGCGAGGCGCCCTTGGACGAGGGCGATGCGACGGGTGCCGGCGACCAGGAAGGGCAGGGTCTGGAAGCTGTCGACGGAGACCTCGACGTGGGGTTCGATGCCGAGCATGCCGAGCTGGCGTACGGCCGGGGCGTCATAGGTGCGCTGGTATGTCACCCACGGCAGCCGGGCCAGGTCCTCGGTCGTGATGCGGTCACCGACCTCGGGGTGGTGGTCCGCGACGAGGAAGACCCATCGGTCGTCGTAGAGATCGGTGGCGGGGAAGCCGCTGATCACACCGTGCGGCATGAACAGGCCGTCCGTCGTGCTGAGCAGGGTGGCGGTGTCGTCGATCACGGTCGGCGGGATCTGGGTGAAGCGCAACCTGATACCCGGCGCCTCTTCATGGACGACGCGGGCGAGTTCGCTACCGAAGACGGCGACGGCGTAATCGGTCGCAAGCAGTGTGAACTGGCGGCTCTCGGCGGCCGGGTCGAAGTGGGCCTGACTGCTGAAGAGGCGTTCCAGCAGGTCGCAGGCGGTGGACGTGCGGTCGAGGAGGACCTGCCCGAGGGCGGTGAGCTCGTAGTGGCCGCCGGCCCGGGTGAGGAGGTCGTCGTCGAAGTGGCGGCGCAGCCGGGCGAGCGCGGCGCTCATGGCGGGCTGGCTGAGGCCCATGCGACGCCCGGCCCGGGTGACGTTGCGCTCCTCCAGCAGGGCACGCAGCGCGACGACGAGGTTGAGATCGAGGCGGGCCAGGTTCACGGGACTCCCCTTAGCAACACTTTGATCAGCGATTATAAACGTCGCGGATCGCGAATATCCACAGAATCGATTTCCCTGATCAGGGCGGGCGGCCTCAGATTATGTCCCACCTGCAATCAGGAGGACATGTCCGTGAAACCCGAACCCGCATCCGCTCTGTTCGCGGGCCCTTTCGCCCTCGCCACCCTCTCGACCCCGGGCCAGCCGCACTTCCCCGCCCTGGTCACGGCCGGCAGTCAGGTAGTCGACCTCCGAGCGGCCCTGCGGGACGACGCTCTGACGATGCGCGGTCTGCTCGAGCGGTGGGCGGTCGCACTCCCCCTGTTGCACAAGCTCGCCGCCGACCCCGGGACCGAACGGCGGCCCCTGGCGGACTTCCGGGTGCATGCTCCCATCGAGCCGCGTCAGGTGCTGCAGTCGGGAGCCAACTACCGGCAGCACGTGATCGACCTGCACGTGGCCCACCGGGACCCCGCCGACGACCGCTCCGAGGAGGATCGGCGCGCCGAGGCAGCCGAGATCATGGACCGGCGGGCGGCCGAGGACCTGCCGTACATGTTCATCGGCCTGCCAAGCGCGATCACCGGCCCGTATGACGATGTCGTACTGCCCTCCTGGGCTGAAAAGCCGGACTGGGAGCTGGAGTTGGCGGTTGTCATCGGCCGGCCGGCCCACCGGGTGTCCGCCGAGAGTGCCCTCGACCATGTCGCCGGGTACACGATCGCCAACGACCTCACCGACCGTGCCACCGTCTTCCGCCGGGACATGCCGCAGATCGGCACCGACTGGCTGCGCAGCAAGAACGCACCCGGCTTCACCCCGCTGGGACCCTGGATCGTGCCCGCCGGGTCGATCGCCGACCCGGACGACTTGCGCGTCACGCTCAGGCTCAACGGCGACACCATGCAGGACGAGTCCACCAAGGACATGATCTTCAGCGTTGCCCGGATGGTGGCGTACGCCTCCCAGACCGCTCGCCTGCTGCCCGGTGACCTCATCCTGACCGGCAGCCCGGCCGGCAATGGCATGCACTGGGGTCGGCTGCTGCGCGACGGCGACGTGATGGAGGGTTCGGTCACCGGGCTCGGTGTGCAGCGCACCCGATGTGTGGCGGAGGCCGCGTCGTGACCCTGAACCGCCATGATCCGGAAGGCTCCATCGCGCGCACGGCCAAGGCGTGCTCCAACTGGGGGCGTTGGGGCGAGGACGACGTGCTCGGCACCCTCAACTTCCTCGACGCGGCCAAGCGGCGCGAGGGCGCGGCGCTGGTCCGGCGGGGCGTCAGCTTCTCCCTCTCCCAGCGGTTCGACATGAACGGTCCGCAGAAGGGCTGGCGCCGGCGGACCAACCCGGTGCACACCATGCTGGACACCGGCACCGACGCGGCCCTGGGTATTCAGGGCTTCCCGCACGGCATCGGCGGGGCCGACGATGTGATCGCCATGCCTTTGCAGTGCTCCACCCAGTGGGACGGGCTCGGCCACATCTTCGACCACGGCAAGGCCTGGAACGGTCGGGCGTCCGAGAAGGTGGTCACCTCCGAGGGCGACCTCGTCACCGGTATCGAGCACATGGCGCCGTACGTCGCGGGACGCGGCGTTCTCCTCGACGTGGGCCGGGCCGTAGGCACCGGGGGCGAGTTGTCGGACGGTTTCGCGATCAATGAGGAGCATCTGACCGCGACCGCGGCGGCGCACGGGGTGACCGTGGGGCGCGGCGACATCGTGCTGGTGCGTACCGGACAGCTTGCCCGTGCCCGGCGCGAGGGGTGGGGTGACTACGCAGGCGGCGCGGCCCC
Organism: Streptomyces sp. HUAS ZL42; assembly: GCF_040782645.1. Lineage (GTDB taxonomy): Bacteria > Actinomycetota > Actinomycetes > Streptomycetales > Streptomycetaceae > Streptomyces. The sequence continues at coordinate 199,160 of NZ_CP160403.1, forward strand.
CGGGCTGTCGTTCACCACCGCAGGCTGGCTGCACGGCAGCGAGATCGCTGCGATCGCCACCGACACCTGGGGTTTCGAGGTGCGGCCCAACGAGTTCGAGCACGCCTTCCAGCCGTTGCACCAGGTGGCCATCCCGCACATCGGCCTGTTGATCGGTGAGATGTGGGACCTGGAGTCGCTCGCCGAGGACTGCGCGGTCGACGGCGTGTACGAGTTCTGGCTGACCGCCGCACCGCTGCCCATCACCGGAGCCGTCGGCTCTCCGGTCAATCCGATCGCCGTCAAGTAACAGCGGAACGAAGGAGTTCCCCATGAGCAACACCAGCAGAGTCCTCGTCGTGGGCGGCGGCGCCGCCGGCAACGCCGTGACGGTCCTGCTGCGCCGCGCCGGCGTCGAGGTGGACCTGATCGAGGCCAGGGCTGACTGGAACGCCACCGCCGGCTCCGGCATCACACTGCAGGGCAACGCGCTGCGCGTGCTGCGCGAACTCGGCGTGTGGGAACAGGTCGAGGCCTCCGGGTTCGCCTTCGGGTCGCTCGGTGTGACCGCCCCGGACGGCACGCTGCTCTTCGCCCACGAGGACATCCGCACCGGCGGTGACGACCTGCCCGCCACGGTCGGCATGCAGCGGCCGCGGCTCCAGCAGATCCTCATCGACGCCGTCCGCGCCTCCGGCGCCGACCTGCGCCTGGGCACCACCGCCGAGACCCTGGAGCAGGACGCCGAGGGCGTCTCGGTGCGGTTCAGCGACGGCACCGAGGGCCGCTACGGCCTGGTGATCGCCGCCGACGGCCTCAACTCCGCGACCCGCGCGGCGATCGGGATCACCGATAAGCCCGAGCCCACCGGCATGGCGATCTGGCGCGCCCCCGCCCCACGCCCCGAGGGGCTGGTCCGCACGGACCTGGCGTACGGCGGCCCGGCGTACATCGCGGGGTACTGCCCGACGAGCGAGACCACCATCTACGCGTACGTCGTCGAGGCCTGCCGCGACCGCGCCCTCATCGACCCGGCCACCTACGCGGACGAGATGCGCCGGCTCGCGCGCAGCTACGGCGGCCACTGGACCGAGATCACCGAGCACATCACCGACCCGGCGAAGGTCAACTACACCTGGTTCGACCGCCTGTTGGTGGAGGGCTCCTGGCATCGCGGCCGGGTCGTCCTCATCGGCGACGCGGCACACTGCTGCCCGCCCACCCTGGCCCAGGGGGCGGCCCTGTCCCTGGAGGACGCCTCCGTGCTGGCCGAGCTGCTGACCGGCGGGCGGGACTGGGACGACGCACTGCTCCAGGAGTTCTACGAGCGCCGCATCAGGCGGGTCCGGCCGGTCGTCGAGGCGTCGGTCCAGCTCGGGCAGTGGCAGCTGGACGGCGTGCGCGACGCCGACGTACCCGGTCTGATCGCCCGCACCCTCACCCCGCTCAGGGAACTGCCGTGACCGCACCGACAGTCGACGTCCACGCCCACCTCCTGGTCTTCGAGGTGGAGGAGGCCGTCGCCGATCACCCCGACCTCGCGGCGGCCCGGGCGCTGGACGCCCGCCGCAACGGTCCGGCCGCCCTCGCCGTGAGCGGGCCGATGGTGCGCGAGCGCATCCCGCGCCTCACCGACGTCGCCGTACGCCTCGCCGCGATGGACGCGCAGGGCGTGGACGTGCAGCTGGTCAGCCCGTCGCCCTCGCACTACCACTACTGGGCGGACGAGGCGACGGCCGAGAAGGTGTACCGGCTCGCCAATGAGGCGACGGCCGCGCACTGCGCCCAGGCGCCGGACCGGCTGCACGGTCTCGGGCTGGTCCCGCTGCAGCACCCGGAGCAGGCCGTGCTCGCCCTCGAACACGCCCTGGACCAGGGCCTGTCGGGAGTGGAGATCTCCTCGCACGCGCCGGGCCGCGAGCTGTCGGACCCGGCGTACGAGCCCTTGTGGACGCGGGCCGAGGAGACGGGCGCGATCCTGTTCCTGCACCCCTTCGGCTGCACGCTCGACGAACGCCTCGACCAGTGGTACCTGTCCAACACCGTCGGCCAGCCCACGGAGAACGCGGTGGCGCTGTCCCACCTCATCTTCTCCGGCGTACTGGACCGCCATCCGGGCCTGAAGCTGATCGCCGCGCACGGCGGCGGCTACCTCCCCACCCACATCGGCCGCTCCGACCACGCCTGGTCGGCCCGCTCCGACGCGGGCGCGGGCTGCGCCCATCCACCCAGCAGCTATCTGCGGCGCCTGTACTTCGACTCCCTGGTCCACGACCCGCACGTCCTGCGGGAGCTGATCCGGGTCGTCGGCGCCGACCGGGTGCTGCTCGGCTCCGACTTCCCCTTCGACATGGGGACCGAGGACCCGGTCGGCGCCCTGCGCGCCGCGCGGCTGTCCGACTCCGACTTCCACGCCGTACGCGGCGGCAACGCGGCCGCCCTCCTTCGGAAGGACTGAACTCATGCGCCTGCTCACCCATCTGCGGCACGTCGACCTGGCGGTGCCCGACTACGACAAACAGCTCGACTTCTACGCCGGCGTCTGGGGACTGACCAAGGTCGCCGAGGACTCCGGCATCTCCTTCCTGGCCGCCGAGGGCAGCCCCGAACAGTACGTCGTTCGGCTGCGCAGGGCCGACGAGAAGCGCCTCGACCTGGTCTCCTACGGCGCGGGCAGCCCGGCCGACGTGGACACCCTCGCCGAGCAACTCCTCGCCGGTGGCGTGCAGTTGGTCTCCCAGCCGGGCAAGATCGACACGCCCGGCGGCGGCTACGGCTTCCGCTTCTTCGACGTCGACGGCCGCACCATCGAGGTCTCGGCCGACGTCGAGGTGCGGCAGCACCGCAGGATCGAGGAGAAGGAGGCGATCCCGGTCAAGCTGTCCCACGTCGTCCTCAACTCCCCCGACCTGAACCGCACCCGGGAGTGGTACGAGCGCCACCTCGGCTTCCGCCTCTCCGACACCCTCATGCACCCGAACATCGGTGAGGCGATGCACTTCATGCGCATCAGCAACCAGCACCACTCCATGGCCATCGCCAAGGGCCCGCACGCCTCCCTGCACCACATCTCCTTCGAGATGCGCGGGATCGACGAGTACATGCGCGGCTCCGGCCGGGTGATGCGGGCCGGCTTCAAGAAGATCTGGGGCCCGGGCCGGCACCTCGCCGGCGACAACACCTTCACCTACTTCCTCGACCCGCACGGCAACACCGTCGAGTACACCACCGAGCTGGAATGCCTCGACGAGGACACCTGGCACCCCCACGTCTACGACTTCTCCCAGCCCGAGGTCACCGACCAGTGGGGCACCGCCAACCCGATGAACGAACTGGTCGCCAAGGAGTCCTTCAACGACCCCGACCGCGGCTGCTTCGTGGCCCCGCCGGTCTGACCCCCCTCGAACCCCGGGGACGCGGTGGCCCTGTCACCGCCCTGACGCCCTTGCCGCGTCCCCGGCTTCCACCGCTGTCGAAGACCGCCGGAACCTGGAGCCGTGCATGCGATTCGCCACCTATGAACACCGACACCAGCGCCGGGTCGCCGTCGTGGAGGAGGACGGCACCCTCCACTCGGTCCCCGGGGCGCGCTCGCTCACGGAGCTGATCAGCCGCGGCGACGGACTCGACGCGCTCCTGCGCGCCGGCGCCGCCACGCTGGACGTCCCGCCGGGCCCCCACGTGTCCGAGGTGCGGCTGCTGCCACCGCTCCAGCCGCCCACCGTGCGGGACTTCGTCACCTTCGAGGAGCACGTCGAGGGTGTACGGCGGGCCGTGGACGGCGCCACCGGGGTGCCCGAGCAGTGGTACGCCGCCCCGACCTTCTACTTCACCAATCCCTACGCGGTCTTCGGCCCGTACGACGACATCCCTGTACCCCCGGGATCGAGCGTTCTGGACTTCGAACTCGAGGTCGCCGCAGTCATCGGGGTCGAAGGCCGCGACCTCACCCCCGAACAGGCCCGCGACCACATCGTCGGCTACACGATCTTCAACGACTGGTCCGCCCGCGACCTGCAGTCCGCCGAGATGAAGGTCGGCCTCGGCCCCTGCAAGGGGAAGGACACCGCCACCACGCTCGGGCCGTACCTGGTCACCGCCGACGAGCTGGAGCCCTTCCGCGACCCCGACGGCTTCCTGCGTCTGGCCCTGACCGCCGAGGTCAACGGCGAGATCGTCGGCAAGGACCTGCTGTCGAACATGAGCTGGACCTTCGAGGAGATGGTCGCCTACGCCTCCCGTGGCACCCGCGTCGTTCCCGGTGACGTCCTCGGCTCCGGCACCTGTGGCAATGGCGGCTGCCTGGCAGAGCTGTGGGGTTTGCGTGGCGAGCAGACGCCGCCCCCGCTGAATCCGGGCGACGTCGTCACCCTCACGGTGGAGGGCATCGGCACCGTCTCCAACACCGTCGTGCCCGGTCCCGAACCCGTCGCCCTGCCGGTCGGCAGGCGCCGCTCGCGGGAGCGGCCGTGAGCGAACTCCACAGCAAGCGGCTGCTCGGCAAGGTCGTCGTCATCACCGGAGCGGCCCGCGGCCAGGGGGCGGCCGAGGCCGATGCCCTCACGAGGGAAGGCGCGCGTGTCATCGCCACCGATGTGACAGGAGCCCCCGGCTGCCGCCGGCTCGACGTCACCAGCGACGAGGACTGGGCCGAACTCGCCGCCGAACTGAAGGAGGCGTATGGCCAGGTTCACGGCCTGGTCAACAACGCGGGCATCACCTGGCGCGCCCGCATCGGCGACGTGCGCACCGACGACTTCCACCGCGTCCACGCCGTCAACGTCACCGGCCCGCTTCTCGGCATCCAGCACCTCGCCCCGCTGATGTCACGCGGTGCCTCCATCGTCAACGTCGGTTCCTCCGCCGCTCTCACCGGCCACTATCCGGTCGCCTACACGGCCAGCAAGTGGGCCTTGCGGGGCCTGTCGAAGACCGCGGCGCTCGAACTCGGGCCCCGGGGCATCCGGGTCAACACCATCCACCCCGGATACATCGAGACCGAGATGACCGCCTCCGCCGCGCCCGCCTTCCGTGAGGCGAACATCCGCGAGACGCCCCTGGGGCGGACCGGCACGGTCGGCGAGGTCACTCCCCTGGTCGTCTTCCTGCTGTCCGACGACTCGTCCTTCATCACCGGCGCAGAGATCGCCGTCGACGGTGGGCTCACCGCGCACGGCGGCGTCAAGTCCGTCTCGGACGCGCTGCAAGCGGACGGCCCGTGAAACGGCTGGACCGGAAAGCAGCTCCGGCTCCCAACTCGTCGTCAGCGACGGCTGGTCGACCGCTCGGCCGGCCCTCCCCACTGAAAGGAACGGGCAACACCGTGGACAAGGTCATCGCCAGCGCCACCGAGGCGGTCGGCGACATTCCTGACGGCGCTTCGCTCGCCGTCGGGGGTTTCGGCCTCTCCGGCATCCCCGGCGCCCTCATCGAGGCCCTCCATGCGCAGGGCACGTCGGGCCTGCGGGTCGTCTCCAACAACTGCGGTGTCGATGGGCGGGGGCTGGGCGTGCTGCTCGCTTCCGGTCGCATCAGCCGGGTCACCAGCTCGTACGTGGGTGAGAACAAGGAGTTCGCCCGCCAGTACTTGAGCGGGGAACTGGAGGTGGAGCTGACGCCCCAGGGCACCCTCGCCGAACGCCTGCGAGCCGGCGGGGCCGGGATTCCCGCCTTCTACACCCCGGCAGGCGTGGGAACCCAGGTCGCACGCGGCGGACTGCCCTGGCGGTACGCCCCCGACGGCTCCGCCGCCGTCGCCTCCCCGCCCAAGGAGATCCGCGAGTTCGGCGGCCGCGCGTACGTTCTGGAGCACGGCATCACCACCGACTTCGCCCTCGTACGGGCTTGGCGTGGCGACCGCCACGGGAACCTGGTCTTCCGCCGCGCCGCCGCCAACTTCAACCCGCTCGCCGCGATGGCCGGCCGCGTCACCGTCGCCGAGGTCGAGGAACTGGTCGAACCCGGCGAACTCGCCCCCGACATGGTCCACCTGCCCGGTGTCTTCGTCCAGCGGATCGTGGAGTTGACGCCGGCGCAAGCAGCCGACAAGCACATCGAGAAGAGGACGGTACGTTCCTGATGCCCTGGACCCGCGACCAGATGGCCGCCCGCGCCGCCGCCGAACTCACCGCCGGCTCCTACGTCAACCTCGGCATCGGCCTGCCCACCCTCATCCCCGACCACCTACCGCCCGGTGTGCACGTCGTGCTGCACTCCGAGAACGGCATCCTCGGCACCGGCCCCTATCCGAGCGAGGACGAGGTCGACCCCGACCTGATCAACGCAGGCAAGGAAACCGTCACCGTGCTGCCGGGAGCCTCCTTCTTCGACTCGGCTCTGTCCTTCGGCATGATCCGCGGCGGCCACATCGACACCGCCGTACTCGGCGCCATGCAAGTCTCGGAACACGGCGACCTCGCCAACTGGATGATCCCCGGCAAGATGGTCAAGGGCATGGGCGGCGCCATGGACCTCGTCCACGGCGCCCGCCGCGTCATCGTCCTCATGGAACACACCGCCAAGGACGGCACCCCGAAGATCCTCAAGGAGTGCACCCTCCCCCTTACCGGCGAGGCCTGCGTCCACCGCGTCATCACCGACCTCGGCGTCCTCGACATCACCGACGCCGGCCTCGCCCTCGTCGAAACCGCGCCCGGCGTCACCGTGGACCACGTCGCAGCGCGCACCGGTGCCCCCTTGCGCCTCGACAGCCTGTCGGCTGCTTGTTGACGACAAACGAGCCGCCGAACCGGAGGCGGCTGTCCCAGTCATCGGGAAGCCGACGCGGAAACGACCGGCCGGGCCACAGGAGCACGCCCTGACACGCCATACCGGTAGTTCGTCAAATCCGGCAGTAGAGATCAAGACCGTGTCCGACGGCAACCGCGTCGATCAGGGCCTGGAGCTCAGAGAGCGGGCCCTTGTCCGTCCAGGCTTGCCACCACCGGTGGAGGGTGACGGCGGGGGTGAGCCAGGAACGGACGGCCCGTAAGGCTCTGGGCTGGCGGGCAGTTGGTGCTGGTGGGGTGTGGCCGGGCCCCCTCTCTGGCCCGTCATCAGGCACGGATCCGGCGCGGTGGTATCGAGTGGTCCGGGCGGTGCGAACCACTGGTCCCAGCAGAAGGAGAAGGCGCAGTTGACCAGGATCTGGTGGCGGCGGATGGCGCGGTCGGAGCGGACTTGGAAGTTGGCCCAGCCGAGTTCATCCTTGATCTGCTTGTAGCTCTGCTCGATCCACGGCCGCAGCCCGTAGAGCCGCACGATTTCGGCGAGGTCGGCTGGCGGGTGCGGGCCGGTGGCGGCGTGTGGGGCGTCGGGGCGGGGCAGGTTGGTGGCCAGGTACCAGGTGGCCTTCTCCGGCAGCAAGCCCGGATCGGTAGTGGCCACTACCAGGCGGCACGGGAATCAGGGCCGTAGCCGCCCAGGCCGGCGTCGGCGGCCCACCAGGTCTCGAAGTGCCCGTCGCGGAAATGGCGCTCAACCGGCGTCCAGTCACCCGGATGTTCCGGGTCGGTCCCGGCCGGGGCGTGGGCGGCCTCGATGGGGGTGTGCGGCTGGTCGGCCTGGGCTCAGGTGCTGCGGTGCGGCTTGAGCGCCACGACGTAGGGCAGGCCGGCCTCGCGCAGCGCGTGGTACCAGTCGTCGCTGGTGGAGTAGGCGCAGTCGGCGACCACGGCCCCGCAGGCGAAGCCCGCCTCCTTGGCCCGGGCCGCGAGGGCGGCGGACAGCTGCGGCTTGGTGCGGAAGGCCGGATCGGACCGGCCGTCAATATGCTGCCCGACCTGCTCCTGAACGAGCCGGCCATCATCACCAACGGCGCCCATCTCAGCGACGGGTCCTGGGAGCGCGAGGTCACCCGCAGCGTGTGGCAGTACCGCCACGTGCGCACCGTGGAGGACTACATCGCGAAAACAATCGAGATCCTCACGGCGGGGGCCGCCAATCCGGAGTGATGGTAAGACCGCGCCACGAACCACAGATCCCATGATGCGGTAGGAAATCTGCCGTCTTCAGCACAGGTGGTCAGAGCATCGCTGCTGGTCAGCGAAGGGCTGTCGGAGCAGGTGCATGGCAGAGAACAACCTTCCCTCCCACGGCCTCAGCACCGGGAACAGGTCGGCGACAAGGCATCTCCCCTCGAGAACGGTGCTCGTTTGTGGCTCGTGGCGCGGTTCTTACCATCACCCCATCCTCGGTAGGTCATCCCTTTCCGACCGTCTCCGGCTCAGTCCCACATATCCCGCACTGCGGGCGTCAGTTGGTGCTCTTGGCGAAGAGCGATCGTTCGAGCGCGGATCGGATGGAGCTGGAAGCGAGATCACTGGCCGGGGTCAGAGTCAGAGCAGCTGTCATGAGCAAGATCACGCGTACGCCTTCACCGGTGGCGCTGTCCACTCCGGGCAGTAACGGGATGACCATGGCGAAGACCACGAGGACGAGGCTGGAGCCAGTCCGCCGTACCAGCCTTGCGAGCCGGGAAACCGACGGTTCGGCGGCGCTGTGCTGCATGAGCGTCGTCAAGTCTTCTGCGGCGAGAGCGATGACCCCTGCACGCAGTGAAGAGGTGATGGCGTCGTACTCTTCGGCCGTGTGAACCTGAGTGACCGCACGGTCATGACGCCGGATCAGTTCGGCCAGGGTCGCGCGGAACTGTCGCGCGTGGCGTCTGGCGGCCAGTTCCCTGACCGAGGTTCTACGCCGGATGACCGATGTTTCTTGGGCAGCCGCGATCGCGAACGCAAGGCGGCGCCGGACGATCTTGATGTTTCGTAGATCCCACCAGTGGACGCGCACCTCGAAACTCACCGCAGCGGCCGCGACGAGCTCGACGAGTAGGCCATCGAGGGGACGCGGTCCATGAGGCGCTCGGTACTTGCGGCGGAGGAACTCTTGAATTGTGAGGATCCACCGGTTCCCCACTAGACCCAGTACCGCACCGAACAGCCCTGCCGCAGCGGTGATCAGTTGCTGGCCGGTGGAGGCGGAGAGTGCGGTCACGACGGTCAGCCAGGCAGCTACAACAGCGACAATGACGAGAGCCAACGCCACTGCGGGCACGAACCAGTTCCCAACGTGCGCGCTCGCCAAGCGCCGGACGGTGCCCCGAAAGCCCAGACGATGAACCAAAGACATGACCTGACGCAGGTCGGCCCGACCGTTGACGAGGAGGCTGAGACACACCGCAGCCCAGGTCGCCAGCGGGAAGAGCCACCAAGGAGCGCGAGCCGCGGAACCGTCACTGTCCATAGCGAACAGCACGGCGACACCGCCGACCGCAGAAGAGGCCACCGCCATCCCAATTGCGGTGGCGGCAATAGCAACATAGTTGGTCACGAACTGGAGGCTGATCGGGTAGCGGTAGCGGATCCAGGCGTGCAGCACGGCCTTCCGGACACCACGGAGTTCCTCATCATCGAGATCGGGGAGAGCCGCGGTATACCGACGGGTCCGTGACGCGATCTCCCGCAGCCACACTGCTTCGCGGTGAAGAAGCTCAGCGCCGTCCATGATCCGCATGCTGCTCAGCATTCCCAACCTCCGGTCTTCTCAGGCTTGTTGAACAGACCGAGACGACGTCGTCTACGGGGACAAGGGGTTGTTGTGCAGCTCAGGAGCATGATTGGTGGTACAGGCAAGTAGGGCATGTCAGCGTTTGATACGTCCGCGGATGGCGAGGACGCCGAGGGCAAGGAGGATGGGCTCGAGAAGGCGGGAGGTCATCTCGATGTAGGTGCCGACGGTGGTGAGATTCTGCCCGCTGGAGCGGAACACCACGGAGTTGACGGCAACGCGGGTGGCCTTCTCTGTTCGCGCCCAAGACCACCGCTGCGACCATCCGCTGTGCAGGGTGGGGTCGGGGGTGCTGGTGTTGAGACTGATCTTGCTGCCGCTCAGGGTACCGGTCGTGGCGGGCTCGGGATCGCGGGCAGGCAGGCCGAAGGCCATCAGCAGCAGCACCGTCAGTGACATAGCGGCGAGCAGCCATGTGAAGGCACGGGAGGCGCGCAGGCCGTAGCCGGACAGCAGCCAGTACCCCCACAGCAGGCGGCGTTCGCCCTCCGTGGTGCCGGTGGTGTCGTAGCGGCGCATCTCGCACTCGCCGTAGTAGAAGTCGGCGGCGCCGGGCTCGTTCTTACCGTCCTCGAACGCTTTGCGTAGCTGCCGGTACAGCGCGGCAACGTCTTCCGGGCCGGGCGTGCGGGCGGGGTCGGTGTGATGCGGTCCAGGACGCCACAGCCGGGCTTCCGGCGCCGCGCCTTCGGCGGGGAGGGGCTGGTCGGCGATGTGGGCGCGCCAGTGGTGTTCCTCGGCAAGAGTACGTCGGCGGGTGAAATGCACAAGCCGGAAGCCGCGGCGCTGCCAACCGATAGGGGTGGGGGCGAACGTGGTGCGGCCCTCGAGGCGGAGCTGGTCGAGGTGGAAGGCCCCGGAGAACAGACAGTCGGCCAGGTCGATGTCGGTCAGCACCAGGTGCGCGGCATCCACGCCCTGTACAGAGACGACCCGGACCTGGTCTGGGGACCTCGGCTGCCGACCGGGGCCCGCCAGCAGGTCCTCACTCACAGGGCTGTCGCTGTAGGTGAAGTGAAAGGGGGCTGGGTGGGCGATGACCGCGACGGGGGCCGCCAGAACCGCGTGCCCGAGGTCCACCGCCGCGTACCGCACGCGAATCGTTGCAGTCGATTCCCACCGCGTTCGCTCACACACCACCTCCTGCGCCGCTATCTCTAATGTCACCGGCAGGACAAACACCGCCCCCGACAGCACCACCTGTCCCGCACACACCAGCGGCCCCAAAACCGGCGCGTCTTCAAACCGCACCCCGTCGAACGAAACGTCGTCGGAAAACTGAGCCGAGGCAAACATGGCGTGGCTGGAGAACTGCGCCCCGTCGAACGTGGCATAGCCAGAAAACTGTGCCTCGCCGAACGAGGGGATGCCGGAGAACTGCGCTTCGTAGAACGAGGCGTGGCCGGAGAACTGTACATGGGAAAACCAGGCATCGCCGAAGAACTGTGCCCCGTGGAACCGGACCTCACCCGAGAACTGCGCATCGCCGAACGTGGCCTCGCCGGCGAACTGCGTGCGGTGGAACCAGGTGGTGCCGGAGAACTGCGTACCGACGAATATGGCCTCGCCGGAGAACCGCGCATCGGTGAACTCGGCAGGGCCGGAGAACCACGCATCGGTGAACCCGGCAGGGCCGGAAAACCGTGCATCGGTGAACCCGGCGGCGCCGGAGAACTGCGCACCAGCGAACATGGCGTCGCCGAGGTGGGGTTTGCCGGTTGAGGGGTCTTTGAGGGCGTTGAGAAGGTCTTCCAGTAGTTGTTGGGTGAAGGCCGTTCCGCGGTGGTCGATGTCAGCGCCGGGGGCCAGGCTGGCGAGGTAGGTGGTGCGGTCAACTTCGGTGAGGTGGGCCAGGCATGCGGTATAGCCAGGGACGTGAATGCCCTGGCAACCGACCGGAGCGGTGGCCGTGTTCGCGCCGTGCCCACAGTGCGGCCAGGAGGGAGGTGAGGGGGTGCTCATGACACGGCAGCTCCACGGACGGGTATGTGTCGGGTGCCTACATGGACGCTCGGGGGACCGAGGCCGGTTCAGGCCCCGCGGCGGGCATGTCCATCATGCAAATGAGCAGCTCAGACGCCACAACCACCCACTGAGCTGCCCATAACGGTGGCATTGCATCGGTTTTCAGGACTTTGCTGAGAAAAGCATGATTCGGGCAGGCGGGTGTCGTTGGTCCTCCATGGTTGCTGTGATCGTGGGAGGGCTGAGAAGGATGTCGCTGGCGTCTCGGGCTGATGTGGGGGTGCCGGAGCTTACGGCTCGGGTGGTGCGGGCGGCGTTTCCCAAGGGGACGCTCGCGGTACGGATCCGTGAGGCGCTGGGCCCGCTGTTTGGGGATGCGGCGTTTGCCGGGGCGTTTCCTTCGCGGGGGCGTCCTGCGGTGTCGCCGGGGGCGTTGGCGCTGGTGTCGGTGTTGCAGCACGCGGAGGGGCTGACCGACCGGCAGGCCGCTGACCAGGTGCGGGCTCGCATGGACTGGAAGTTCCTCCTCGGCCTTGAGCTGGGTGATCCGGGGTTCGACGCCTCTGTGCTGAGCCTGTTCCGGGCCCGCCTGATCGAGCACGGGCTGGAGCAGAGGACGCTGGAGCTTGTTCCCGGCACAGCGCGAAGAGACAGGAAGCCACGGATTCCCCACCGGAAACCGTGCCGCGTAGCGGCACAACAACCGGTAGGGAAGCCCAGAATCCTCGGGCTTCAGCCCGAGGTGCAAGTCAACACCGGACGTACCCGGCGTACGTCCAGGACGAAGTGGCCGCCGCGCTCGACGACCCCGCGCAATTCGAGCGCGGACCGATCGAGCTGCGCGGTACGGCGACCGACGACATCCCCGCCTTCGTCGTCCAGGACGGCCGGTATCTGTCCGCCCGGTGGCCTGGTGACGCCTACCTCTTCGCCCGGCGCTTCACTGCCCTGCTGGAATAGCCCGCTCGCCTGGCTGGGCGGCGTCGCCGACGTTGGCTTCGGATCCTTGGCGCGGTCAGGGTGGCGACCCGGCCGGCGGAGGCATAGGTATGGGCGGTCTGCAGCGCGGGGCTGATCCGCGGGTCCCATTCCTCGCGCAGGCCTTTTGGACGAACTATGTCGATTCGGCGAGGCCGCTGCGGTGGGCGAAGACGACGAGTTGGGCTCGGTCGCGGGCGCCGACCTTGACCATGGCGCGGTTGGCGTGCGTCTTGACGGTGGCGGGGCTGAGCACAAGCTGCGCGGCGATCTCGTCGTTGGACAGGCCTGTGGCCACCAGCGTGGTGATCTGCCGCTCCCGGTCGGTGAGCGCCTCCAGACCGCGGCGGGCGGTCTCGTCCATGGGCTGCGGCATGGCGGGGGCGGCGAGGAACCGGCTGATGAGGGTTCTGGTCGCGGCGGGAGACAGCAGCGCGTCACCCCGACTGACCGTGCGGACCGCATGCAGCAGTTCCTGCGCGTCGGCGCTCTTGCCGAGGAAGCCGCTCGCCCCGGCGCGCAGCGCCTCGAAGACGTACTCGTCGATCTCGAAGGTGGTGAGGATCAGCACCTTCACTCCGGCGAGGTCCTCGTCCCCGGTGATCAGGCGGGTCGCCGCGAGTCCGTCGAGGACCGGCATCCGGATGTCCATCAGAACCAGATCCGCTCGGGCCGCCTTGGCCAGTCGCACCGCCTCACGCCCGTCCCCCGCCTCGCCGACCACCTCCAGGTCCGGTGCCGGTTCGACCAGGGCCCTGAGACCGGTGCGCACCAGGGGCTGGTCCTCGGCGATGACGATGCGAATGGTCACGGGCCGTTCTCCAGGGAGAGGTCGAGGGGCTGGTAGGGCAGGGCCGCGGCCACCAGGAAGGTGCCGTCCGCGCGTGCGCCGGCGGTGAAGCGCCCGCCGAGGGCCAGGACGCGTTCGCGCATGCCGACGATGCCGTGCCGGTCGGCCGAGGCGGGGGCGGGGGCACGGGCGAGATCTTGGCCGTCGGCCGCACGGCCGGCACCCAAGTCGTCCACGGTGATGCGCAGTTCGTCGCGGTCGTAGAACAACGTCAGACGTGCCTGCCGCCCGTCGGAGTGTTTGTAGACATTGGTCAGCGATTCCTGGATCACGCGGTACGCGGTGAGATCGGCCGCGGGGGCGAGCGGGAGTACGGTGCCTTCGACTCGGCGCTCGATGTCCAAGCCTGAGGCGCGCAGCGAGGCGAGCAGTTCCACGAGGCCGTCCAGGCCGGGCGCGGGGATCGCGGTGGGGGCGACGGCCTCTCCGGGTTGCCGTAGCAGGGTGACGGTGTCGCGTAGTTCGCCCAGGGCCCTGCGGCTGGCGGACTTCACGTGGGCGATGGCCTCGCGTGCCGACGCGGCGTCGTGGCCGAGCGCTTGCCCGGCGACATTGGACTGCACACTTATGAGGGCGAGTTGGTGTCCCACGGCGTCGTGCAGGTCGCGGGCGATGCGCAGCCGTTCCTCGGCGATCCGGCGTCGCGCGTCCTGCTCGCGCTCGCGTTCGGCGCGCTCGGCGCGCTGCTCGACCTCGGCGAGGTACGCGCGGCGGTTGCGTGAGGAGTCACCAGCCGCGATTGCGAGGCCGCCGAGCGCGATGAACGCCAGGTTCTGCGGGCCGAGCAGCGCCGGCTTGTGCACGGCGTGGACGATGGCGAGCGCGGCCACAGCGCCCCCGCCCAGGAACAGACCGGGCCGGCGTTCGACCAGGTCCGCGACGGTGTAGAGGGCGATCAACGGGGCGAGCAGGATCAGCTCTCCGCTGGTGCTGCCGCTCCAGGCGAGGAACACCTCCGCGGCCGGCGCACTGACACCGAGGGTCGCCAGCGGGCGACGGCGCCGCGCGGCCAGTGCCCCGCAGCCGAGCGCGGCGACGACGACAGCGGCGGTCGGGTTGCCCCCGACGGCGGAGCGGCCCCCGTATGCGGTCACCAGGGTGGCGGCGAACACGGCCAGAGCGATCGCCGCGTCCGCCAGATGCGCATGCCGACGGACGGTGCGACGCAGGTGGCCGATGGCATTCATGCCTTCACGATAGGCGGGCCCGCCCATGACGCCGTCGCCCCTGTGCGGCAGCAGGGGCTACCGCGCACGCGGCAGTCGGCCGCGTGACCACCGCAAGCGCGGTAGCCGTCGTTACCGTGCCCGGCCGACGACAGGCGGTGGCCTAGACGGGAGCGTGGTGAGGGTCGATTACGGCTCCCGGTGCCGGGCGCACCGGCCGAGTCGAGCAGCGCCATGGAAGAGGAGAACTCCGATGCACCCCATTTCTCCGCCGCCTCCACGTAGGAGGACGGCTGAGCACCCCAGGACGGCTCCGCACCGGAGGACACGATGAGCGGCGGCGGCATCACGGTGGACGGCCTGACCAAGCGCTACGGCGCGGTGACCGCGGTCGACCGGCTGACGTTCGAGGTCGAACCCGGCGTCGTGACCGGATTCCTCGGTCCCAACGGAGCCGGTAAGACCACCACGTTGCGCATGCTCCTCGGCCTGGTGACGCCCACTGCCGGGCGGGCCCTGATCGACGGCCGCCATTACGCCGAGCTGAGCAAGCCGAGGCGGTCCGTCGGCGCCGTGCTGGAGGCCACCGGGTTCCACCCCGGCCGACGCGGCCGCGACCACCTGCGGATCCTCGCCCGAGCGGCGGAAATCCCGTACTCGCGCGTCGAGGAGGTGCTGGAGCGGGTCGGACTGACCGACGCCGCGGACCGGCGGGTGGGCGGCTACTCGCTCGGCATGCGCCAGCGCCTCGGTCTGGCCTCCGCCCTGCTCGGCGACCCGCGCGTACTCGTCCTCGACGAACCGGCCAACGGTCTGGACCCGGCCGGCATGGCCGAGCTGCGCGACCTGCTGCGCGGCCTGGCCGCCGAGGGTCGCACCGTCCTCATGTCCAGTCACGTGCTCAGCGAGGTCGCACAGACCGTGGACCGCGTGATCATCGTCGCCGCCGGCACCCTGCGCTACGCCGGGACACTGGCCGAGCTCACCGGCGCGAGGACGGAGACACTCGAAGCCGCGTTCCTCAGGCTCACCTCGAACCCGGACACCGACCCCGCGACCGGCGCCACGACGACGCCGGCCCGCGGCTGAGCCCGCGAGGAGCGAGCGACATGAACATCCTCATCCGCACCGAGCTGCTGAAACTGCGCACCATCCGCAGCCCATGGCTGCTGCTGGCCGCATCGCCCCTGCTGGTCGCCGCGGGCAGCAGCGGCCTCGTGATCTCCGGCAACAAGCCACTCGACGCCGTCGCGCAGAGCCAGGCGCTCGCGCACGTGGGACTGGCCTCGCTGTTCTCGCTCACGTTCGGGATCCTCGCGGTCGCCGGGGAGTACCGGCACCAGACGATCACGGACACCTATCTGAGCACGCCCGCGCGCGGGCCTGTCATCGGCGCGAAGCTCCTGGTCTACGCGGTCTTCGGTGCGCTTACCGGAGCGGTCAGCGCATTCGTCGGCCTCGGTGTCTCGGCCGCCTGGTGGTCGGCCAAGGGCGTGTCCTTCGCGTGGGCGGACCCGGCGATGTGGACCACGATCGGCGGCGGAATCGCCTGGAACGCGGCGTTCGCCGCCATGGGCGTGGGCGTCGGCGCGCTCATCCGCAGCCTGGTCGGCGCCATCGCCGCCGCGCTGGCCTGGGTAGCCCTCGTCGAAGGCATCGTCGGTCAGCTGACCGGCGACCTCGCCCGCTGGCTGCCCTTCAATGCCGGCCAGGCCCTCGGCGCCGCCGCCGAGCCCATGATGTCGAATGACCTGCTGCCACGCTGGGGCGGCGGAACCGTCCTGGTGATCTACACGCTCGTCTTCGCGATCCTGGCAGTCGGCACGAGCATGCGACGCGACGTGTCGTGACCGCGTCCGATGTCCACTGGGCGTTCGGTCCGGCCAAGTTGACCTCCGCCTCCCCACCGTGAGGCACGGGGATTCTCCGTCTGTCGGTGGCTCCTGTGAGCGAGGGGCGGTTCTTCTTGCATCAGGCCGGTCGGCCTGGTCACCGCGCGGCAGCCGCCCGGACGAGGGCGGCTGCCGCCGACTCGATGTCCTCGACCGTGCTCCAGCGGCCCAGGGACAGCCGCAGTGCGCCGAGCGCGCGGTCCGCATCGAGGCCCATGGCGGTGAGCACCGGGGAGGGTGTGTGGGTGCCGCTGTGGCAGGCCGAGCCGGTCGAGGCCGCGATCTGGCCAACGGCCGCGAGGAGTTCGTGGCCGAGGACGCCGTGAACGCTGACATTCAGGGTGTTGGGCAGGCGCTGCTTGTCGGGGCCGTTGAGGTGCACGCGGCCGGACAGCCCGTTGGCGAGCCGTTGATGGAGATCGTCGCGCAGGGCCGCGATGCGGGCAGGGGCGCCGGAGGCCAGTTCGTCGGCCGCGAGTTGTGCGGCGGTGCCGAGCGCGACGGCCAGGGCGACGTTCTCCGTCCCCGCGCGCAGGCCGCGCTCCTGTCCGCCGCCGTAGACGACCGGCTCCAGCCGTACCCCGTCGCGTACGAAGAGGGCGGCGGCGCCCTTCGGCGCGTACATCTTGTGCCCCACGATCGTCAGCAGGTCCACACCCAGCTCGCCGACGTCAAGGGGGATCTTGCCCACTGCCTGGGCGGCGTCGCAGTGGAACAGCGCGCCGTGCTCGTGGGCGAGCGCGGCGAGTTCCGTGACCGGCTGGAGGGCACCGGTCTCGTTGTTCGCCGCCATCACCGACACCAGCACCGTGTCCTCGGTGAAGGCAGCGGCAAGGGCGGCCGGCTCGACGAGCCCGTCGCCGTCGACGGGCAGCACGGTCAGCCGTGCGCCGTGCAGGCGTTCAAGGGCCCGGCAGGTCTCCAGGACGGCCGGATGCTCGGTGGCCTGGGTGATCACATGCGGGTGCATGCGCCCTGAGGCCAGGACCGCACCGCGCAGGGCGAGCAGATCGGCTTCGGATCCGGAACCGGTGAACACGATCTCGCGGGTCCGGGCGCCGATCAGACCGGCGACCTGGGCGCGGGCCTCAACAAGTGCCCGGCGGGGCTCCTGGGAGAAGGAGTGGCTGCTGGAGGGGTTGCCGAAGAAGTCGGTCACATGCGGCCACATCGCCTCGGCGACGCGCGGATCGACCGGCGTGGTGGCGTTGTAGTCCAGGTAGACCGGCCCGCCTGCCAGGCCCGGGTGCGGCGTAAGGGCGCTGCCCGGGCCCCTCACGTCCGGTCCCAGGCATCGACGGGCAGCTCCGACAGCCGCCACTCCAGCATGCCGTCGTCGAGACGGACTGCCCGCCGCCCGCGGTCGGTCAGCAGCCGCACGGCGTCGTAGGCCAGCACGCAGTACTCGCCGCGGCAGTAGACGACGATCTCCATCTCCTCGGGCAGCTCGCTGATCCGGTCCGCCAGTTCCTCGACCGGGATGGAGAGCGCACCGGGGATGTGCCCGGCCCGGTATTCCTCGACCGGCCGCACATCGAGCACGACGACGTCCCCGGCGGCGATCCGCACCCGAAGCTCCTCACGGCTGAGCTCGTCGGCGGCGTCCTCGCCGAGATAGGCATCCCGGGCGGCGGGCACGGCGGCCTGGTGGGCTTCGGCGACCTTGCGCAGCAGCGCGAACAGCTGGGCGACGTCGTCACCGGCGAGACGGTAGTAGATGCGCACCCCCTCACGCCGGGTGGCGACGAACCCGGCCTGCTTGAGCGTCTGCAGATGCGCCGAGGCGGTGGTCAGGTTCAGCCCGGCCGCCTTCGCCAGCGCGTCGACGGTGCGCTCGCCCTGAGCCAGCAGATCCAGCAGTTCCAGACGCTTTCCGCTGGCCAGCGCCTTGCCGCTGGCCGCGAACGCGTCGTACAGCCGCGCCTTCGTCGCGCTCTTCGTGTGCTCCGGCATGCCATCCTCCATAAATCCATGGATTATTGTAGATGAGTCTGGTGGGTGTGACCACACGCCCCCGTTCCCGAGATCTTGGAGGACGCCGTGGGCTTTGCGGACGATCACCTCATACCGCTGGTCGACGAAGGGCTGGGCAACAGCGCCTACCTGCTCGACCTGGGCGACGGACGCGCCCTGGCCATGGACGCCAGCCGCGATCTCCGCGCCCTGCGCACCACCGCCGAGAGGCGCGGACTGCGCATCGCGTTCGCTGCGGACACGCATCTGCACGCCGACTTCCTCTCCGGCGCCGTCCAGCTCGGCCACGACACCGGCGCCACGATCCTGGCCTCCGCGGCGGGCCGCCGCGCCTTCGACCACCAGCGCCTGGCCGACGGCGACGAGGTCGACCTCGGCGGGCTGACACTGCGGGCGCTGGCCACCCCCGGACACACCGACGAGCACCTGTCCTTCCTGCTGCTCGAGGGCTCCCGGGATCTCGGGGTGTTCACCGGCGGCTCGCTGATCGTGAACTCCGCCGCCCGCACCGACCTCCTCGGCCAGGAGCGCACCGAGGAACTCGCCCGCGCCCAGTACCGCTCACTGAAACGGCTGACCGCGTTGCCGGACCAGACCGCGGTGTGGCCCACCCACGGCGCAGGATCCTTCTGCTCCGCCCCGCCCGGCACCGAGCGCACCACCACCATCGGCGCCCAGAAGCAGGCCAACCCGCTCCTTACCGCACCCGACGAGGACACCTTCGTGGCCCAGCTGATCGCGAGCCTGGGCACCTACCCCGCGTACTTCGACCGCCTCGGCGAGATCAACCGGCGCGGCCCGGCCGTGCTGACCGCGGGCCCCGTGCTCCCGGCCTTGTCCACACAGCAGGTGCGAGCCCTCATTGCCGACGGCGGCCTCGTCGTCGACGTCCGCCCGGCCGCCGACTACGCCGCCGGCCACATTCCCGGCGCCCTGTCCATCCCGCTGCGCGACCAGTTCGCCACCTGGCTCGGCTGGCTCCTGCCCGACACCTCGCCCCTGGCCGTCGTCACCGCCAAGGACCAGGACCTGAGCGAAATCGTCTGGCAGGCATACAAGATCGGCTACGAGCGTCTCGCCGGCCACCTCGCGGGCGGCATGGACGCCTGGCTCGCCGAAGGCAACTCCCGAACCACCACCGCTTTCCTCGCCGCCGACCGCGCCGCGGGACGCCCCTACGTCGACGTCCGGCAGGAAGCCGAGTTCGCCGCCGGGCACGTCCCCGGCGCGCTGCACATCGAGCTCGGCGCCCTCAACGAGTCCGCGGCCGACGCCCCAACCGGACCGGTCGTGGCGTGTGGGCACGGCGAGCGCGCCATGACCGCCGCCAGCCTCCTGGAGCGGGCCGGCCACACCGATGTCGCCGTCCTCGACGGCGGACCGGCCGACTACGCCGCCGCACAGGATCTGCGGCTCGTGCAGGGCGTGGAGGACACCCGCTCGTGAACGCCACCCCTCTGGCCACCACTCCGACCGACGCCTCCGGTCGCCCCGTACGGCTCGGCCTGCGAGAGAACTGGCTGCAGTTCACCCTGCTGGTGATCGTCAACGTCTGCGTCGGCGGCCTGGTCGGCCTGGAACGCACCACCGTCCCGCTGATCGGCTCCGAGACATTCGGCCTGACCAGCGACTTGGCGGTCTTCTCCTTCATCATTGCCTTCGGCCTCACCAAGGCGTTCACCAACCTCGCCGCCGGGGCGCTCACCGCACGCTTCCGCCGCAAACAGCTGCTGGTGACGGGCTGGCTGCTCGGCATCCCCGTCCCCTTCGCCCTCGCCTGGGCGCCGTCCTGGGGCTGGATCGTCGCGGCCAACGTCCTGCTCGGCCTGAACCAGGGCCTGACCTGGTCGATGACCGTCAACATGAAGATCGACCTCGTCGGCCCCTCACGCCGAGGGCTCGCCACCGGCCTGAACGAGGCCGCCGGCTACACCGCCGTCGGCGTCACCGCCCTGCTCACCGGCTACCTCGCCACTTCGTACGGCCTGCGCCCGGTTCCCGAGCTCATCGGCGTCGTCTTCGTCGTCGCGGGCCTCGCCCTGGCCCTGGTCGTACGCGACACCGCCGCCCACGTCGCCCTCGAACTCGCCCACCACACCAAGCTCCTGCCCACCGACGAGGACACCGGCCTGAAGGCCACCTTCACCCGCACCTCCTGGCACAACCGCTCCCTACGCGGCGCCAGCCAGGCCGGACTGATCAACAACCTCAACGACGGCCTCACCTGGGGCGTCTTCCCCTTGCTCTTCACCGACCACGGCCTCGGCCTGGCCGCCGTCGGCCTCATCAAGGGCCTCTACCCCATTCTGTGGGGACTTGGGCAGATCCCCACCGGCCACCTCGCCGACCGCATCGGCCGCAAACCACTCATCGTCTACGGCATGCTCGTCCAGGCCGTCGGCTTCGTCCTCGCCCTCGCCCTGCTCGAACGCCCGCTCCTCGCCGGAATCCTGTCCGCCATCGCGCTCGGCCTGGGCACCGCCATGGTCTATCCCGCCCTCATCGCATCCATCTCCGACCACGCCCACCCCGCCTGGCGGGCCAACGCCCTCGGGACGTACCGGTTCTGGCGGGACATCGGCTACGCCGCCGGCGCCCTGGTCGCCGGCATCCTCGCCGATACTCTCGGCCTGAACGCCACCGTCATCGCCGCAGCCGTCCTCACCGCGGCTTCCGGACTTTTGGCTGCTCGCTGGATCACCGAGCACCGGCTCGGCACTCGTTGAGGGGCGCAGCGGCCAGAACTGATGCCATCGCCCAGGTGGGGTCTTCGAAGCCGTAGGCCCCACCCCCCGGCAGTGGTGGACAACGGACAAGACGAAACCCTGTCCATAACTTCGGCTCACCCGCCCACCCCGGCAGCAGCACAGGGTCGGACACAGGGGTGGCGAGCATCGGTTCCGGCAGTGTCCACGTCACAGCCCATGCCTTCCACCCAGCCCGCCCGTCGGCACACCGAGTGCGCGTACGCACCCGACTACCGGCCCGACCACGGCAGGTCAGCGCACTACAACACCTCGCCGGGGGCTGTGTGCCGAGCTCCTGGCGCACGTCCAGGCAGCGCAGCCGGACACCGGGCTGCCCGGATCCCGTGTCGTACGGTCTGATGTCGCGGCCGCCCAGCGTCCGCAACGGATCTCACCGAACCCGGCGGTGCCGCCGGTAGGGCCGAAAGATCTGAACCAATACCGGGAATCAGGCCGCGAGGACCTCCTGCTCGCGTTCCGGCGTCTTGACCTTGGGCTTCTTGTTCGGCAGCGAGAGCCGGAAGACCTTGCGCCACGCGGAGAACACCTGCTTGGGCAGCGGCCCGGTGACGTACTCCAGTTCGTACTTTTCGAACAGCGCGCGCACCTTCACCGCGACCTCGGCGTACCGGTTGCTCGGCAGGTCCGGGAACAGGTGGTGCTCGATCTGGTGCGAGAGGTTGCCGGTCATGAAGTGCATGGCCCTGCTGCCGCTGATGTTCGCCGAGCCCAACATCTGGCGCAGGTACCACTGGCCGCGCGTCTCGCCGTTGATCGACCGGCGTTCGAAGACCTGTACGCCCTCGGGGAAGTGCCCGCACATGATCACCGAGTGGGACCAGATGTTGCGGACCAGGTTCGCGGTGAACGTGGCGCCGAGCGTGGTGAGGAACGACGGGCCCGACAGCAGCGGGTGGATCACGTAGTCCTTGAGCACCTGCTTGCGGATCTTGCGGCCCACGGCCTTGGCCCGCGCGCGGAACTCCGGGTTGTTGCGGCGGCGCTTATGCAGGTTCTTGCCGAGCTCCAGGTCGTACGCTGCGATGCCGTACTCGAAGAAGCAGGCGTTGATGAAGTTCCACAGCGGCTGGCCGAGGTGGAACGGGTGCCACTTCTGGTCCTCGTCGACGCGCATGATGCCGTAGCCGAGGTCGTTGTCCTTGCCGATCACGTTGGTGTACGTGTGGTGCAGTTCGTTGTGCGAGTGCTTCCACTGCTCGGACGGCGAGACGTGATCCCACTCCCAGGTGGTGGAGTGGATCTTCGGGTCTCGCATCCAGTCCCACTGGCCGTGCAGGACGTTGTGGCCGATCTCCATGTTGTCCATGATCTTCGCCACGGACAGACCGGCGGTGCCGAGCAGCCACGCGGGCGGGAAGATCGAGAACAGCAGCACGCCCCTGCTGACCAGCTCGAGCTTGCGCTGCGCCGAGATGACCTTACGGATGTAGGCGGCGTCTTTCTCGCCGCGGCTGGCGATCACCTCGTCGCGGATCGCGTCCAGCTCGCGACCAAGCTCCTCGATCTGCTCCGCGGTCAGGTGGGCGGTGGGGTCGATGGCGGTCAAGGTGCTCCTACCGTTCGATGTCGCAGGGGCCCGCCGCGGCGGACACGCAGGTCTGGATGAGGACGCCCGGCTCGGCCTCGGTGATCTCGCCGGTGCGCAGGTCGCGGACGGCGCCTGCCTTGAGCGGCGTGACGCAGCCGAAGCAGATGCCCATGCGGCACCCGGAGGGCATGAGCACGCCGGCCTCCTCGCCGATGTCCAGCAACGGCGTGGCGCCGTCCGCGTCGACGGTCTTGCCGGTGGCGCTGAACGTGACCTCGCCGCCGTCGCCGGCGACGACGATGCCGGGGCGGAAGCGTTCAGTGTGCAGGCGCTCTTGTACGCCGTGCTCGGTCCAGTGCTCTTCGGCGGCGTCGAGCAGGCCCGCGGGCCCGCAAGCCCAGGTCTCGCGCTCGGCCCAGTCGGGCACGAGTTCGTCGAGACGGGCGATGTCGAGCATGCCGTCTGTGTCGGTGTGCACCTCGGTGAGCCGCAGCTTCTTGTCCGCGACCAGGTCGTGCAGTTCGTTGCGGAAGATCACGTCTTGCGGCTGTGGCGCGCAGTGGACCATGACGACGTCATCGAACTCGGTGTCGCGCAGCATGCCCATCACAGGCGTGATGCCGCTGCCGGCCGTCAGGTAGAGCACCTTGGCGGGCTTGGCCTGCGGCAGCACGAAGTCACCGGTCGCCTGGTCGAGCTGGATCAGCGTGCCCGGTTTCGCCCTGCGGACCAGGTGGTTGCTGACCTTGCCGTCCGGGATCGCCTTCACGGTGATCGTGACGCGGCCGTCCTGGCGCTTTGCCGGTGAAGTGAGCGAGTAGGCACGCCACAGGCGCACCCCGTCGAACGTCGACCCCGATCCGCACGTACTGACCGGCCGTGTGGCCGCGCCAGCCCCGTCCCGGCCTGATCACGATGGTCGCGGCGTCACCCGTCTCGGGGTGCACGGCCTCGATGCGCCCACGCAGGTCAGCGCCCGCACGCAGCGGGCTGACCAGGTCGAGGTAGTCCGACGGCAGCAGCGGCGTCGTGACCATCTCCAGCAGTTTCCACGCCCCACTGCGGAGGGCTGCACTCGTCATGAGTCCAGCTTGCTGTGCCTGAAGGCGTAAAGTCCTGACCGCAGGATGTGAATCTGGTCGGCTGAATTGTTCGCAGGGAATAGAAACGTGAGTCATGCGATCCGGAGGGTCAGCGAGCTGGCCCTGGATGAGACGACGGTCACCGCACTTCGGGCCGCGCTGAGGACCACTGCCGACGAGGTCGTCCAGGCGATCATCGACGAGGTCCCTCCCTACGCAGGCGCCCTGTCGGGCCACATGGGCGCCACCATCCGCCGAGCCGTCCGCACCGCCCTGGGGCACTACCTGGACCTCGCGAGCGGGAACGCGACGGGTGGCGACGCCGGGGACGCGGCCTACGAGCTGGGCCGCGGCGAGGTCCGCGACGGCCGTTCGATGGACGCTCTGCTCAGCGCCTACCGCGTCGGCGCCCGCGTGGCCTGGCGATGCCTGGCAGCGGGTGCCGTCCCCGCGGGTCTGCCCGCCGCCGAGGTCGCCAAGTTCGCCGAGCTGACCTTCGCCTACATCGACGAGCTCTCCGCCGCGAGCGCCGCGGGCCACGCCGACGAACTGGCCGCCCGGGGAAGGGCCCACGAGCGCCACCTGGAACACCTGGCCCGTGATCTCCTCGCCGGCGCGAGTGCGGATGTGCTGATGGCCTCTGCGCAACGGGCCGGGTGGCAGCCTCCGGGTTCGCTGACCGCGGTCCTGCTGCCCGCCGCCCAGGCCCGGCCCGCCTACCGCGTGCTCGACCCGAGCACCCTCGTCCTCGACGATCTGCCGGACGCCACCGGCGTGCTGCTCGTCCCCGATGCCGACCGATCACATCTCTTGCGGCAGCTGACCGACCGCACCGCCGTGGTCGGCCCGGCCCGGCCATGGGCTCGTGCATCCGCCTCGTACGCACGAGCCGTACGCGCGCGCTCCCTCTCCGCTGCTATTCGCGACACCGAGGACCACCTGCCCGAGCTGGTGCTGAGCGCCGACGTGGACGCGTTCGCGGACCTGCGTGCCCGAGCCCTCGCACCGTTGCGGACCTTGCCTGTCGCGACCGCACGGCGGCTGGAGGAGACGTTGCGGGCGTGGCTGCTGCACCAGGGCAGGCGGGACGAGGTGGCGGCGGCGTTGTTCGTCCATCCCCAGACAGTCCGGTACCGGATGTCGCAGCTGCGGGAGCTGTTTCCGGATCTCGCGTCGCCACACCGGGTCCTTGAACTGACGCTGGCCGTCGGTCTTCGGGTCAGCTGACGCGTACTTCGACCGTCCACGACCGCGTCCGCGAGCGGTCCAGGAATCTGCCTCGGTCTCGGTGCCATCGGCTGGCTCATGCGGCCCAGGAAGAGCGGTATTAGCCAGCTGAGACCGGGGGTTGATGCGAAGACCAGACAGGGCCTCGGGGAAGCCCGTCGGGGGCACTGTCCTGGCACGAGCTGACCCACGGGCGCGCGGCGTGCTTCAGCTGAGTGACCGGCGGGGCGGCCAGGCCGGGTCACCAGGGGCGGGGGCCGGGCCGCTCGCGCCGGGGACCATCGTGGTTCTGCGACGGCCCCGTGCCTCCCTTCCGACAGGTCAACCGGACGACGAACCGGACCGGCCTGGCACACCGCGCGCAGGATGATGGGGATGGAATGACGGAACGTGAGGTCAGGAGCCTCCATGACGAAACGGGTTCACCGACCCCGTGAGGACGCGGAATTCAATTTCATCCTCGGGATGAGCGGAGTTCCGGTCCTCGCATACTTCACCGGGACATGGCCCAAGGCAATCGAGCCCTGCCGGGTGATGGACCTCGTCGTGGGTGGCATCGCCGACGACTACACGGGCCGCCTGACGGCCGTCCGCGCCGACATCACGCGTTGTCCGGCCGCAACCAAGCGATACGGGATCACCGCAGCCCCGTCCTACGTCCTGCTGAAGGAGGGAGAGGCGGTGGCGCACGGCACGGGGCCTATGACCATCGCCGAGGTACGGAAGTTCCTGGACGGCCACCTCTGAGCGGCCGCTGCGGCACGTGGCCGCGACGCTCGTCACGTCTCGTCCATGGGAGCTGCGCCGCCTGAGACACCTTGGGGCTGAGACACCCCCACAGGTCACATAACCCCCTCGAGGACCCCAGCCCGTCGGGCAGGCGGGCACACGCGTGGACGATGTCCGGGAAGCGGGCCCTGAATCAAGCTCCCCCTGCGGGACTGCAAGAGCACAGTGCCGGGCGGGAGACACGGCGTGAAGAGCAAGGCGCGGTAGCCGTCGAACTTCGGCTGAAATACCAGGCCACCGGGCAGAGCTCCGGGCGCGGGCAGACGGTCGCGGGCCTGCGCCAGCATCGGTTCCACGGGCGGTCGGAGCACCATATGTCCGGTCTACGGCCCGATCACCAAACGCGCGACTGGAAAGCGCGTCGCCTACGTCGAGAACCCGAACTCGCTGACGGCAACATCGTGCCGCTGTACCACCCGGTGGATCACGTGCGGCACGGCGTGGGCCGGTGGTCTGCGATCGCGGCAACCGCCGGTTTCTCTGATGCTCCATGCGTGCTCCGTGCACGGCTCACGAGTGCTGCCCACACCTGGAGATACAGTTGAATCGAATTTTTTGCCATTCCAGTCCGATATGCGGTATCGGCGTCCCGTAGGACAAGCGATGGGGACGGAGGCATGCAGGTGGCGGAAATGCGCGCTTCCGGCCTGCCGGAACCGGAAGGCCCCACGAATGTCCTCCGGCTTCCACCGTCTGGCCCGACAAGCGGCGAACGGCGCGGACAGGCCCAGTCCTCGGGACGGGCCGAGTCGACGGAGCAGGCCGTCGTCCCGGGCGCCGGAGACGGAGGGACCTCGCGCACCGAGCAGGTCGTTGCGGGGCAGGCCGGGCCGGCGACGGGGCAGGCTGCCGCGCCCACAGGGGTCGCAGCGGCGCCGTCGCAGGCCGTGGCCGGCTCCCCGAACAGCGGTCTCCTCGGCCGTCCAGGGCAGCAGCAGCGGCCGGACCCAGACGTGTTCGAACGACTTCGGCATGCCCTGAACATCATCCCGGTCGGGGCATGGGACTGGGATATCCGCGCCGGCACGCTGGTGTGGGACGACACCATGACGCTCGTCCTGGGCATTCCCCAGGAGGCGTTTGACGGGCGGATCGAGACATGGCGGAGCCTGATCCATCCCGACGACCTTCCGGTGGTACTGGCGCAGTACGAGCAGTCTCTGCGGGAGGGGGCGGAGTACAACGTCAGGCACCGGGTGCGCCGACCGGATGGAACGGTCGGCTGGGTGGAGGTACGGGGCCGTATCTTCCTCGGCGACGACGGGGCACCGGACCGTATGGTCGGGCGATTGTGGCGGTCCACGGAGACCCTGGCCGCCATGGACTCCGCGGGACGGGCCTTGCGGCATATGAACGACGGCTTCCTGGCGGTCGACGCCGAATGGCGCATCATGTACGTCAACGTCCGTGCCGAGCAGCTGCTCGGCGCCTCGCCGAAGCTGGTCGGCCGGAGGTTGTGGGACCTTCCGGAAGTCGACGTGCCCGGCTTCGAGTCACGCTGCCGTCAGGCGGTCGCCGATGGCGTGCCCACGGGGCTGGACCTGAGGTTGCCGGCCGACGGGCACTGCTACCACCTGCGACTGATCCCCATCCCCGACGGACTGACGGTCTACCTGACCGACGTCACCGAGATCCGGCGCATCGAGGCGGAACGCGCAGCAGCCGAGCGCGCGGCCGCCGAACGTTCCGCGCGCACGAAGGAGCTGACAGCGGCCCTCGCCGAGTCCCTGACCGTCAAGGACGTGGTGACCGTCGCCGCACAACGGGTACTGCCGCTCGTCGGCGCCACCGGACTGGTCATCCACGCCGTCGAGGGCAACCGCCTGCAGGCGTTGGAAACGATCGGCTACCCGCGGGCGTTCGTCGACCGGATCGCCCAGGGCATTCCCCCCGACAGCCCTATCGACCTGGCACTGCGAGACGGCATTCCGAGGTTTATCGCCTCACCGGAGGAACTGCGCACCGACTACCCCGCAACGTACGACACCGCCGAGCTCGGTGGAAAGCGGGCCTGGGCGATCCTGCCGCTGATGATCTCAGGCCGCCCCGTGGGCGGCTGCGTCGTCTCCTTCGACCGGCCCCGCCGCCTCACCAGTGAGGAACGCACCCTGCTGATCGCCCTCAGCGGCCTGGTCGCCCAGGCCGTGGAGCGCGCCCGGCTGTACGACGCCGCGCAGAGCCAGGCGCAGCAGTTGCAACGCGGCCTGCTCCCCCGTGCCCTGCCGTCGTTGCCCGCCGTCGACACAGCCGCCCGCTACCTGCCGGCCACCGAGGGGGTGGACGTCGGCGGCGATTGGTACGACGTCATCCAGCTCTCCGCCGACCGGGTCGCGCTGGTCATCGGGGACGTGATGGGCCACGGCCTGTCCGAAGCCGCCACCATGGGCCGGCTGCGCACCGCCGTGCACACGCTGGCCGGTTTGGAGCTGCCGCCCGACGAGCTGTTCTCCCACCTCAACGACATGGTCAACGAGCTCGGCGACGATTTCTACGCCACGTGTCTGTACGCCCTCTACGACCCCGCGAGCGGGGTGTGCACGTTCGCCAGCGCGGGGCACCCGCCCCCCGTCGTGGTCCGCCCGGACGGCAGCGTGCGATTCCTCGATCTGACAGCCGACCCTCCGCTCGGCGCGGCCACACCGCCGTTCGAGACGACGCAGGTGACGCTCCCCGCGGAGAGCCTCCTGGTGCTGTACACCGACGGCCTCGTGGAATCCGCCCGGCGCGATATCGAGAGCGGGATCAGCCAGCTGGCCGGGGCGCTGGCGGACGGGAACACGGGCCGCGGAACCCCCGACGACTGCCTGGACGTGCTCTGCGACTCGCTCGTCTCCGCCCTACTGCCCGCCCAGCAACGGACCAGTGACGACGCGGCGCTGCTCGTCGCCCGCACCCACACTCTCACTGCCAGTGACATGGCGTCCTGGTCGCTGCCCCACGATCCCGTCGCGGCAGGCCAGGCCCGCGACCTCATCCGGAGGCAGCTGACCGCATGGCACCTGGAAGACCTGATCATGACAACCGAGTTGCTGGTCAGCGAGCTGGTAGGCAATGTGGTCCGGCACGCCAGGGGCCCCGTCGGACTGCGTCTGCTCCGCAGTCGGACACTCGTCTGCGAGGTGTCGGACGGCAGCCTCACCACACCCCGAATCCGCCGCGCGGGGGAAACCGACGAGGGCGGCCGAGGCCTGCAACTGGTCGCCGCGCTCTCCCACCGCTGGGGCACCCGCTACACCGCGGAAGGCAAGTGCATCTGGACCGAGCAGCCACTGCCATGAGGCCGCGAACGTCACTGCGAGGCAGCCTTGCCATGGCGTGTGCAGCGGAGTCCCTGTTCGACCGTGTGAGCCTGACCCGCGAGGCGGCTTTCCACCGCCCGGCACTCACCGCGCCCACCGACTCTCAACCACAGGCAAAGGCTTCCATGACAACGTCTCCCGCCTCGTGATCGGCGTGCTCGGCGGCACAGGGCCACAGGGCTAAGGTCTCGCTTACCGGCTCGGCCGAGCCGGCCGGCCCAGGTGGGCCGCGACGGGAAGTAGCGGCAGTCGTACTGGCGTTCTCAGCAACACGCCGGCTGATACGGCTGTACGGCAGAAGCTGCCGGGTGTCCGCCATGCACCCAGCAGGCCGTTTGGCCGAGGCTATTTCTGGGCTGACCCGGTCGGGTGCGCCAGTTCGATGCCGACTCTCCCGCCGATCCGCAGTGCCATGATGCGGGTTGGCTCCACGGTGAAGCCGGCTGCGGCGATCCGCTGCGACACGCCGTCGCCGACGTTGTCGTGCAACTGTTCGCGCATCCGGGCGCGCATCCCGCCCTGCCGGTGCCCTCGGCCGTGCCGGTGGTCCTGCCCGTGCTCGTCGAGCACCGCGTCGGCCAGGACCAGCAGTCCGTCGGGCCGCAGCACCCGGCGCACCTCGGCAAGCAGCGCGTCCTTCGACGTGCTGTCCAGGTGGTGCAGCATCAGGCTGGAGAAGACTCGGTCGAACGAGCCGTCGTCATAGGGCAGTTCCTGGGCGAACCCGCGATCCAGCCGTATGGTGAGTCCGGCCCGCCGGGCCTTGCGCCCGGCGCGGGCCAGCGCCTTCGGGTCGGGATCCAGCCCGACGAGGTCCACGTTCCGGTGCCGCTGACCGGTCGCCTGCAATAGGTTCCCGGTGCCGCAGCCGACATCCAGCGCCCGGTGCCCGTCCTGCAATCCGGCCAGCGTGATCATCTCCTGATGGATCGGGCGCAGCCCGAACACGCGGTGCGCCACGTCGTACAGCGGCGTCAGGAAGCCCTTGCCCAGGCCCGGGATGTACTCCCGGTCTGTGAGCGGCTGAGACATTTTTTCGGTCATGCCATCAGTCTGCCCCCGTCTGAAGCTGCGGGCCTGTACCGATCTGCGGCTTCAATGGGACGATTCGACGGTGAGGACCGTGCGAAAGGCACCCAGCCGGGACCGGCCTGCGACCTACTCGATGCTGCCGGCGCCCGGCGAGTTGCCCGTGGCGACCTGGCGGCTGGAGCACGGCTGGGAGGGCACCGGCACCTTCGAGGAGCACGCGCACGACTTCCCCGGCCTGGCGTACTTCGAGACCACCGGCGGGCTGCTGCGCACCGGTCGGCGGGCCTGGCCGATCGAGGCCGGCGACCTGTTCATCATCGCGCCCGGCGACGTGATGGGCCACATCCACGCCACCGACCTGGCCCACGCCGACGGCTGGGGCGTGTTCTTCACCGCCGACGCGCTCGGCCCGGACGTCCCCGGCGCCCACCTGGCCTGGCGCACGCACCCGCTGCTGTTCCCGTTCGTCCGCGGCGGAGCGATCGGCGCCCTGCGGCTGCGGGTGCCCGAACCGGACCGGCCAGGGTGGGCCGCCCGGATCAAGGCCCTGCACGACGAACTGACGCAACGCCAGGACGGCTACCAGGAGGCCGTGCCGGCGCACCTGACACTGCTGCTGGTCGGAGTGTCCCGGCTCGCCGCAGACGTCGTGGGCGACCTGCGCGAGAACCGGGAACCACTGCTCGCCGAGGTGTTCGAGGTCATCGAGCAGCGCTACCCGCAACCGCTGTCACTGCGCGACGTGGCCGCCGCAGTCAGTGTCTCCCCAGGCCACCTCACCTCGACGGTACGCCGACGGACCGGGCGTACCGTGCAGGAGTGGATCACCGAGCGGCGAATGGTGCAAGCCCGGCGCCTGCTCGCCGCGACCGAACTGCCGATCAACGAGATCGGCAGGCAGGTCGGCTACCCGGACGCCGGCTACTTCGCCCGCACCTTCGGCAAGGTGCACGGAATAAGCCCCGCACAGTGGCGGCGCGCCGGCGCCGATCCCGGAAGCAGACCCAGGCGCCGAGTGGGCATTTAGAGACAGTCTGCGCCGATAAGTAACGTTCACGGCCGTCAACTTACGGGCGACACGGCTCCCGCACGCCCGGCCACCTGCCGGCGGGCCCTGCCGTGACCGCCCCCGCACCGTACGAGGACCCCTTCCCCCGAAACCGTCCGTGCCAGGAGGTAGGTCTGCGTGCCCGGTGCCCGGCGCGTACCTCGGCGGCGGCGCAGAAGGCGCCGGCGAGGCACGCGTCAGTCCTCGCCGACCGGGCAGGACTGTTGTCCGGCACGCGAGCCGGCACCGTCGCGAAGCTAGATGATCAATTCCAAGGGTGCCTGCGGAGGGTGTGGGGGTGGGCGGTCAGGCGTCGGGGTCGACTTCGGGGTGCGTGAACCCCACGGGCTTGCCCAGCGACCGGGCGTAGGCGATTTCGGCTCGGGTGCTGTCTCCGATGTAGTCGCCGACTACGAGCACCTCATCAGCGAGCCGGATCTTCGCTCGGTGCAGATCGTCGAGTCGAACCTTCAGCGCCTCGGCCTCGACAGGATCGGACCAAAATTCGTGCGGCGACTTCATGTCGCAACCCGGCTTGACGACAATCTTTCCGGCTTTGGTCTCCCGCAGATCGGCCTCGGTCATCTCGGTCATGAAACGGGTGGAGCCGCAGATCACGACGATACGCGGGAGGCTCAGCTGCTTCTTCGCGTCGGCGAGTTTCTCCTCGGGGGTGAGCGGTTGCGGGTATGACACTGGTTCCTCCTGGTGGTGCGGCCCAAGGGGTGCCTGCGGAGACGACAACGAGGGTATCCAAGATCGGTCGTCGCATAGAGTGCTGTCGCGAGGGCTCCGCCATGCCCGTGCCCACCTGCGCCACCTCTTCCCCTACCTGCCCCAGCAGCCCGGCTACAACAAGCGGCTGCGCAAGGCCGCCGGTTTGATGCGAAGCGTCAACCGGATCCTGGCCACCACCACCTCGGTGTGGAGCGGCGACGTATGGGTCGTGGACTCCACCCCGGTCGAATGCGGCCGCTCACGCGAGACCGCCAAACGCTCCGACCTGGCAGGCTGGGCCGAATACGGCTACTGCGCCAGCCACAGGCGCTTCTGACCTCCTGGCCACCGAATCATCGGCGACAAGAACTCTTCGGCCGTGGTTTCGAACGCGAACTGTCCGAGCGTGGAGTCCAGTTGCTGCGGCCGGCCCGTAAAGGTGAACGGGAACGGCCTGGTGCAGCCCTGTTCAAGCCGCTGCGGCAGGTCATCGAATCGATCAACGAGACCTTCAAGGGACAGCTTGACGTCGAACGGCACCGAGGGCGCACACCCGGAGGGGTCATAGCCCGCGTCATGCAACGCATCCTCGCGCTGGCCGCCGCGATCCGGCACAACGACGCCACCGGACAAACCGTCCTGCGCCCCGACGTCACTGACCCCTTGGAATAGATCAACTAGGGCAGTCGGCAAGTGGTCAACCCGTCAGTCGTCGAAGCGGTGGCGGGAGGCTTCGATGTGGCCGAGGTACCGGTGGGTCCAGTCACACAGTCCGTCGATCGTCACTCGCAGGGCCTGGCCCGGCTCGGTGAGGGTGTACTCGACCCGCGGCGGCACGACCGGGTGCACCGTCCGCTCGACCAGGCCATTGCGCTCCAGCATGCGCAGGTTCTGGGTGAGCATCTTGTGGCTGATGCCCTCGATCTCGTCCCGCAGTTCGCCGAAGCGCAGGGTGCGCTCCCCCAGAGCCTCGATGATCAGGAGGGCCCACTTGTTGGCGACGTCCGAGAAAATCTCCCGGGCCAGAGAGTCTGCGCGCCTCAGGTCCGCTTCGTCGCGCGAGCCCATGAACTGCTTGGTCACCATAAGGTTCCCCAGTCACTGAAAAGTGCGTTCTTCCATGTCAGCGACCACTCTCTTACGGTTCTGAAGTAACCACAAGAGAGTAAAGGCGTCGCGGAGCGCCCTCGTGACAAGGAGGCAGCAGCATGCCCATCACCCTGGTGAACCCCAGCGGACTGCCGAAGATCGATGCCTACCAGCAGGTGTCGATCTCGACCGGCTCGAAGCTGGTCTTCATCGCAGGCCAGGTCGCCTGGGATGCCGACGGTGTCACTGTCGGCGAGGGTGACCTCGCCACTCAGGTCGAGCGGTGCTACCTCAACATCGCCACCGCCTTGGCCGACGTCGGTGCCTCCCTCGACGACGTGGCGAAACTGACCGTCTACGTCGTCGACTGGACCCCCGACAAGATGCCGCTGCTCATGGAAGGGATCACCCGGGCGGTCACGAAACTGGGCGTCACCCCGGCACCCCCGGCCACCTTGCTGGGCGTTGCGGCGCTGGACGTACCCGAGCACCTGGTCGAGATCGAAGCCACCGCAGTCATCGACTGACCAGGCCCTCTTCGCCCGGGGCTGCATGAACTGGCTTTATTCATGAGCTGTTTGAAGTCACCGGGGCACTCGCCACGGGAGCATGGGGGGTACTTCCGGTGAAAGGCCCTGGTCAGATCGCTGATGTCGTTGAACCCTGGGCGTCGCGCCCCTGGTCGCGGTGGCCTCGTGGGGTTGCCGCAACGAGGGTTGGCTCTGGACCACGATCGTGGTCCAGAGCCAACCCTCGTGCCCGCACGGGCCATGGCAACGGCCAGCGCCCGGCTGGGCTCAGCGCTTGGCCGCGAAGACGAGCGCGGCAGTCTGCGTGGGGAGTTCAGCGGCCTCCCCGCCGCTGCCGACCTTCACGCCGTCGGCCATGACGTCACGCTCACGACCGCGCCGGGCTGCACTCCGGCGTGCCGCAGGAGGTACATCAGCCGGGGGTCGGTCTGGATCTGTTCCCCGATGCGCCGTACGACCGCGCTCGCGCCGTTCGGGCCCGGGCTTCAGGCCGCTGAGGCTGAGCATGCTCTCGTCGAGGAACGGATCCACCGTGCTCTTCCCGCCGAGCTCCTCCGGGCCCGGGATCGGGTTGCCGTAGGGGGACTGCGTCGGGTGCCGCAGTATCTCCAGGACGCGGCGTTCGACGGCCTCGCTCATCACGTGCCCAGCGGCAGGCTTCGCGGTGAACGTGCTCCCATTCCAGGCCGATGACGTCGACGAGCAGGCACTCCGCGAGGCGGTGCTTGCGCATCACGCGGGTCGCTGGGTGGCGGCCCTCGTCGGTCAGTTGCAGGTGCCGGTCGCGGGCGACGGACACCAGCCCGTTCCGCTTCATCCGTGCCACCGTCTGGCTGACCGTCGGGGATCCGGGCGCGCAGGGGGACCGCGCCTTCCTCTCCAGTTCGAGGATGGTGCGGAGATACATCTCCGTGGTGTCGATGAGTTGGGACATGCTGTTGGTCAGGCGGGGGTTTCGGCGGTGGTGGTCAGGACCGCGCGGCCGAGGATGTGCCCGGTCATGGTGAAGCCGAGGACGGCCGGGGTGGCGTCGGCCGCAACGCCGATGGAGGCCACGTCGAGGGCGTGCACCACCGTGAAGTAGCGGTGCGGGCCGTGTCCGGCCGGCGGGGCGGCGCCGATGAACCGGGCCATGCGAGCGTCGTTGGGCAGCTGGAAGGCTCCTTCGGGCAGGCCCACGCCGGTGTCGTCACCAGCGCCCTCGGGCAGTTCGGTGACGGTGGCGGGGATGTCGGCGACCGCCCAGTGCCAGAACCCGGACCCGGTGGGGGCGTCGGGATCGTAGACAGTGACGGCGTAGCTCTTGGTGCCTTCCGGGGCGCCGCTCCAGGACAGCTGCGGGGAGACGTCCTTCCCGCCGAGGACGCCGAAAATTCCGGAGAACTGCTCTGCGGGCCAGGCATCGCCGTCTGTAACGGTGGTGCTGGTGACGGTGAAGGAGGCCGCCTCGGGGAGGCGGGCGAAGGGGTCGTTGGTGCTCATCGTGTCGCTTTCCTTTCATCACGTGCTGTGGGCTGGCGGTGATGCGGCCGATTGGAGGGCACGCAGCGGCCATCGCGTAGAGGGCGCCGCCGTGCATCCTCGGCCACTGGATCGACGATAGCATCAATAATCGATTATTTGCCGGATCGTCTATGATGATGGGCATGGCTCAGACGGTTTACACTTCGACTTCGTCGGGGAAGCAGATGCTCTCCGAGCAGGTCTACGCGCATCTGCGGGACGCGATCATGCGCGGGAACTACGCCCCCGGCGACGCCCTCAAGCCCCAGGACCTTGCCAGGGAACAGGGCGTGAGCCTGGCCGTCGTGCGCGAGGCGCTCGTGCGGGTGGTCGGCGAGGGCCTCGCCGACCGGCTGCCCAACCGCGGCTTCGTCGTCCCGTCCTTCTCCGACCGCCGCTGGCAGGAGATCGCAGAAGCCCGCCGGACCATCGAACCGGTCGTGCTGCGCATGTCCATCGAGCGCGGCGACGTCGACTGGGAGGCCCGCGTGCGAGCCGCACACCACCGCCTGGCCCGCACCCCGGCGTACGTGCCCGAGGAGGGCGAGTACTACAGCAGCGCATGGTCCGAGGCCCACCGGGTCTTCCACCGCACGCTGCTGGACGGTTGCGGCAACCCCGTCCTGCTGGAGACCTTCGACCGCATGTGGACCGCGAGCGAGCTGGCCCGCCGCTGGTCGGCGCACCGCCGCCCCGACCGGGAACACGTTGGCGAGCACCGCCGGCTGGAGGAGGCGGCCCTGACCCGTGACGCCCACACCGCGGCCGAGGTACTGGCCAAGCACCTCACTCTGACCGCGGCCGGACTTACCGGCTGCACCTACCACGAACCGGCGAAGGGAGCCTGATCGCCTCGCCATGTCGACGCCGGAGCCCTCCAGCAGCCGGGAGTCGGCGCGGGCCGGCCGCCCGGCCGGACGCCCCATGCCGGCGAATCTCGAAGCCGGCTCACTGTCTCGTTGTCCTGCCAGCGCCACCCGGGCCAACCCTCAAGAAGCGCGCTGAACAGCGTTGAGAGAGATCTGCCGAAACACGAACAGCATCACGGGACACCAGGTCACCGGGCGAGGTGTGTGGCGCGGGAGGTGAGGTGTTCCCAGTTGCGGTGCGCGATGTCGGCCTTCTGCTCGTCGGTGAAGGGGGCGTCCTCGAGGAAGGACCGGGCGACGCCGGCGCTGGTGTCCACGAAGGGGAAGCCACCGGGTCGGAACCCGTAGGTGAAGGGGTAGTCAGTGGAGTACAGCATCCGTTCGGTCCCCACGACTTCGGCTGTCCAGCGGAAATAGCGGGGACTGACGGTGCCGCTGCCGGCGACCCAGAAGTTCTGCTTGAAGTAGTCGGCGAGCGGGCGAGCCAGGCCACCGGCGTCGGCGAAGAACCCGGTGTGGTCGAGGTAGAAGAGCACGACCTCTCCCCAGTGGCCGGCGATCACCTGGAGACCGGGGTGCCGGTCGAAGACGCCGGAGAAGATCATCCGAAGGTACTGGACGCCCAGGTCGTAGTACCAGCCGATCGCAGGTCCGGCCAGCGCGTTCCCGATGGGACCGATGTTCGAGTAGTAGGCGTCCCTCACCGCCTGCACAGGCATCTGCGGGTGGAAGTGGAGGGGGACCTGCAACCGCTCCGCAGTGGCGTACAGCTCGTCGTATTCGGGGTCGTCGGCGAGCTTGGATCCGGTGCGCCCGTAGAGCATGGCGCCCGGGAAGCCCAGCTCGGTGACCGCCCGCTCAAGCTCCGCAGCCGCGGCCGACGGCGATTGCGTCGGGATCGCTGCGAACGCCCGGAACCGGTCGGGGTTGCCGGCCACGATCTCCGCGAGCTGATCGTTGGTGTCGCGGGCCACGGCGACCGCATCCGCGTCGGGCAGGTTCTGCACGCCCGGTGTCGAGATCGACAGCACCGCCACATCGACTCCCTGGTCGTCCATGTGCGCCAGCCTCATCTCCGCGGTGTCGCGCAGTCGCTGGGCGACGGGGCTGTCGCCGAACCCCAGATTCGGCAGCTCCGGCACCCCGGACCGCGACCACGCCTCCATGATCGCAGGCAGGACGACGTGCTCTTCCAATGCAATGATCCGCAGCCGGTCGGACATGCGATGCTCCTCCACGATTCGTTTCCAATGGAATCACTTGAACGGTATCACTGATACTAACGGCGGAACCAGTCGCGCGGTATCATTGATATATGTCACGACGTCCACTGAGCGGGAGCAGCGCAGCCGACGCTGCGGCCATCGGTCGCGAACAGACCCGGCAGCGGGTCATCGAGACCGCCATCGACCTGCTGACGCGCGGAGGTCGTGACGCGGTCACCACCCGCGCGGTCGCTGAGGGCGCAGGCCTGCAGCCGCCGGCCATCTACCGGCTGTTCGGCGACAAGGACGGGCTGCTCGACGCGGTGGCCGAGCACGGCTTCGCCATGTTTCTCGCCACCAAGCACGTCGACCCCGACCCGCAGGACCCCATCGAGGACCTGAGAGCCGGCTGGGACGTCGCGGTCGAGTTCGGTCTGGCCAATCCCGCGCTGTACACACTGATGTACAGCGAACCCACGAGGGCCACC
This sequence comes from Streptomyces sp. HUAS ZL42, assembly GCF_040782645.1. Taxonomy (GTDB): domain Bacteria; phylum Actinomycetota; class Actinomycetes; order Streptomycetales; family Streptomycetaceae; genus Streptomyces. The sequence continues at coordinate 236,708 of NZ_CP160403.1, forward strand.
TCGGCCGCCTTCAAGGCCGGCATGGAGATCCTGATGGGCCGTGTCCGGCGCCTCGCCGCCGGCGGCTGGCTGCGGGTCGACGAGGAACTCGCGGCCCAGATCATCCATGCCACGGCGCGCGGCGCAGTGCTCACCTGGCTGTCCCTGCCCACGGGCCGGCGCAACCCAGCCCTCTTGACCACTCTGCGGGAGGCCATGGTGACCGCCGTCACCAACCAACAGCCGGCCGTGCAAGACGCGGGCCCGGCAGGCGCCGCCCGCGCCTTGCACGCCGCACTGCCCGAACAGACGACCCTCAGCAGTGCGGAGCAGTGTCTACTGAGGGAGTGGCTGGACCGCCTGGCCGCCGACGGTTGAGGTGCCGGGGGCTCGTGCGTTCTCGCCAGGGCGAGACGACCGGGGGCTTCATGGCCGTATCGACGCCACCGACGAAGTTCCCGACCACCCGGAGATCCGGCGTCGGCCCTCACACCTGAGGAGCCAGGACCGTCGCACCCGCGCGTAGGCGCCTGCGCTTCGTCGTCGGCGCCCTCGACGGCTTGTACTGCCTGTAGCCGATAGAGCGCCGGCAGGCCGAGGAAGGCTGAACGCGTCACCGGAAAACGGCTGGCGCGACCCGCGAGGCGGATGTCGCGCCCTCACTCAAGGCGAGAGCCCCGGAGCCAGACATCTCGGGACTATGTGGCGTTGCGCAGCGGGGCGTTGAGCTGCCCTTTCCAGGCGCACAGCCGTCACCCGCCAGGTCACCAGCCGGCGAGCCGCGACGTGTTGACCGTCAGCGGCGTCGAGCACGGCCGCCGCGCCCGCGTGAACGCGGTGTCGCCCGCTCCCTTCACACCTCCGAGGCTGTCGCCGTCATGGAAGCGGACATGTGCGGCACGGGGAGGCGACCACGCCGCGCCGCGGTGCCGATCCGGCAGAAGTCGCCCAAGCGGTCGCGTTCCTCGTCAGTGACCGAGTCGGCAAAGTCACGGGCCCTGTCGTCGCCGCTGGCGGAGGCGCCGCGATCCGACCCACGGTGCACCACTCCGGCACCGCTAGGGGCACGGAGGGGTCACGAAGGAGCGGGCAGGCCCGTGGAGCTCAACGCCGTCGACGTGACCAAACACCGAGGCCATCGGCGACCTCCGACTGGACATGCCGATCGCCGTCAGACGGGACAGAGCGCATCCGTCGTTCAGCCCCTAGAGAGCCAGTCACGCCAGCGCCCCGGCATCGACCCCGCCCTCGCCTTGACGCCGTTGGCGACACGGCCGTACGCGGCGAGGGCCTGCAGCCGGCCCACGGCACGCCCTCATGAATCGCCGATAACAACTTCCTGTTGTCGTTGACTACGACCCCTGTTATCGTCGATTACATGGATACGAGATCAGCGCTAATCGAGGCGACGGCGGAGCTGCTCGCCCACTCCCCCGGTGGCGACGTGTCGACCCGCGCGATCAGCGAGGCCGCCGGCGTCCAACAGCCCGTGCTGTACCGGCTGTTCGGCGACAAGAACGGGCTGCTCAGAGCCACGGTCGACCATGTCTGGGACCAGTACCTGGGCAGCAAGAGGGCCGCCGAGAAGTCGGCGGACCCGTTGCAGGACCTGCGGGCGGGATGGGACAGCCACACTGCGTTCGCGCTGGCACACCCCAACGCCTACAAGCTGATGTTCTCCTCGGCGCCGGGCTCAGAGCCCGAGGCCGCGGAGGAGGCCATGCGCATCCTGCGTGAGGTCCTCGAGCGGCTCGCCAAGCAGGGGCGCCTGCGCGTCACACCGGATGTGGCCGCACGCATGGTCATGTCGGCAAACACCGGCGTCGCCCTCGCCCTGATCACGCGTCCCGCGCTGTACCCGGACCTGGACCTGTCCATCATGGTCCGCGATGCGATCCACCGGGCCATCCTTCTCGCTCCGGCAGCAGACGCCGCAGCGCAGGATGTACGGCTGGCAGCAGCCACGACGCTGCTGTCGTCCGTGGACGAGTTCACGCCGCAGCCCTTCACACCTGCCGAGTCCGCACTGCTCAAGCAGTGGCTGACCCAGATCGCACGCTCCAGCCAGACGAGCTGACTTGCCCGTCCGCGCGCCGCAGCGCAGCTCGCGGCGCTGGTCAAGCACGCCCGACGTCAGGGCCCCCTCACGCTCCCCCGCCTGAATTCACCGAAGGAAACATCATGAACAACAACGTGACCCGCGTCGCCCTCGTCACCGGCGGCTCCGGCGGCATCGGCAGGGCCGTCGCACAGCGGCTGGCGTCGGACGGCATCGCCGTCGGCGTGCACTACGCAGGTAACAAGGCCAAGGCCGACGAGACGGTCGCCGCCATCACCTCGTCCGGCGGCAGGGCCCTGGCGGTGGGCGGTGACGTCGCCGACGAGCACGCGATGTCCGCCGCCTTCGACGCGGTGGAACGGGAGTTCGGCGGCATCGACATCGTGGTCAACACTGCCGGGATCATGATCCTTTCGCCCATCGCGACGCTGGACCTCGACGACCTCGACCGCATGCATCGCACCAACATCCGCGGCACTTTCGTCGTCTCCCAGCAGGCGGCCCGGCGCGTACGCGGCGGCGGCGCGATCATCAACTTCTCAACGTCCGTCACCCGCCTGCAGTTCCCGGCCTACGGCGCCTACGTGGCAAGCAAGGGTGCAGTCGAGGCCATGACGCTCGTACTCGCCCGGGAACTGCGCGGCAAGGACATCACCGTCAACGCCGTTGCACCCGGTCCCACCGCCACTCCGCTCTTCCTCGAGGGCAAGGACGACACGACGATCGCCAACCTGTCCAAGGCGGCACCGCTCGAACGCCTGGGCACCCCACAGGACATCGCCGAAACGGTGGCCTTCCTCGCTGGGCCGGCCCGGTGGATCAACGGTCAGGTCCTCTACGCCAACGGCGGCATCGCCTGATCGCAACGCCCGCAACCGGCCGCAGCCATCGACGGCGTCGGCCGGACCCGGTCGTCCAGACACCCCAGGAGATACGTGTCATGAGCAACATCGTCGTCATCACCGGTGCCTCAAGCGGATTCGGCGCCCTGACGGCCCGCGCCCTCGCAGACGCCGGGCACACCGTGTACGCCGGAATGCGCCAGACCACCACCCGCAACGCCCCGCAGGTCGAAGCCGCTTGCGTCTACAGCAAGGAACACAACGTCGACCTGCGCTCCGTCGAACTCGACGTCACCTCGCAGGAGTCCGTCGACACCGCGATCAGCCGGATCCTCGACGAGCACGGCCGTATCGATGTCCTGATCCACAACGCCGGCCACATGGTCACCGGCCCCACCGAGGCCTTCACCCCCGAGCAGCTCGCCGACCTGTACGACGTGAACGTGCTGTCGACGCAACGCGTCAACCGCGCTGCGCTGCCCAGCATGCGTCACGCGGGCCGAGGCCTGGTGCTCTGGGTGTCCAGCACCAGCGTCAAGGGGGGTACCCCGCCCTATCTGGCACCGTACTTCGCCGCCAAGGCAGCGATGGACTCCCTCGCCGTCAGCTACGCGGCCGAACTGGCCCGCTGGGGAGTGGAGACATCCATCGTGGTCCCGGGTGCGTTCACGAGCGGCACCAACCACTTCACCCACTCCGGTCGTCCATCCGACCACGATGTCGAAGCGGAGTACGAGACCAAGTACGCCGGCCTGGTCCGTCAGGTGGGCGAGAAGCTCACCGCGCTGGCCCCTGAAGGTGCCGAGGCGTCCCTCGTCTCGGACGAGATCGCCCGCATCATCGCACTTCCCGCCGGGCAGCGCCCCCACCGAGTCACCATAGACCCGATCGACGACGGTTCCGAAGAAGTCTCGGACGTCGCCGACCGGATCCGACGCGAGTTCCTCACCCGCGTGGGCCTCGCCGACCTGCTCACGGTCAGCCAGCCCGTCAGCTGACGCAAACCGTCTCCGCGTGGGGCGACTGGCACACTCCCTCTCGCCCCACGCCTTCTCTCGCCACCCCTCAGCGCGCCGGCCGCGCACGGCCTGCACGTCGTACGGCACGAAAGGGACCCTTGATGCGTACGCCACGGCTCTTGCTCGCCGGGATCCTGTTGTCCATCGCGACTTTCCTGCTCTCAGCCCTCTTCGCGCCACCCTCCTCCGGCTCGGTGGGCGCGGCTTCGGTGGCTGTGTTCTTACCTCTCTGGTACTGCCTGACGGCGCTGAAGGCAGGCCTCGGCATGGCCTCCGGCGTCCAGGCCGGCGACACGATTGTCGACTTCGCAGTCACGTTCTCCTTGCCGGTCCTGGCAAGCCTGGTGATGTGGCGGGAGAGTGAGAGCGAGTGGGAGGGCGGTCCCGTCCTCACGACGGGCCGCACGCCCGTGATGCTCACGGCCGGCATCGTGCTCTGGGCGGCCGTGGCCCTCCTGGTCGCTCTGCTGGCTCCGGGCGTCGCGGACCGGGCGAGGAGCCGGGGCGCGGCCGCAGCCTTCCTTCCGCTGTGGTTTCTCGTGTGCGGTGCCAATGCGCTGCTCGGTGTGTTCGCAGCCGGCTACACATGGCGGGAAGAGCTGCTCATCATGGTCGTCAACCTGTCGCTTCCCACCGCGGTCGCCCTGCTTGCGCCGTGGGCGCTCAGGCACGGGCATCGCGGAGACGTGGCCGAATACGGGGCGGAAAGCCAGGAGTAGGCAGCCTGAAGCAGGCTGCCGACTGGGGCGGACGGTCACGCGCACACATGACCCGGACGGCGGGGTCACGCGCGCACCGGAGCCGGAGGACGGAACCGTGTCAGGACGCCCGGAGCCGCTCCGATCGCCGTCCGCGGGGCACCAGGAAGACGACGACCGCCCCGATCAGCGCCGGTGCGACGAGAGCGTAGAAGCCGACCTTGGCATCGGAGTTCACGCCGATCAGGAAGGTCAGGTAGCTGGGGCCGAGGAGGGAGCCGAAGCGTCCGACTCCGAGAGTGAATCCGAGGGCGGTGCCACGTATCTGATGGGGGTAGTAACGGGCCACGTAGGAGTTGATGACGTTCTGTGCGCCCAGGATGCCGGCGCCGGCCAGCGCAACCGCGGCCAGGAGCGCGGTGTGCCCTTCGGCAGTGGTCAGAGCCCGCAGCGCCACCACGGCGGAGAGGAACAGGCAGACGACGCAGATCTTTGCCGGGATCCAGTCGGCGAGCATGGAGAACAGCAGCGTTCCGGCGACGGCTCCGCAGTTGAACACGAGGACGAGTTCGAGCGTGGAGTCGAGGTCGTAGCCCGCATCCGTCATCAGGGAGGGCAGCCATGAGCTCGTCCCGTAGATCAGCAGCAGCCCGATGAAGGAGGCAATGGAGAACAGGATGCTCGCCACCAGCCAGCCGGGCTCGAACAGGGCCCACCACTCGTTTGAGACCACGTGGGTGTCCCGGCGCGTGGCCCGGTCGGGAAGGGATGCCTCCTCAGGCGCCGCGGCGGGAATCAGATGCCAGCAGGCCGGCACCAGCAGGATGGGCAGGACCCCTACCAGGAACATCCATTGGAAGTCCGTGCCCGGCAGGAAGCCGCGACCGGCGCTCGCCGCCGCCACACCCCCGAGCGGGATGGCCGACAGCGCCGTGCCGCAGTACAGCGAACGCCGCCCCACCCGGGCCCAGTCCACGACAACGGCACAGACGAGAGGGGCCAGTGCCCCGAGGCCGATGCCCAGCAGGAAGCGGGTGGCGCCGAACGCCGGCAAGCTGGTGACCAGTCCCGCGGCCAGCATGCAGCCCGAGATCCAAGCGACGCAGATCGCGATCGGAGTCCTGCGGCCGTAGACGTCGCTCATCTGGCCGCCGGCGAAGGCACCGATCGCCTCGCCCAGCGCGGTGACGCTGGCCAGCGTGCCCAAGGTGCCGGGTGTGACGTCCCAGGTGGGGTGGTTCAGCAGGGACGGCGCAACGGTCTGCAGGGCGTACAGGTCGTAGCCGTAGGCGAAGAAGACGAGCATGCCCAGCAGCAGGACGGTGCGTGCTCGCCAACGTTTGTGTCGTATCGCCTCGCTGCTGGCCTGGGTGTGCGTTGCGAATGGTGTCATCGCGACCTTCGGATTCGGGCTGAGGAGGTGGCGGCCGTAGGTGAGGTCCGGGGGCGCCGGCCGGGCTACGGCGGGTGTAGGCGCCCGTGTTGACGACGTTGAAAGGCCGGGCAGGAGAACCGGAAACGGCGCGTCGCTCGAGGCCGCTGCCAGTCTTGCGGGCAGCGCTCCAAGGCGCGTCGTGGCCTCGCCGGCCTGCTGGACGCCGCGGGCCCGGGCGTCCGGTGGGCCGGTGGCGCCCGCGAGGCCTCACGGGTGGCTGGAGATCATCATGTCCGCCAAGTCTTCGGGCTTGATGAAGGAGGGCGGGGGCGGCGGACCCCACTGAAAGAGCCCGCGTGCTCCTTCGAGCTCCTCCGGGGTCCACAGGGCGTCTTCAGGTATGCAGTCCATGTCGCTGTGGTACTCGGCGAAGTTGCCGGCCGGGTCCTTCAGGTACCAGAAGAAGTTGCTTCCGGCGTAGTGGCGGCCCAGTCCCCACACATGACGGCCAGGGTCCCTCTCAAGCATGCTCATCGCGCCGCGGCCGATCTCGTCGACGTCGTCGACCTGCCAGCTGGTGTGGTGCAGAAAGGGCACCGGAGCGCGCTGGACGAGCAGATTGTGGTGGTCGGTGGAGCATCGCAGAAACACTCCGACGTCCTTGACGATGTCGCTGACCTTGAACTCCAGTCCGTCGGTGAAGAACTGGCGCGTGGTGTCGAAGTCGGTCGTGCCCAGGACGAAGTGGCCCAGTCGACGCGGCCGGACCGGATCGGGGCGCAGCAGGCCGGGGGCGCGCTGGGCGATGCGGGCCGTGCGACCGGGGCCGTTGTACACCGGAGCAGGTACGGGCGGTTGCACCAGGCGTGAGCGGACGACGATCCGGACGCTGACGCCGGTGGCTGGTTCGACTGCCCCGCACTGGGTTTTCTTGCCGGTGCCGGTCGTGGTGACCGGCACCGGGAAGTCCAGGTGCTGCAGTCGGCGCGCGATGCGTGCCAGGTCGTCGGGGTCGTCGGCGGCGAACGTGGCTTCCAGCAGCCGGCGCCGGTCGCTGTGCACGAGGCGGAGCTGGTCGCCACCGTCGGTGGTGCCGAGGACGAGGCCGGGTTCGGCACTTCCGGTGGGCGTGGTGTCGCCTCGGACGAGGCCGAAGTCCTCGTAGAAAGCGGCGGCAGCGGCGACGTCGGGGACTCCGAGAGTCAGCTGTTCGATCCTGTGCAGTGGCACGGGTTCCTCCCCTGCGGGGTTGTCGGGGGGACAGGGTGGGGCCGGTCGGTGCTCATACGTGATCGCGTTCCCGGACTGCCGTGACAGGCTCCCGGTCCTGGCCTTCAGCGGTGGACTGCGCGGCCGTGGTCTGGTCGAGGAGGTCGTCGGCGAGCGCTGCCAGGCCGGCCAATTCGCTGCCGCCGAAGACGTAGAAGTCCGGCCGGTTGATGACGACTTCGATACCTCGGGTACGGAAGTACTCCACATAGGTTCCGTCGACGTCGACGATGTCGGTGGGGCTCGGCGTGCCGGACCCGCTGTTCGGCCCGAAAGCGGCGGGGCGCACTGTGTAGAAGTGGCAGCCGAGGCGCTCCAGAGCAGCGGTGCGCCGGGGGCCGAGCACGGTGCGTGGGTCGTCGGTGATGCTGACGACGGTGAAGCCGGTGGTGGGCAGCAGACGATCGAACAGGTCGGTCCGGTCTGCGATCTGCACACGTCCTTGGAGCCCGAGTTCCCCGGCGGGCGCCACCGGGCTGCCGCCGGCTGTGCGGTGCAGGATTCCGTCGACCAGTTGCGGAAAGTCCGGCATGGGCGGGCGGAAGCCGGCGCGGAACATCTCGTCGCGTTTGCGGGCCTCCTCCGGGTCGATGATGCAAGGAATCCTGCCGCTCTCCAAGGAGATGACCGTCCAGTCCCTGACATGGGGGTCACGCTCGGCCTGGTAGGTGTCAAGGAGTGGCTCGTCGGCCGCACCGGAGAGAACCAGGTCGAGTTTCCAGGCAAGGTTGCGGGCGTCCCGCATGCCCGAGCACATGCCCTGGCCCATGAAGGGCGGCATCGTGTGGGCGGCGTCACCGGCCAGGAAGACGCGGCCGGAGCGCCAGCGATGAGCGATCCGCGCTTCGAAGGTATAGACGAGCTGCCGGACCGGCTCAACATCGTGCTCGGTGACGTCGAACGGGGCGAGCAGCTCCCATGCCTTGTCCGGTCGGAGAAAGTCTTCGGGGTTCTCATCCGGTCGCAGATGCCATTCCCACCGTCGGTGGTCCTTGCCCAACGGCAGTACGGTCGTCGGCCTGCGTGGGTCGCAGACCTGGCCGGAGTCAAAGGCCAGTGAGAACGGACGCTTGATACGGGCGTCGATGACCAGCCACTTCTCGTTGAATCCCAGATCGTCGCGGTCGATGCCCAGCATCTGGCGGGTCCGGCTGTTGGCACCGTCGCAGGCGACTACGTACCGGCCGCGGAACTGACGGTGCTCGCCCGTGAGGGCGGGGCGCGGCTCACCCGGGACAGAGCGGGTGCGTTCCACGGTCAGTTCGACGTGGTCGTCGTGCTGGAGCAGGTCCACGACTTCCCAGCCCGGCATGTGCGCGACGGTCTGGGACCGGAGGATCCGGTCGAGCAGGCTGCGTTCCAGAATGGCGGAGTTCTGCATGTAGTCGGAGTGCCAGCCGGAGATGCCCTCCTCGCCCCAGGGGAACTCCAGCAGGGTCTCGCCCTCGGCGTTGATCCAGGTGTAGCTCTTGGTCGCGTAGGCGTCCTCGAGGGTGGGGCCTTCGGCGCCCAGTTGCTGGAGCATCCGCATGATCTCGTGATCGATGTGCCCGACCCGGGGAAGGCCGTACAGGCTCGGTTGCCGGTCGAAGACGACGGCGTCGCGGCCGAGCATCGCCCAGGTCGCCCCCAGGGTCAGTCCCACGGAGCCTCCGCCGATGATCAGCAGGTCGTGGATCTTGTCGCCGTCCGCAGGGAGGGAGGTGTAGGCGTCGTTGTGGGATCGCGGTTCGGTGGGCATCAGGCACCTCCGGTGAAGGTCTGCCGGAGGTCGCCCAGGCCGGCGATGTGGCTGTGCAGCGTCTGCCCCGGCCGCAGGTAGAGCGGCGGGGTCCGGCCCGCGCCGACTCCGGCAGGCGTACCCGTGAAGATCAGATCTCCGGGGTGGAGGGTCACGATGGACGAGAGGTAGGCGATCAGTTCCCGTACCGGGAAGATCATTTGGCTGGTGCGTCCCTTCTGCAGCACCATGCCGTCGACCTCGCAGCTCAGCGCCAGATCCTCGGGATCGTCGAGCTCGTCCGGCGTGACCAGGAAGGGGCCGGTCGGCGAGAAGCCGGGAAAGGACTTGGCAAGACTGAACTGCGGAGCGGGGCCGGCGTGCTGGGAGGTGCGTTCGGAGAGGTCCTGGCCCACGGTGAGTCCGGCGACGTGGGACCAGCTCTCGTCCGCGGAGACGTGCCGGGCCTCACGCCCGATCACGGCGACCAGCTCCACCTCCCAGTCGACGGTGTCCGTGGGCAGCTCCACGGTGCTCACCGGTCCGGTGAGCGAGGACAGGTACTTGGTGAAGACCAGTGGCGCGGCCGGGCGCACGAAGCCGGATTCACGGGCGTGCTCGTCGTAGTTCAGTCCGACGGCGAAAACCTGCCGGGGGGCCGGGACGGGCGGCCCAAGGTCCTCCGGCCGGAACGGGAGCACCTCGGCGGCCTCGAGGTCGGTCGTCTCGAGCCAGCCGGACAGCTCATCCCAATGCTCGAAGACCCGTTGCGGATCGGGGCCGAAGCGCCCACCGCTGAGTCGCTCGATGTCGACCAGGCCGTCGCCGTGTACGAGGGACAGCCGTCCGCCTAGATTCGCCAACCGCATGGGAAGCCTTTCGGAAAGGAACGCAGGAAGTGCCGGTGGGCGCAACGTGGGCGTCACACTGGCGTGACGCGAGTCTCCGGCCTGACCGCCGCCCGGTACATCCGACAGCTGACGCTCAGCGCACGCGCGGACACGGACTCATCGGGCGGCCGACCAGGCAACTACAGACAGGACATTTGCCCTATGCGAAAGGGGGGCACGTGGGAGACCCTTCGAGCGTGTCCCTGGAGAACATGGGTTTGGCCGTACTCGTCGAGCTGGTGGAGAGCGCAGTCGACGGCATCGCCGTGCTCAGCCCGAACGGCGAGCACTTCCAGCATGTCAACCAGGCAGGCTGCCACATTCTGGGCCTTGGGCTCGAGGACCTGCGCGCCCTGCCCGCTGCCGACTTCCCCCTGCCTGTGGTCGGCGCGGATCCTGGTGTCATGGCCGTCGTGGCCCTCGGGGACCGGGAGATCGAATACATGCCGGCGGTGGTACGGACGCCTCCGCGGCCCGTTCGGATCGTCCGATTCCGTGATGTGACCGACGCACGGCGACAGGAACGGCGGCTCAAGGCGTTCAGCCGGACCTCTGCGAGCATTGCCTTCGCCGAGTCGCTCACGACAGGCCTCGACTCCCTGGCGCGGGACGTCCGGCACGCGTCGGGCATGGAAGCGTGCACCTTCCTGATCATGGACGAGCAGGGCGAGCTGCGGCAGGTGGGCACGTGCGGTGACTACCCGGGCACGCCGGACTATGTGGACCGTCTCAAGGCCTGCCGGGAGCGGGGAGCTCCCCTGCTGTCCGCAGAGGTCTTCAAGACCGGCAAGCCCGTCGTGGTCGAAGGATGGCGCGAACTCACCTTGGCCGACGAGCGTTTCGCACCGCTGCACGAGATCAGCCGGCGGCAGAGCTGGCACACCATCGCCGTGCTGCCACTCATCGTGCGCGGTACGACCGTCGGGGTGTTCAACGGCTTCTATCTGAAAGGCAGTCAGCCCTCCGACTCCGACATGGCGTTCCTGTCGGCTATCGCCGACCAGGCGGCCGTGGCCGTCGACAACGCGCGGATGCTGGTTCAGCTCGAGGCGAAGGCCGCTCTGGACGAACGGCACCGCCTGGCCCGTGACCTGCACGACTCGGTGAGCCAGGCCCTGTTCTCCATGACTCTGCGCAGCCGTGCGGTGCAGATGCTGGCCGAACAGGCCTCACCTCCCATGCCGGAGGTGACGGCCGGCCTCGCCGAACTGCGGGACCTGGTTCAGGGCGCACTGGCGGAGATGCGGGCGCTGATCTTCCAGCTCCGTCCCGAAGCCCTCCATGAAGAGGGACTGGTCTCCGCCGTCAGGCGGCACGCCGCAGCCATCGAGGCCCGCCATCATCTGCCCGTTGTCATAGAGACTCCTCAGCACCCCTTGCCGCTGCTCCCGGAACAGGAGACCGACCTGTTCCGGATGGTCAGCGAGGCGATGATCAACGCAGTGAAACACGCCGAGGCGCAGCAGCTGGAAGTCCACATCCGGTGCGAGGGCACGGACGGGCGGGACCTCCTCATCGAGATACGCGACGACGGCCAGGGCTTCGACCCCGACACACCGCACCCGGGCCACCTGGGACTGGTCTCCATGTCCGAGCGGATCACACGGCTGGGCGGCACGTTCACGCTGGTCTCCTCCCCCGGGCGGCCGACCACCGTACGGGCCGCGATTCCCGGAGTACTGCGTTCCCCGGACGACGGCATGAAGGAAGGGACGGCGCGATGAGCGGGCAAGCAGGACACGAGCCGATCAGGGTACTGGTCGTGGACGATCACGCGGTCGTGCGGCAGGGGATGAGGGCATTCCTGTCCCTGCAGGCCGACATGGAGGTGGTCGGAGAGGCGGGCGACGCTCAGGCCGCACTCGACTTCCTCGCCACGGCAGCGGTACGGGGCCTCATGCCGAACGTGGTGCTGATGGACCTGGTGATGCCCCGACTCGACGGGGTGTCCGGCATCCAGGCGGTCAAGAAACTCCACCCCGGCGTCGAGGTGGTGGCGATGACGAGCTTCAGCGAAACCGAGCGGGTGCGCGCCGCGCTGGCCGCCGGGGCGTCCGGCTACCTGCTCAAGGACGCCGAGGCCGACGAAGTGGCGACCGCCATCCGGGCCGCGACAGCCGGCGAGACCCACCTGGACACAGCCGTGGCGCGCAAGATCACTCGCGCGCTGACCGGCGTGTCCGACGGCCTGTCGTCCTTGAGCCAGCGTGAGCGAGAGGTGCTGGTACTGGTCGCCGACGGCTACAGCAACCGGGACATCGCCGATGCGTTGACCATCAGCGAGCGTACGGCGCGTACGCATGTCAGCAGCATCCTGCTGAAGATCGGGGTGACGTCCAGGACGCAGGCAGCTCTGTGGGCGATCCGCCAGGGGATGACGTCGGCTCCGTGAGCCGGTGGCCATACCGACCAGGGCATGGCCACCGGCTCACGGAGCCGACGTCCTGTCGTGCCGGGCCCGGCCTCTCAGCGGGCGATCATCCCGGCTGAGAGGTCCACGTCCGCGCCCGTCATTCCGGGCATCTGGAGCATGGCCACCACCGCGGCGGCCACTTCGTCCTCCTCCACCATCCGGCCCAGGGCGGAACGCGAGACAAAGGCCTCCTCCGCGGCAGCGGCATCAGTGCCGGTCCGCTCCGCTTCCAGACGGAAGTTGCGTTCCATGCGCGGCCCCCTCACGGGCCCCGGTGAGAGGCTGTTCACGGACACACCGTGCGCACCGGCCTCGCAGGCCAAAGTCGCGGTCAGTCCGAGTACGGCCGTCTTCGAGGCGGCATAGGGGGTGCGGCGGGCCAGCGGACGCTTGCCGGTCACCGAGGCGATGTTGATCACGTCGCCGCGTCCGGCCGCCATCATGGCCGGCAGGAACGCCCGGCAGACGAGGAAGACCCCCCGCACGTTGACGGCGAAGACGTCGTCCCAGTCCTTGGGGTCGATGTCGACCAGCGGAGCCACCGGCCCGGCCACGCCGGCGTTGTTGACCAGCGTGCAGATCCGTTCGTCGCCCAGTTCCACGCGCAGCCGTTCCACGGAGTCCGGATCGGAAGTGTCGCAGACCGCCGTACGTGCGGCGCCGCCCTTCTCACCGATCTCCTGCGCCACCCGCTCCAGCTTGTCGGACGTGCGCCCGGTGAGGATCACCCGAGCCCCGGCGCCGGCCAGGGCGAGCGAGATGGCCCGCCCCAGGCCGTTGCCGGCTCCCGTCACCAGGGCCGTACGGCCCTCGAGCACCCTCATGCCGACTCGGCCCGGTAGACGTCGGGGGCCCACGGCAGGTCGGCGCCGGCGTACTTCGCGGCCCGGACGTCGCCGGAGCGCGCATGGCCCTCGAAGAACTCCACGCGTGCGGCGCGTCCGCACAGCTCGCCCAGCTCCGCGCTGGAGCCGGTGTTCACGACCTCCTGGTAGGTGACGGTCTTGAGGTACTTGCCGACCCACAGGCCGCCGGTGTAGCGGGCAGCGCCCCGGGTGGGCAGGGTGTGGTTGGTGCCTATGACCTTGTCCCCGTACGAGACACAGGTGCCCTCGCCCAGGAACAGTGCCCCGTACTGGCTCATCCGCTCCAGCGCCTCCCGCGGCTGCCGGGTGAGGATCTGCACGTGCTCGCTGGCGAAGCCGTCGGCGACGGCGTACGCCTCGTCGAGGTCGGCGGCCACGACGACCTGCCCGTGGTCCCGCCAGGCGGGGCCGGCGTAGTCCTGGGTGGACATCGTGGGCAGCAGCGTGTCGATGTGCTCCAGTGTCTGCCGCGCGACCTGCTCGGAGGTGGTGATGAGCACGGCGGGCGAGTCCGGTCCGTGTTCCGCCTGGGAGAGCAGGTCGACCGCGACCACGAAGGGGTCGGCGTGCTCGTCGGCGACCACGAGGATCTCGGTGGGGCCGGCGAACAGGTCGATGCCCACCTCGCCGAAGAGCTGGCGCTTGGCCTCGGCCACGTAGGCGTTGCCCGGTCCGGCCAGCAGGTCGACCCGGCCGATGGTCTCGGTGCCGACCGCCATGGCGGCCACCGCCTGCACACCGCCGAGCAGGTAGATCTCGTCGGCGCCCGCCAGCGACATGGCGGCGACGGTGGCGGCGGGGATCTCACCCTTGATGGGCGGCGTACAGGCCACCGTGCGCTCCACTCCGGCGACCTTCGCGGTCACGATGGTCATGTGGGCGGAGGCCACCAGCGGATACCGTCCGCCGGGCACGTAGGCGCCGGCCGCGCTGACGGGGATGTTGCGCTGGCCGAGGAAGACGCCCGGCATGGTCTCCACCTCGAAGTCGCCGATCGACTCGCGCTGCACCCTGGCGAACTCGCGCACGTTGCGCTGCACGGTGCGGATGTCGTCCAGCGTCGTCTCGGGCACGCCCGCCACGATGCTGCGTATCTCGTCCTGCGTGAGCCGGAAGGAGGCCGGCGACCAGTTGTCGAACTTCTCCGAGTAGGCGCGCACCGCCTCGTCTCCTCGGGCGCGGATGTCACTGATGACTCCCGCGACGGTCTCTCTCACCCGGTTGTCGGTGACTCGGGCGCTGCTGGGCGAGGTCGCGCCCTTGAGGATCTGAGGCATGGAAACTCCTTGTCGGTGTGCGGGTGGGGTGTGCGTCGGACGCACGGTGCGGGGAGCCGGGAGGCGATCAGGGCCAGCCGGCGCCGGAAGCCACTGTGAGGGTGTGGATCAGCCCGTTGCTCATGCCGCGGGCGAGGTCGGCCATGGTGGTGGCGGCCGAACAGAGGAAGAGCGTGCGCCGATCGTGCCCGCCGAGCGTGCACGCCACGGCGAGTCGGCCGTCCGCGGACACGACGTCCGTCGTGGTTCCGTCGGCGCCGATACGCCGGAACTCCCCTCGCCGCAGCAGGGCCACCCACAGGGCACCGGTTTCATCGAGACAGAGGCCGTCGGGCATGTCGGGCAGCTCGGCAAAGGTGCGCCGCTCCACGAGATCGCCGTCGGCGGTGACACGGAAGCGGGAGACGCGGTGGGCGGCGGTCTCGGCCACCCAGTACGCGTGGCCGTCCGGGGAGACAGCCGCTCCGTTGGGAAAGACCACGTCACGGGCCACGACCCGGGTCCGGAATGCGCGGGTCCGCGGATCCTCGGCAGCGAGGATCACCTGACCGGGCCGTGGCTCCTCACCGGCCATGAGGTTGAAACCGGTGTCACCGACGAACGCCCGTCCGGCGCCGTCGACGACCATGTCGTTGAGGAAACCGCGGGTCATCCCGCTCAGGTCCGCGACCAGCGTCAGGGCCTTTCCGTCCCAGATCCACAGGCACCGGTCGAGAGCGCTGGCGATCAGCAGGCGTCCGTCGGGCAGGAAGCCCAGCCCGGCCGGACGTCCGGGCACGCCGACGACTGTGTGCACGCAGCCGTCGGCGGTTGTCCGCTTGACGGCATAGTCGTGCACGTCGGAGAACCACAGCGCGCCGTCCCTCCACCGGGGCGATTCGGGGTAGACGATCCGTTCGCTGAGCGGGAGCGGGGCTGGGGCGGGAGCCGGCCGGGTGCCGCTCACGCCGGGTCCGCCTGGATCTCGCCGCGCGAGGCGGTCGGCATGCCGCGGATCCCGGCAACGCTGCGGGCCGCCTCCAGGACCTGGTCGGCTCCACATCCTTTGTCGACGAAGGCGGCGGCTCCCGCCTCCAGGGCCAGTGCGCCGACCCGCTCCCTCGGAGTCAGCGCCAGCACCGCCACCTCGCACTGGCACAGAGCCGTGACCACATTCAATCCTCTCGATACCTGATCGGCGGTGGACCACAGATCGACAATGCCGATGTCCGGGGCGTGAAGCGTGGCCTGCTCCACGGCCTCGGCGGGATCGGCGACCGCCGCGACCAGCCGGAAACCGGCTGCCGCGGACAACAGGTCCCTCATCGCCTCCCGGACACGGACGTCGTCGACGACCAGCAGCGCGGTCACACTGCCGTCGGTGATCCGGCTGGTCCTCACGGTTGCCCCCTGGACGCTTCGACTCGGCACCTCCGGTAGGAGGCCGCTCCAGTCAAGTCCGCGGCACGCTCGGGGAGATCGTCTTACTGACGGCACATGGCCCGGATGTTGCGGGCACTGCCGACCGGACATTTGTCGTGCCGGTCGCGTGACTGAATTCCGGCCGATCCTTCGCACGAGCACGTGTGGGCCGACTCCATGTTCCCCTGCGGGACCACCACGGTGACGTCTTCGCGGTGGCACAGGCGATCCTCGACGTCACCGAACGGGTTCACGCCCGTGAGCGACTCGGGCTCGTCGCGGAGGTGGGAAGTCGTCTGGGCAGCACCTTGGATCTTCATCTGACGACGACGGAACTGGCCGCCACCACGGTTCCCCGCTTTGCCGACACCACCTGCGTGCATTTGCTGGAGGAGGTGTTCCACGGTGGGTCACCGGCTTCGGGGCCGCTGGGCCCGCATGGTGTCCTTCGCTGTGCTGCCGTCCGACCGCAGCAGCCGGCTTCATCGGTCGGCTCGGACGCAATCGCCCCCGACACAGCAATCTCCGCGGTGTGCGCGTGTGGCTCCTGCCCGGCCCAGCTTCAGGCGCTCACCATCGGCGCGGTCACGACGAGGAACGGTGAGCTGGGGGTGTCCGGCGAGCCGAGCACCGCCGGTTGGCGCGGCAGGATCGGCGTCGGCGCATGGGCCGACCGTTACTCGCACGTGTACGTACCGATCGTCACGCGTGGAATCACACTGGGAGTGGTCACCTTCGCCCGTGGAACGTCGCGGGAACGGTTCGAGAAGGACGATCTCCTGCTGGCCGAGGAGATCGTCGCTCGCGCCGCCGTGAGCATCGACAACGCTCGCCGCTACAGCCACGAGCGCGCCACCGCCCTCGCCCTGCAGCGCAGCCTGCTCGGGCACAACGAGGCGAGCTCGGCCTGGGCGGCGACTGGTACGACGTGATCCCGCTCTCAGGTGCGCGCGTGGCGCTGGTCACCGGCGACGTGGTGGGTCACGATCTGCCCACCGCGGCCACCATGGGACAGTTGCGCACCGCGGTGCGGACGCTGGCAGAACTCGACCTGGAGCCCTCGGAGGTGGTTGCTCATCTCGATGACGCGGTGCGGCGCATGGATGACGAGCGGAACACGTCCCTCGACGGTGAACGGGCCTGTTCGCAGGCGTGTCAGGAAGGTGCCTCAGCGGGCGCCGCATGGGGAGCGCCTGGTGGGATCCACGTGCCTGTGCGCGGTCTACGATCCCGTTTCCCGGCAGTGCACCTTCTCCAGCGCCGGGCACACGCCGCCCATCGCCCTTCGGCCGTCCGGTACGGCGGAGTTCGTAGATCTGCCGGTCGGTCCGCCGCTCGGGCTGGGAGGCCTGCCCTTCGAGTCCACCGAGACGACGCTCCCAGAAGGGACCCTCCTGGCCTTGTACACCAACGGCATTGTCCAGCAGGGCCCCAGCCGGGAGCTGTCATCCCGGCTCCGGCAACTGCGTCACCACCTCACCCGTCCCCAACAGGGGCGGGCACTCGGGCAGATGTGCCAGGAGACGGTGGATGCACTGGTCCACCGCTGCCCCGTGGACGACGCCGTGCTGCTGCTCGCCCGCACCCGCGCGATGAGTCCCGACGCCTACGCCACATGGCACATGGCACATGGCACATGGCACATCAGCAATGATCGCCAACAGGTCGCGCGCATGCGTGCCGTGGTCGCCGAACAGCTGGAGCGGTGGGATTTGAACGCTTTGCAGTGCTCAACGGAACTGGTGGTCAGCGAACTGGTCACCAACGTTCTGCGGTACGGGGCACGACCGGCCCAGCTGCGCCTCATCAAAGACCGAACCCCGATCTGCGAAGTGTCCGACGGCAGCAGTACCTCTCCGCACTCGCGTCGTGCCCGGACGACCGACGAGGGCGGCCGTGGGCTGTTCCTCGTCGCCCAGCTGACGCAGGCATGGGGGACGCGGTACTCGGACGGCGGCAAGACCATCTGGGCCGAACAGTCCCTGATCCCGAAGAAGGAAGACAAACTCGCGCTGCTGTGATCGGGCCTGAGCATGCGCAACAAACGGGCCGACCGCCGGCCTGTTCCGTTCACCAGCGTTCGCCCGCTTCTTGCCTGACAGGCCAGTTCCGCCCCCTTCTGCCCTCCCTTTCGTCGGCTGCGGCCGCCCCCGCGCAGGGCGGGGGTGGCCGCAGCCGATGTCTCATGCCTCCTGTGACGCTCGGCGGCGCCGCAGGACCCGGGCGATCGCCGAAGTGCGGCCCGTGGCGCCCCGCCGCACAGCCATCCCGACGGCGAGCAGCAGCGCCAGCCCGTTGAAGAGGTCCGGAATCCACACCGGTGCCCCGGCCAGTTGCAGTCCCTTGACCCCGGTAGCCAGGACGTAGACGGCGATGACGGTGCCCCACACGTTGTAGCGGCCACCGCGGAACTGCGTCGATCCCAGGAACGCCGCGGCGAACGCGGGCAGCAGATAACCGGGGCCGATGCTCGGGTCCCCCGTGGCCAGACGGGATGAGACCAGAGTGCCCGCAGCAGAGGCGATCACCCCGCAGGCGATCAGCGACAGCACGATCGTGGTGGAGGTGCGCACGCCGGCCAGGCGCGCGGCGTCCAGATTCCCGCCGGTGGCGTAGACCCGGCGGCCCGCAGGGGTGCGTTCCAGGACGTACCAGAGGGCCGATGCCACGACCACCAGGAAGTAGACGGGATAGGTGATGCCGAACAACTGCCCCGTGGCAAGTTCCTGATAGGCGGCACCGAGGTCCAGGATCTGCTGGCCGTCGGAGATCCAGGTCGTGATCGCCAGCAAGACCGAAGACACGCCCAGGGTCGCGATGAACGAGTCGATCCGGGCGCGCACAATCAGCAGTCCCGTCGCCAGACCGATGGCGGCGCCCGCTACCAGGGTGAGCATGACGGTGGCGGGAATCGGCAGGTGCTGGGACAGCAGCCACGCCGACAGGATCGACCCGACGGCGACCTGGGACCCGATCGCCAGGTTGAAGACTCCGGCGGACAGCGGGATGACCAGGCTGACCGCGGTCAGTGCCGTGATGGCCTGGTCGTCCAGCATGGCCTTCCAGGTGTCCCCGTCGAGGAAGGTGTTCGGCACCCAGAGCGAGAACAGAAGAAACAGCGCGGCGAAGATGTAGATGGCGCTGATGCGGCGGAAGGACAGTGCCTCACGGAGTCGGTGGGGCGGGCGTGCACGTTCGGGTGACGTGCGCTCGGCGGGCGTCTCGGTGTCATCAATCACGGTCATGTGGCTCATCTCAATCAAGTGGGTCGCTGGGCGCGGACGTCTTGGACAGCCCGAGACTTTCGCTGATCAGGCGGGCCTCACTGAGCTCGTGCCGACCAAGTTCGGCACTCACCCTGCCGTCGCTGAGAATGAGGACCCGATCGCAGAGATCGAGGATTTCCCCCGTGTCCGTGGAGGAGACGAGGACGCCTGTGCCCGCCGCCCGGGCCTCGGCGATCAGCCCGTGAATCGCGGCCTTGGCTGCGACGTCGACGCCCTGCGTGGGCTCGTCCAGCAGCAGCACCGCAGGCGACATGCGCAGCCACTTGGCCATCACGATCTTCTGCTGGTTGCCACCGGAGAACAGGCACAGCGGCCGGTCCGGCTGCGGCGGACGCAGCGCGACGCGATCCGTCCAAACCCTCGTCTGTCCCCGTTCCGCTGACCGGTCCAGTCGTCCGAACGCGCTGCGTAGCGGACGCAGCCAGGGAAGGGTCAGATTCTCCATCGCCGTCATGGTCATGACGGCGCCCTGGCGCAACCGGTCGGCGGGCACATAGGCCAGTCCGTGCCGGATACTGCTTGCGGGATCGGCGGCCTGCAGAGGACGTTCGGCCACGGTCACCGAACCGCCGTGCCGGTCGATGGCACCGAAGAGGGCAGCCGCCAGGTGCTCGCGCCCTGAGCCAAGCAGCCCGCAGACTCCGACGATCTCACCCTCGTAGATGTCGAGGTCCACACCGCGCAGGACGTCAGTGACCAGGCCACGGGCTCGCAGAGCGCGGCGGCCTCGCTCGCCGGTGTGGTCCATCCGGAACTCGGCCAGCTCGCTTCCCGCGAGCAACGCCACCAGCCGGTCGTGGTCGACCTCGCCCACCGGGACATCGGCCACGAGCCTGCCGTCCCGCAGGGCGACGACGCGGTCGGACAAACCGAGCACCTCGTCGAGGCGGTGGGAGATGAAGACGACTCCCGCTCCCTCAGCGGCCACCCTGCGCACCGCGTCGAAGAGCAGATCGGCCTCGGCCGCGCCGAGCGCCGCCGTCGGCTCGTCGAGCACCAGCACATTCCCCGTCGGTGACCAATCGCTCATCGCGCGGGCGATGGCCACGATGGTCCGCTCGGCCGCCGAGATCCCAGCCATGGGCTCCGTGACGTCGAAATCGCCGCCGAACCGCCGGATCATCCGTTCCGCGGCCTGCCGCTCCTCGCGTGCACTGGCCCACCGGAAGCCCCGCCGCCCGAGCGGGCGGGAGATGTCCAGGTTCTCGATCGTCGACAGACCGGGCACCAGCCCGAGGTCCTGGTGGATGAACCGTATATCCCGGTGCTCGATCACGGCGCCCGGGTCGGGGGTATGGATGCTGGCCAGAACCTTGACCAGCGTGGACTTTCCCGAACCGTTCTGTCCGACGACCGAAACGACCTCACCGGCGTTCACCTCGAAGCCGACGCTGTCAAGGGCCTTGGTCCCGGCGAAGGATTTCGACAGCCCGTGAACGCGCAGCACCGGTCGTGCGGCGCCGCGCCGGTCCTGGCTTGCCGGCGTGTCGATGAGAGCCGGTGCACCGGGCACATCGGCGATGCCGGAGGCCTGAGAAGCAGAGTGACCCATCAGTCGGCCTTTCTCGCCTTGGCCCACAGCCTGGAGAAGCGCTGCATGAAGTCCGGGTACGCCGAGAAGCCCTTGCTCACGTCAGCGGGAAGGTCTTCCTTGGTGATCAGCTGCAGGGGCACCTCACCGGCCTTCTGGGCGTCGGTGAGGGGCTGGTCGGTGGCCAGGCGTACGGCCGCGTCGAGCTGAGTGAAGGCGAGAACACCCGCGTCCAGGCCGACCGCGGCGTCGATGCCGCCGTTCTTCATGTCCTGCAGGTTGGCCGGCACAGGCGCGGAGCCGGCGATCTTCACGTCGGTGATGCCGGCACTGCGCAGCGCGGGTGGCAGGCCGGTGGCGGTCTCCAGGCTGCTGAAGACGGCGATGTCGGTGTCGGGATGGGCCTGAAGATCGCTCACCACTCGGCTGGGGGCGGTCGTGCCGATCGCCGACAGGGGAATGTCGACGTAACGCACGGTGCACCCCGGGCAGTTCTTCTTCAGTTCCTTCGTGAACGCCTCCGTCGAGACCTTCGTGAAGTCGAGTTCCGGATTGCGGTACCAGGCGATGTTCGCGTCGCCGCCTCCGGTCATGATCGCCCAGTCGGCAAGAATCGTGCCTTGCCGCTCGTAGTTGATCGGCCCGTTGATCGGCGCGTCGATGCCCTGCTCCGGGCCCCCCATGACGCCGGCACCGACGATGGGGATGCCCGCCTGGTTGAGCTTCCTGATGCTCGCGCCGACCGAGCCGAGGTTGACCGCGGGGAGCAGCAGCGCTGCCGGGTCGTCGGCGGTGATCGAGGAAAGGGCCGTCTGCACACCGTCGGCCGAGTGGCCGCTCTTGACAGTGTCGACCGGCGCCGTACCCATGGTCTTGGTCCCCATACCGTAGAGCTGGGCCAGCAGGGCGCAGAACGGGGAGGCGCACTGCATGAAGGAAATACGCTGGCCTGACGCCAGTCCTCGGGTCAGCGGCTGATCGACGGGGAAGGGCGTCGGCTTGGAGTAGATCTCGACGACCTCCTTCGCCGCCTCCAGATTCGCGTCACCCTTCAACGCCTGGGAGCCGCTGGTGCCGTCACCGTCCGTGGCTGCACAGCTCGTCACAGTCAGACAGACCGCGACGGCCATCACCGCCAGTGCGCGAGTCTCCCAACGGCGCGGGAAGGCTCTTGGCACTCGGGGCGTACGAGCATCGCTGGAGATGGACATGATTGCCTCTTCTCGCCGGTGGCTGCGGTCCGCGGCGGGAGCAGCCGCCGATGCTCCGAGCAAGCCCGGAGCCGCCGACCGCGTCGTCGTCCCTGCCGACGGGGTGTAGCCGTCAGCTTGGCTGCACCGGCGAGCCGCGACATCGTCCACGCGACTCGCCTGAAATGGCTGTTTCGGTGAAAGGACCCGCAATACCCGGCGGAACGCACTACGACATTGGTCGCATCCGGAAGCAGCCATCATGGAGAGCAGGCGCACGGCGGGTTGTTGCACAACGCGCTGGCACGAAGTTCAACGCGCCGCTGTTCACCGTTCGGGTGTCGCTGAGCTGCGTCAGGACCTCGGACTCGCGCCTGAGGGTGCGCACGGTCTGCGCACCCGGTATCCCTGCTCCAGCAGTTGGAGAATTCAGCGTCCGGCGCAAGCCGCCGACGGGCTCGGGCACGTGGGCGAGGGGCCGCGTGCAGCGCCGGGTCGCGGGCGGGCATCGCCCCGACCTCCAGCAGCAGCCCGGCGTCCCGGGTCCGGGCGGCGAGCTTGCGGGTGCGCACGACGTCCAGGCAGACAGGTTTCTCGGTGACGACGTGGGCTCCGGCGTCGAGGGGCTCCTCGACGAGGTCCTCGTGTACGCCGGTGGTGATCACCAGGAGGTCGGCGTCGCAGCAGGAAGCTCGCCGAACGGTGGCTGTCTCTCCTGGTCTTGCCCGCTGCCCGCGAGAACCCTCCAGGGAGCCCGCGACTACGGCGACGCCGACACCTGCAGAAAAACGCCGCGGGCCGAGGCCGCCATCCGCAGCGCGTCGGCGACTATGCGGTTGGTACCGCTGGTGAACGAACCGGCACCGCAATGGAGGTCTCCACGCCCCACGGGCCGGCTCGGTAGCTGACGGCCAGGGAGTCCATGGCGGCCTTGGCGGTGAGGTGAGGAGGCCCCGCATCCCTTTCCGCGACCACGACCAGCCGCAGCCGGGGGCACCAGTCCCTCCCCGGCGAACAACGTACGAAGCGATCGTGGCCGCCGGGACTCGCGACGGCCATGGGCGGGCAGCGTCTCGTGCGGCGGTCGGTCGAACACTCGGCTGGGGGCCAGGTGCCCATGACATCGCCGACCGCGTTGAGATAGTCCGGCGGAGTGACTATGTTCGTAAGGTGAGTGAGCGCGTGATGCAAGAGCCCACCTTGATGGTGTTGACAGCCCTCGCGGACGCACCCCGGCACGGATACGCCATCGCGCAGGAGGTCAAGGCGATGACCGGCGGCCGTGTCGTGCTGCGTACAGGAGCCCTGTACGGGGCCCTGGATCGCCTGCTGGCCGACGGCCTGATCGACGTCGAGCGCGAGGAGGTCGTCGATGGCCGAGCCCGGCGGATCTTCACCTTGTCCCCGGCGGGGCGGGAGCGACTCGCGGTGGAGGCCGAGCGCCTGGCCGCAACGGCGAGGGAGGCCACTCGCCGCCTGTCCGTCACGCGGCCGGCAGCGGACGCCACATGATCGAGCACGTTCTGCGGCTGTATCCCGCTGACTACCGACGGGCCCATGGCGGGGAGATCGCCGCGACCTATCGCGAAATGACCGCAGGCGAGCCGCTGAGCTCGCGGCTGCAAGAAGGCGCAGGTCTGGCGGCGCACGCGATGCGGATGCGGATGGGACTGGGGTCGGCCGCTCCTGTCGCGCAGGTTCTCGCGCTGGCGTATCCCTTCGTCCTGGCCGCCTCGGCCTCCGCGTGCGGCCTGCACCTTCTGCGCTGGTACGCCGGTTTCGCCTCCTCACCCGCCCCGTGGGGGGTGCAGCTTGGAGTCGACCTGTCGGGGGCGTGGGGTGTGCTGCTCGTCTCGTCGCTGATCGTGTTCGCGGGAGCGGCGTCGGCGCTGGCCGGCCGGTGGCGCGTGGGGGTGCCCTGCACGGTGGCCGGGCTGCTCTCCTTCGCGGTGGCCGCGGTGGTCAGCGGGCCGGCGTTCGGTGACCCGGTCGTCACCCCGGCCGCGGCGTCCCTGGCGGCGGCCGTGGTGCTCGCATGCCCGCCGGACCGGCGCTTGGAGAGCACCGCGGCGGGGCGGGCGGGCATGGCCGGTGCCGTGATCGCGCTCGTGGTCGTGCCACGGGCGGCCATCGGCGCGCACGCGGTGCCGGGGGTCAGCACCGACTACGGGTGCTGGCCGCTGCTCGTCCTCGCCGCGACCGGTGTCGCGCTGACCTGGCGCAGTGGATCACGGGGCGGCCGCGAGCTGGGGGCGATGGTCCTGGCCTCCCCGCCTCTGCTCGCCCAGGCCTACACCACAGCGGGGGGTGAGGCGGCTGCTGTCGCGTGTCTGGCAGCCGTATTGCCGACCACCGCGGCGCTCGCCCTGCTGGCCGGCCGCCTGGGGCGAGCCCGACACACCTTCCTCTGAACGGCCTGCCGCGGTCGGGCATCCACACCGGGCGCAGCGACATCCACCGTCCACCGAATAGTCCGTTTGACGTAGCATTCCGTTCGACTGACTATTGGTCTGTGCGAGAGGATGCTCATGCCGTTCACCCTGTCCCACCCCGCGGCCGTACTGCCGCTGATGCGGCGGCCCTTCAGCCGGGCCGCACTGGTCGCCGGAGCCGTCGCACCGGACATGCCCTACTTCGTTGTCACCACGGGCCTGCCCGTCAGCGCACAGTCCTGGTACGAACCCTTCGTCAACGCCACGACCTCACACACCGCTCCCGGCGCTGTCACCGTCACCCTGCCGTACGCCCTCACGCTGTGGGGTCTGTTCCGAGCCGGCCATCGCCCGCTGGCGTCCCTGCTGCCGATACGCGTCCCCCCGTCGCCGCCCCGGACGGCCGGCATGTTGATACAGCGAGCCGGGTGGATCGTCCTGTCCGCCCTGATCGGCATCGCCACGCACCTGCTCTGGGATGCCTTCACCCACCACGACGGCTTCGTGGCCACCCATGCGCCCTGGCTAACCTCCAAGCTGGTGGGCAGCCTCACCTGGGCGCGGGCCCTGCAGCATGCGAGCACGATCGGCGGTCTGGCCGCCACCGCGGCGTACGTGTGGCGCAGGCGAGCCCGTCTCCTTACTGATCAAGTCCGCACCGGCCTCAGTGGCGCAACGCGGCGCCCTGCCCTCCTCGCTGTGGCTCTGGTCACGGTCGTCGGAGCCGTCACCCACGCCTGGTCGTGGCTCGCCGACCCAGATGCGGCGACAACCGGACTGCGGCCGAGCGCCGTGATCGAAGGGGTACTGTCCGACGCGGCAAAAGGCGCGGGCTCCGCCCTGATCGGCGCCCTGGTCCTCTACGCGGCTGTGTGGTGGATCTGGCACGCCGTCACGTCAGCCCGCACCCGCGGGAGCGGAGCCGGCTCCGGGTACGACGACGCCCCGCGGGCGAACACCACCGCCTGACTCGCCCCACCGAGGCCCCGTGCCGCTGCACCCATCCTTGCTGCGCTCATACACGCGCTGCGCGACGCGCCGGGCCACCGCGACCAGTTCGACGGGCTCCTCGGCTTCGTCGCGGCCGCCGGACAGGGCGAGCTCGACGATTCCGTCGACCAGCCAGCCCAGTTCGCGTGTCTCGCCCCTGACGGGCTGGTCGGGCACCCGCTGCTCGTCGCCGTGACGGTCGCGGCGCTGACCGTCGTCGCCGTGCGCACCGCACGCCGGGCTCCGTACGGCGGCCACGAGTCGGTCAGCCGTCAGGGGGAAGCCAGTCGTCGAACCTGCCACTGCTGAGCACATGGTTTGCCGCCCTGTCAGGGCGTCACGAAGAGGTCGATTTCAGACGGCGTGCCGGGAACGAGTTCGTACTTCGCAAAGTCGGTGACACCTTCCTCGCGAAGTACCTCCTCATCGAGGAAAAAGTTGCCAGTGCATTCGGTGCTCGGACGGGTGAGGATGGCGTGCGCTGCATCGGCCATGATGCCGGTCGAACGGCAGCCCGCACGATCGAGACCGAACATCGCGGATGCGGCAGTGTAGATCATCGTCTTGGGCCACAGCGCGTTGACGGCCACGCTGCCGGCTCGTAGTTCTTCGGCCAAACCGAGCACTGTCATGCTCATCGCGAACTTGGACATGGTGTAAGCGCTTCGGCCGGCGAACCAGCCGGGTTGCAGATCGATCGGGGGCGACATGGTCAGGATGTGTCCGTTCTCGGAACGTTCGAGGTAGGGGATGCACGCCTGCGACGCGGCGAACGTTCCTCGCACGTTGATGTCGAACATCAAATCGAAGCGCTTGAGTGGCGTTTCCGCGGCCTTTGCAAGAAACACCGCACTTGCGTTGTTCACCAGCACATCGATACCACCGAAGTGGTGGGCGGCCGATGCCACGGCCTCCGCGACCTGGTCCTCTTCGCGCACATCGAGAGCAAGAGGGAGCGCGCGCCCGCCTGCCGCTTCGATCTCGGCCGCGACGGTGTGGATAGTCCCGGGGAGCTTTGGGTGCGGTTCGGCTGTCTTGGCTGCGATGACGACGTTGGCTCCCTCGGCGGCAGCCCTGAGCGCAATGGCACGGCCGATGCCACGGCTGCCGCCGGTGATGAAGAGCGTCTTGTCCTTCATGGCGGTCACGCGCCTCTCCGATGCAAGTTGTCCGGCTGGGGTGGCGGGTCGGTGCGGCTGAGATAGTGGTCGCGAAGCGCGAACTTCTGAATCTTCCCGGACGCTGTCTGCGGGAAGTCGGCGACGAATTCCCAGACCTGGGGGATCTTGTAGCTGGCGATCCGCCCTGTGCAGTGGCTGATCAGGTCATCCTGCGTGAGGGTTGCACCGGGTCGGGCCTGGACGAATGCAGCGACGATTTCTCCCCACTCGTGATGCGGCAGGCCTACGACCGACACGTTGGCGATCGATTCGTGGGTGAAGAGGAGATCCTCGATCTCGCGGGGATAGATGTTCTCGCCACCGCGGATGATCATGTCCTTGACCCGGCCCTTGATGCGCACGTATCCCGCCGCGTCCATGCTTCCCAGGTCGCCGGTGCGCAGCCAGCCGTCCTTGTCAATGGCCGTGGAAGTAGCCTCCGGATTCTCGAAGTAGCCGCTCATCACGCAAATGCTCCGCGTGCAGATTTCGCCCAGTTCACCGATGGGTAGCGACTCGCCGGTACCCTGCGTGGCGATCTTTACTTCCACGTGCGCCAAGGGCCGTCCGACTGTCTCCATCCACCGCGGATGCGTGTCACTCGGGACGGTGTGGGTGATGTAGGGCGCCGCTTCCGTCTGTCCGTAGCCGATCCCAACGTCGACGCCGAAGTCGCGCCGGGCGCGACGGATGAGCTCGACCGGCACAGGAGCGCCACCCAATGTTGCGAGCCTCCACGATCCGAGGTCACGCGCTGACGTGCGCTGAGCGTCCAGCATCCGGATGAGCATGGTGGGCACTGACAGCAGAATCGTCCCGCGGTGGCGTTCGAACAGATCCAGCATGAGATCGGCGTCGAACCTACCCGGCAACACGTGGACGCCGCCGGTCTGCAATGCGCCCAGGGTGACGAGCCCGCAGCCAGCCGTGTGGAACAGCGGCATGGGGTTGACCCATACGTCTTCCGGTGTCGCTCCGATCGTCTCTGCGTACAGGCGACCGTTCACGGCAAGGGCTCGGTGGGAGAGCACGGCGCCCTTGGGGAAGCCGGTAGTCCCCGACGTGTACTGGATCTGGGCGGGGTCAGTGAAACCGACGTGTGGCAGGTGGGGGGTGCCGGCTGAAGAGGAGGACAGGAAGTCGCCCCACTGCTCCAGGGACTGGACGAATCGAAGCTCGGGCAGTTCTTCGGACACGGTCTGTGCCATGGCCAGCAGATCGCGTGAGTTGACCTGCGGTTGGACGAAGATTCCATGCGCCCGTGACTGCCGGAGGACGAATTCAAGTTCTGCAGAACGGTAGGCCGGGTTGACGGTCACGAGAGTGATGCCCGCCAGCGCCGCTCCGAACTCCAGGCATACCCATTCCGGGGAGTTGGCTGACCAGACAGCAATCCGTGCGCCGGGGCGGAAATGGGTCAGCAGAGCTCTCGCTACCGCCTCCGAGTCACGAAGGAGCTCAGCGTAGGACCAGGTGCGTGCGTCACTTCCGACGATGCCCTCCACCAGTGCGGTCCGAGAAGGCCAGCGGGCAGCGGCCTTCCGAAGGGCGTCACCGATTGTGTAGTCGCAGTCGGAGATTGTGGTCGTGGCAGGCCAGTGCGACGCTCTCGTTTCGTTGTCTCTTGAGGACACCTCTTCGTCATCCCTTCGGATGGTGGGGCAGCGCGGGCTCCGCTTGGTCGGCCTTGGGTCGCCGGCTGATCCGGTCTGCGTTTCCGTCCCAGGCGCGCACTGGAGGATATGAGTAGGGGTCAACCACTACGTCCAACACGGTCACGGTGGTGGATGCCAGGGCATCCTTGAGTGCAGGCTCCAGCTGATCGGGGCTGGTGATGCGGGCTCCGGCAGCCCCGACCGCCTCCGCCATCGCTGCGTGATCAACCGGCTTGAAATCGATGCCGGTGGTCGTCTGCCCGAAGAAGGCCATCTCTGCGTGCGCCTGAGCGGCGAGGAGTTGGTTGTTGAGCACAATCACGGTCAGGGGGAGGTCCTCACGGATGGCTGTCTCCAGTTCGGACCACACATGGGCGAACCCGCCGTCGCCGACGACGGCAACCACGCGGGCGTCGGGAGTTGCCAGCTTCACTCCCAGCCCCAGAGGTAGACCCCACCCCAGCCCTGCCAGACCACGGGGCAAGATGAACCGCTGGCCGGCCCGCTTGGCCGTGAGGTAGCTCGCTACCCAGAACGAGGAGTAGCTGGCGTCCGCGACGACGATGTCGTCGGGGACGAGCAACGCATCCAGCTCCCACAGAAGCCTTTCCGGAGCAATGGGGTGATTGTCGAAGGGCACCGCCGCCTCGATCTCGTCGGCGCGGCGCCGGCGTCCCTCGGCGATGCGCTCGCGAAGAGTCTCTGCTGCGCGCTGTCGCTTCGTGAGGTCGCACGCCTCCAGCGCGTCAGCGAGATCACCAAGAGCCGATCTTGCGTCGCCGACGAGCCGCAGCGCCTCGTAATTGCGGCCGACTTCCAGCGGATCCATGTCGATGTGGATGTAGGTTGCGTTGGGTGAGGTGAGGGTCCACCCCTCCGTGCCGTTCTCGTTGGTCCGTGTCCCGACCAGCAGGACGACGTCGGCCTCCTGGATCAGGGAGAGATGGTGGTGGGCCGGGCCCCTTCGGCCAGTTACATTCGCTGCGACACCCAACGACAAGGCATCCAGCTCACTCACTGCCCCCTTCCCCATGTTTGTCGTCACGACGGGGAGGTGCGCCACGCGTTGGAGTGCGGTCAGTTCCCTTACCGCACCAGAGAGGTGCACTCCGCCACCTGCGACTACCAAAGGTGAATGAGCCTGAGCGATGAGGTGAGCCGCCTCCGCAACTGCAGTGGCCTCGGGCCGCGGCCGGTCGAGTGGAAAGCCTCCCAGCTCGCGCTTGCGCGTGAAACGGGCTGTTGCTGCCGGCGCCTGCAGGACGTCCCTCGGGAGCAGTAGCACGACGGGGCCCGGCCGACCACTGGTGGCGACCATCATGGCCATGTCGACGTTGTCCTCGACTCTCGAGGGGTCGTCGACTCGGCGCGTCCACTTGGAAACTCCGGCGAAGAGCGCGAAGTGATCCAGCTCTTGGAAGGCATTACGGTCGCGCGCCGACGCCGGTACCTCCTGCACCAGAACCAGCATCGGGATTGACGCCTTCAGGGCTTCCGCCATGGGCGGCACCATGAGCGTGGCGGCCGGACCGTTCTGGGCAGCGACAACAGCGATCCGATTGCTGATCCGGGCGAAGCCGTCAGCCATCACGCCTGCGGCGTTCTCGGTGCGGTACAGGATCTGGCGGATCCCTATTCGCTCGGCAGCCAGCATGAAGGCCGTCGGGTTGCTCTGGCCAAAGATCGATGTCACACCATGCCGGGCAAGGGCCTTGGCGAGTACGTCAGCAACGGTGTCACTCATGAGCTTCCTCCTCGTTATGCAAGCGACTGTTTCATACTGTGAAATCAATGTCAACTATTGAAAAGAGAGTGTGCGCCCCGAGCTCGAGGGGTGAGAGGTCCGACCTCCGGAGCGCAGGGGCGCACATCAGATGCCGCTACTGGCCCGACGGCATCGGCCGCACCAGCGGCGCGATGCAGGTGGACTCTCGGGGCAGTGGTGGCGCCGCGTGTCGGCCGGCCCCCGGCAATCCGCTCCTGAGGCGGGTTCGCGGCGTGCTAATTTTCATAATGTGAACACGCGATCAAGTAAGCAGCCTCCGCTCCAGACGGTCGAGCGTGCGCTGAACTTTCTCGAGTACGTTGCTGGACGCGATGCCCCGCCGACGGTTCAGGAGGTGTCCTCTGAGCTGGGCTTGAACATCACGACGTGTTACCACCTGATGCGGACGCTGATCGGTCGTGGATATCTCGAACGACGACCAGACCTCAGGCTGACTCTGGGAGCGAGCGTCGGGGCTCTGTTCAACGGGTTCCAGCGCAGCTTCAACGTCAGTGAGAAGCTGTCTGCTCTCGTGGACGAACTTGCGCGGAAGTCTGAGGAGACGGCGTTCTTCTCCACCTTGGAGACCAATAACCGGGTGATTCTCAAGGTGCTTGTCGAAGGATCGCAGCCGTTGAGGGTCAGTGGTCTGTACGTCGGGCTGGCGGGCAGAGAATACATCCGGGCAGCGGGCAAGGCAGTGCTTGCGCATCTGAGCCCCGAGCAGCAACGCGAGATGGTACTCAAGGACTTGGGGGAATACACGGAGGCCCAGCAACAGGACATGCTTGCCGCTCTGGATCGGGAGTATGAGGTGATTCGCCGTCAGGGCTGGGCGGTGGACACGAAGTCAAGCCTGGGCATCTCGGCCATCGGGTCCCCTGTGTTCGACAAGGCCGGGAACGTGTACGGCGCCGTTGGCATCGTGGCCCCGACATCCAGGATCAGCGGCACGCATTCAGAGCGGGTCCATGATGTTCTGGAGGCGGCCCGTCAGGCGACCGAACTCCTTGGCAGCTGATGGCACCCATTGCATGGCCGCGCTTTTAGGTGCGCGGCCATGCGAGTACCCGGGTACGGGGATGCGCTCCCGTTTCGACGCTCGTGATGGGTCAAAGCCCGACGATCACTGACTTCGTCTCAAGGTAATGATCGAGCACTTCGTCGCCCTTCTCCCTTCCCCATCCGCTCTGCTTGTAGCCACCGAAGGGCGTTTCTGCTGCAAAGACGTGGTAGGTGTTGACGTGCACTGTGCCTGCCTTGAGACGTTTCGCCAGGCGGTGTGCCTTGGAGATGTCGGTCGTCCATATGCCGGCAGCAAGGCCGTAGACCGTGTCGTTCGCCTGATCGGCGAGGTCGTCGATGTCTTGGAAGGGCAGAGCTGTTACGACAGGTCCGAAAATCTCCTCACGAACAAGTCGGTGGTCCGTGTTCGGCCGTGCGATCACGCTGGGCTGCACGAAGAAGCCGGGGCCCTCCATGAGCTTTCCGCCGGCGAGTACCTCCCCGCCGCACTCTTGACTGAGCTCGAGATACGCACCGACGCGGTCCTGGTGCTCCTTCGACACCAGCGGTCCCATTTGAGAATCGGGATGCAGGCCGTACCCCACCTCGATGGCGGAGGCGTAGGAGGCCAGCGCATCGACAACGCGATCGAACTGCGCTTCCTGTACGTACAGGCGAGAGCCGGCCGAGCACACCTCCCCCTGGTTGTAGAACGCGCCCAGGGCGGCGCCCTCGATGGCGGCGTCAATGTCTGCGTCGGCAAAGATGATGTTCGGCGACTTCCCGCCGAGCTCCAACGAGACCCGCTTCAAGTTGCCGGCTGATGCGCGGACGACCGCCTTGCCGACCTCGGTCGAGCCCGTGAAAGCGATCTTGTCGATTCCGTCGTGCTGGGCGAGGTGAGCGCCGGCTGTCTCACCGAAGCCGGGCACGATGTTGACGACCCCGGCGGGGAGCCCCGCTTCCTGCAACAACTCCCCCAGTCGAAGCGCAGACAGGGGGGTCTGTTCGGCAGGTTTCAGCACCACGGTGTTCCCGGCCGCGAGCGCCGGCGCGAGCTTCCATGCCGCCATGAGGAGGGGGACGTTCCAAGGGATGATCTGTCCCACGACGCCGACAGGCTCCCGCAGGGTGTACGCGTGAAACTCCTTGCCCGGCATATAGGGAACGGACGGGGTCATCGTGGCGCCCCGTAGCCGCGTCGCCGCGCCGGCCATGTAATGGAACATGTCGGCCGCAAGGGGCACCTCGACGCCGAGGGCGGCGCTGAAGGGCTTGCCGTTGTCGAGGCTTTCCAGCTCGGCGAACTCCTCGCCATGCTCGGCCAGTAGATCGCCTATGCGATGGATCATTCGGCCACGCTCGCTCGGCGACAGACGTGACCAGGGGCCCTCGAGAGCCCGGCGTGCGGCCGCAACGGCGCGGTTCACATCCTCTGCCGACGCTTCCGCGACCTCGGCCAGGGGCTTGGCAGTGCCTGGATCGATGGTCGTGAATGTGCGTCCGTCCGCGGCGTCGACGAACTCTCCATCGATGAACAGCTTGGCAGGCTTGGACAGGAAAGGCGTCCGCCGGTCGGCCGCCAGCGTCTCTGACATCCTCTACTCCTTACCACGACAGTGGGTTGCCGTCTCGGGCGCCGAGCGTAGGTCCGAGGTGTTGGCGAAGTGTTGGCGCCGGGGAGGCCGAGGCCGCAAGCCGCCCCAGCAGCACGGGAAGTCGCGGATCATGCTGCGGAGTGCGCTCTATCGCAGCGCGCAGGACCTCGTCATCCCAGGGAAAGATCTCGGCGTAACGCAGGGCACCGCTGGCACAACCGGTGAGGAGCAGGCGGTTTCGAAGAGAGACGCACACATGAGTACATGTCTCCTGGAGGTAGGGCGAGGCCGACCAGGGCAGCGGCTCTCCACGGAGCAGATCCAGGACCTGATGCGTTTCACCTGCCGCGAGATGCCCAAGGGCTCGGGACAGGTCGAGATCCACCTTTGCGTTCAACCGGTAGGGCCGGCTGAGCAGCACGTCGCCTCCCAGGAGGGATCGCAGCTTCGACAACTCGACCCGCAGCGTCGTGGCGGCAACGCGTCGGTCGCCGTACAGGTGACTGTGCAACTGATCGAAGGAGACACCGCCGGGTGCCATCGCGAGTATGGCAACGATCTCGATTTGCCGCGGGGAAAGGGGTACAGGCGCTCCTCGCAGAGCCACCTCTGCAGGACCCAGCAGGCGTATGACCAGGTGCGGCCGCTCACCGGCGTCTGAGTACCCGAGTCTTGCCTGATCCTCCTCGACCATGAGGGCGATGCTTAGCGCAAGCGCGGCACCCATGGGTACGTAGTGATCCCACGGGGCGGCGATGTTCACAACCCCGCTCAGGGCACCACTGCCCCCTGCGCGTATGGGTGCTGCCCAGCAGCTCCAGTCATGGAGCGTTTGGGCGGCGTGCTGACTTGCGAACACCTGGGCGGGACGCCCCGTGCGGAGCACGAGACTCAAGGCGTTCGTGCCCATTACATGCTCGGCCCAGACGCTCTGAGGCACCGCGTTCACACGCTCGGCTCGTCTGAGCATGTCCCGGCCGGCCGAGGTATGAATCAGCGTTCCTCGCGTGTCTGCGATGGCAATCAAGTAGCCGGACTCCACCGAGAGCGCCCGCATGTGCGGTTCCAAGTGAAGTGCAGCGCTACGCAGGGGGAAGCCCGCGTCGTTCGTTGCCAGTCGATGCGCGGCGGCGACCGTTGCCAGCGGCGCGGTGAGCTCTCTGGTGCGGACCCAGCTGTCGCGGATGTCTTGTGGCAGCGATGGCGCTGCCTCGCCACCCGACTCGAAGAACGCCGCCCAGTGCAAGGCCCACGTGTCGCGCAGCGCGCGCAGTTCCCTGACTGGGGGCACCGTCCGTTCCATCCATGGGCCCATGGTCGTTCTCCTTGCCGCATGATTTCACTATTTGAAATGCATGGCACATATTGACATGCCTTTAAGGTGACCATACGCTGATAGCGGTGTCGTGCAAACCACGTCTCGCCATCCAGGGGAATTCGGGTCTTGGAGCCGCGTCGACGCGCCGGCCGCGCGCTGCGGCGCCGCTTCGAGACAACCCCGGAGGCCGCCGCGCAAGAAAGCATCGGGACCGTGCTGGACACAACGATGACGACGTTGCTCGTCGCGTCACGCGGCAGCAACATGGGCTACTGCGGTAGTGAGCCCAACCCTGGTCGCGGTGGGTCTGGGCAAGCCCGTGGACTCTGTCGGCTGCGACACCACAGAGCGCGTGCCGCTGAGCCTGAATGTCAGGCTCAGCATGGACGAGCGGGTGACCGGGCTGAAGATCAAAAGCAGTCACCCGTTCGGGCTTGTCGCGGACCGCGCCATCCGAACCATTCGCAAGCCTCACCTTCCACGCGACCGCGGGGCCGGCTCGGGGCCAATTGACGCATCGCAGGAGAAGGACGCTCTCCACGCAGAAGGAAGTGCACCGTGAAAACTGCTGACACGATCCGGGTGGCAGGAACCTCCCTCCACGTGGACGACACCGGCGAGGAGTCCCTGGAGCCGGTCGTCTGTCTCCATTCACTCTTCTTGGACAACCGCATGTTCGACAGCTTCGTCGAAGAGGCGACAGGCGCCTTTCGGCTGATCCGCCCGGACTTCCGCGGCCAGGGCCGAAGCGCCGGGACCGACCGCGACGTGGTCACGATGGAGCAGTGCGCCGGTGACATCGCGGCTCTTCTGGATCGACTGGAGGTTTCCCGGGCCCAGCTGCTGGTCTCCTCCATGGGCGGAGACGTCGGGGTGCGCCTTGCCGCATACCGTCCTGACCTCGTGAAGTCGATGATCTTCCTTGGTTCCTCAGCACGGTCTGAACCGGCCGACAAGGTCGACGCTTACATGACGTGGATCGACGACGTCGTCCAGAACGGCTTCACGGGAGAACGGCTCGAGTTCCTGGTGCATGTCATGTTCGGAGAGTCGACGCGTGCCTCGAGCCGTATGAAGGAGACGGTCGGGCTCTGGACGGATCGCCTGGCCCAGCTTCCCCCCAGCCTGAGGCCGGCCATGGCCGGTGTTGCTTTGCGCGGGGATGCCACGGGCCTGCTGCCTGACGTACGAGTACCGACCTTGGTCATCAGTGGTGAAGAGTGTCCGGTGCGGCCGCCGGAGTGGGCTGAGGAATTCGCGAATGGACTTCCCGCCTCGGAATTGGTGATGGTACCCGGCGTCGGTCACAGCCCTCTGCTGGAACGGCCGGACCTCGTGATCCCGAAGGTACTGGACTTCCTCCAGGCACAGCGCTGAGTCAATTTCGGTACTGCACCTGGGCGGTTGCACTCTGGACGCCGAATCGGGCAGCGGGTGTGGTCGCGTTCGGCAGCTACTGGTGATGAGGCACCGGGAAGCGGTAACCGACCCGGACCGCAAAGGAACGAGGGGCCTCAAGTCGGCCTGGTTCGCTGCCAGGTCCCAAGAAGACGAACCAGAAAGGTGATCTCCATGACGAAAGAGATCCACACTGCCGTCGGCCCGATAAGGCCGGAAGATCTTGGCAGGACGCTCGTTCACGAGCACGTCTTCGTGCTCGGCGAGGAATACCGCAACAACTACCAGACGGACTGGGACGAGGAACAGAAGGTCAGAGAAGCAGTCCGAGACCTGCGCGAGCTCAAGAGCCTGGGGATCGACACAATCCTCGACCCCACGGTCCTCGGCCTGGGCCGCTATGTCCCGCGCATCCAGCGGATCGCGGAACAGATCGACCTCAACATCGTCGTGGCAACCGGGCTTTACACGTTCAACGACGTACCACACCAGTTCCACTATCAGGGCCCGGGCCTCATGTTCGACAGGCCCGAGCTCCTGACAGAGCTCTTCGTCAAGGACATCACCTCCGGCATCGCCGACACCGGCGTCCGCGCGGCATTCCTCAAGTGCGCCATAGACGAGCCGGGGCTGACACCGGGAGTCGAACGCGCCATGCGTGCGGTTGGGCAGGCGAGCGTCGCGACCGGAGCCCCGATCACCGTGCACACGCATGCGGCAACCCAAACCGGCCTGGTGGCGCAAGCCGTACTGGAGAAGGAAGGCGTCGACCTGTCGAAGGTAATCGTCGGTCATTCCGGGGATTCCGACGACCTCGACTACCTCAGCCGACTGGCGGAACGCGGCTCCCTGCTGGGCATGGACCGGTTCGGCCTCGACCCGTTCCTGCCCTTCGCCCGACGCGTCGACGTCATCGTCGAACTCGTGCGTCGCGGCTTCGCCGAAAGCATCGTGATCTCCCACGATGCCTCCTGCTTCATCGACTTCTGCGATCCCACAGCCAAACGGGAGATGCTGCCCAACTGGAACTACCGCCACATCAGCGAAGACGTCATCCCCGCCCTCCTGGAACGAGGACTGAACGAACACGACATCGACACCATCCTCGTCACGAACCCCCGGCGCTACCTGGCTGGCTGAGCGAGCCTCAGGCACTCAGCTGCGGGCGCTTGAGGAACCGCCCGGGCAACGTCGTCCTTGTCGGCCATCACCTCCGCACTCGACTGTGCCTACGGAGCTCCTCGCACCTCAAACGTAGCGCGCCGGCCACCGCAGGCCCGCTGCGGAGAGGCCCCAATCACAGAACGGACGGCCAGACCATGCTTGTTGCCCATCGCGACCTCGGAGGTCGCACGGATCCTGTGCTGATCGCCTCCTGGCCGCTTGTCCATGGGGCTCTCTCGGCCGCCCGGGCGCGGCGACTTGCGGCCGGACAGCTGATCGACTGGGAACTGTCCAGTCTGATCGACACTGCGCAACTACTGATCAGCGAGGCGGTCACCAATGCCATTCGTCACGCTCCGGGCCCGATCCGGCTCAGTCTCCGTAGGTACGCCACCGCTCTGCGGTGTGAAGTCGAGGACGCCAGTGCACAGACGCCACAGCGCAACGTGGTTGGAGACGATGCCGAGGGCGGCCGTGGTCTGGCACTGCTCGACGCGCTCGCCGACTCCTGGGGAAGCCACCAGACCCCGGGCGGCAAGAGCGTCTGGTTTGAGCTTCCGCTGGCCCCGCACGCCCCGGCGGAGGCCGAACTCCGACGGACCAGCCGAGGATTCACGGTGCGTGCTCGCGAGCAGGCAGGGGCCGCATATCGCCGATCTCGCGGGTGTTGCTGAAGCCGTCCACGCGGAAGAGAGAGACATCATGTCGTGCTGCCAACAGTATGACCCGACGACGAGTGCGCACGAGCATCACCGTCAGACCACAAACGACGGCCACACACGCGACTTCAATCTGAGTCGCGGAACCAGTCGGATGAGTATGCATGCAGTTGCGTTCCGGCACGCACGATCAGCATCTTGAGGCCGACGCTCTCGACTCGTTGTGCACTTGTTGCAAGTGACCGAAAGCATTTCGGTTCTGTACACGGCCTGACAGGGCCCCCTGATAAAGGAGAATTTCATTATGGCCATCACTCTGGTGAACCCGGCAGGACTTCCGAAGATCGATGTATACCGGCAGGTCTCGGTTGGAACTGGCTCGAAGCTGGTCTTCATCGCAGGGCAGGTCGCCTTCGATGCCGACGGAGCCACTGTCGGCGAGGGCGATCTCGCCGCACAGGTTGAGCAGAGTTACCTCAACATCGGCACCGCCCTGGCCGAGGTCGGCGCTTCCTTCGAGGACGTGGCCAAGCTGACCGTCTACGTCGTCGACTGGACCCCTGAGAAGATGCCCCTGTTCCTCGAAGGAGTCGCCCGGGCGTCCACGAAGCTCGGGGTTACCCCACTCGCTCCTGGCACACTGATCGGCGTCGCAGCGCTGGCCTCGCCCGACTATCTGGTCGAGGTGGAAGCCGCCGCGATCATCGACTGAGCAGTACTCTCCCCGCACTGGCCGCCGACGTGGCCGACGACTGCGCCCAGTGACCCAGGTGAAGGCGCGTAGGAAGGTGCCCGGCGTGGGCGGCGCCCGCACCCCGGCAAACCCCTTCTCCATCGAGCCGTGCCGCAGCACGTCGCGGTCGTCGATGCTGTCCACGCCCGCGACAATGCCCGCGACCAGCGACAGCGCCTTCGCGTCCACAGCTGATCCGGCACCGTTGCCGGCACCGGTCAGCGGACCTTCGCACCGACCCTGGCCCGTCCGACCGCACCGCTCGGCGAGCCGGACAACGGTGGCGAGCCCGCCGCACACGAGACCGGACACTTCATCGGCTGTTAGGAGGTCGCCGCTGAAGTATGGGAGGTCTTCTCTCCGAGGCGAGGCAGGCCGTGACGGCCTGCCTCGCCACCCGCCGTGTCCTCGGCCACTGCGGTGCTCTTCGTCAGGTAGGCACCGTCCAGCTCAAGGCGCGGCTGCCACCACCCGAGACACGCTCAGTGTGGCGGGTCGACGGTCGGGACGAGTGCTGCGAGGGGGACCGGGAAGAGCTGCGCAGGGCATGCAGCATCTTGGAGCCCTCTCTGTGGAGGGAGCTCCATCCAGTTCGCGGCCCCGACCGGGGTCGTACAGCCTGGTCGTCCAGAAGTCGGGGTCGGCCGTGCTCTCGGAGCTGGAAGACGACGGGTACGTCCACCGAGCCCTGCGCGACGGCGCCTGCGGCTTCCCCCGGAACACCAGCAGTCCGTGCTGTAGGCACGCGAGACGGACGTAGTGCGGCTGGTGGCCACCGGGCTCACCAACGCGGAGATCGCCGCCGAACTGTCCATCTCCGTGGGCACAGTCGAGACCCACCTCGGCAACGTCACACCAAACTCCCCGCCCGGAACCGCGTCGAGATCGCCGCGTGGGCCTGGAGGTCGGGCCTTGTCGACCGGTGACCCGTAGCTCGTGTCCGAGTCACCGAGAGCGTCCGGCCGGACGAGTGTGGCGTGCCGCTGCTCGGAACGTTGCATGCGGTGTGCGCGCTGCTCCCTGAGCTGGAGGCCCGCCCGTGACCGGTAGAACTGGTGACGCGTTCCAGTGCTTCCACGGCTGGTGGGAGGCCCGTTGCCGAGACCGGATTGCCGAACTCCACACGAACGACTCGGTGTTCCACTTGCACTCGGGACAGTCTCCTGCGCGGGGCGGGCGGCGATCCGTGAGCCGACTGCCACTCCCGACCTGGTCTTCATCAAGCTCGTAGCCCTCGTCGGCGGCTGAGAGACCGGCCCTTCTCAGCCGCCGACGAGGCCGTCCGCGTTACAGGTGGCGGTGACCGGGCACCGTAGCGCTCATACGACCATGGACAGAGTGCTTGGCGAGGCCGCCGTCGGAGCCGCCCGCACCGACGCGCCACCCTCTACGTCATCCTGGACAACCTGTCAGCCCACGAAGGCGCCGACATCCGCCGCTGGGCGAAGAAGAACAAGGACGAGTTGTGCTTCACCCCGACCTACGCCTCCTGGGCGTACCCCATCGAAGCGCACTTCGGACCGCTGAGGCAGTTCACCATCGCCAACTCGAACTCTCCGAACCACACCGTGCAGACCCCTGCCCCGCACGCCTACCTGCGCTGACGCAACGCTAACGCCCGCCACCCCCATGTCCTGGCCGCCGACCGCAAGGAACGCGCCCGCATCCGCAGCGAGAAGGGCATCCGCTGGGGCGGACGCCCGCTCGCCGCCGCGGCCTGAACAACCCGGCGAACCTACGCCGCGGCCGCACAAAGGCCCTCGCCGCCGTCGCCCGTTCCGAGTGATCGCCCTGGCACATGATCAACAACCCTGATGCCGTACCGAGACCTCGGCTCCGACTGCACCAGCGCCTCATCGACCCTGCCCGCCGGACCCGCGACGTGGTCCGCCAACTCAAGGCCCTCGGTCACGACGTCACCCTCGCTCCCGCCAGCTGAGCGGCGACTTCCCTCAAGCTCTGGCCAACGAACGCGTCGGCATGCGCGTGACCTGGGAATGTTCCATTCAGCTTCTCATCGCTCGGGCGACTTCACCCACGGACTCACACTTCCGCGGTCGAGCAGGAAGCGCCATCGTCTCGCGACGCGGAGATCAGCGAGCCTTGTTGCGGGCGGACTCGAACACCGTCAGTGGATCTCCTTCACAGCGCCAGGGCCAACTGGTGACCCTTCCTCCGACGGCTTCGAAAACGGGTGCGGCTCCTCGTAGCCTGCCAGCGGCAGTCAGCGCATAGGCGAGAAGGTTGAGATCCGAAACGGCCGCCGCATGAGAGAAAAACGCCAGACGTGGCCAGGTGGCTTGCGCCCGGTCCAGAAACTGTGCCGTCTGCGGGCTGCCCCACTGGTCGCGCGCAAGAAGAGCCTCCGCTCCACCGCGTGCCTTTGCGGAGTGATACCGCATAAGGTGGACTTCGAGCTCGACGGCAGCACAGGGGGCGTTCGGTGGCATCCGCGTAAGTTCAGAGTCGGCGAACTCGATTGCTCGGCTGAGGGAACCTGATTCCTGCGGACCGAGGTAGTGCAGCATGCTGAGATGCGCCTCGCGATGCCACCTATCCCGCGCCACGATCTCATCCCAGATCGCAAAGACCTCGCGGCGGTGTGCACGCATCAGCCGTGCGATGCCCAGCATCGCCACCCAGGGCGAGGGGTTCTGCGGGTCGAGATCCGCCGCCAGATGACATCTGCGCCACGTCGCTGACCCGTCTGTCAGAGCTCCACTGCTGCGGCCGTGTTCGAGTTCGGCCAGGGAGTAAAGGACCAAAGCGTTGACGTTTTGCGGTTCCCGCTTCACCCAGGCTGCAGGAAGGTGCGACTCCGACAGGAAACCGGCGAGGACGGAGAGACGGTGTGTCCTGCGGTCGAAGTTCTGCGGATCCTGATCCAGAACCTGAGCTATCTGAGCTACAGCAATGTCCGTCGCCCCAGCTGGGCTCGATCTCTTGGTGGAACGCAGACGCTTCAGGAGTCTGCCCAGTTCAACGTCGTCGAGTTCCGGGGCTAGGCGCGGAGTTTTCCCGCGGGTTGAGAAGAGTGGCATGCATGCATGCTAGTAGCCTCCCCCCTACCAACACTTCGCCAACATTTCACAATTAATGTGACCTCCGCCGGTGTCCGGAACGATGGCCAAGCACCGCCTGGCTCGGCGCGACGGTGTCGACGACGTCGAATTACAGGGCGCGACATGCCCGAGGCTGGACGCGGACCGCACCAGCCGGCGGCTCAAGCGGATCTTGCTGGGGCCAGGGGCAGTCACCGAACGTCACCTGCGCCGATCCTGCCCATCGCAGCACAGTCACCATGTGGAGGGAAAGTGGAGAATCGAGTCTGGGACACTGATACCACGACTGATCCGGGGAGCGATCCGGATCCCAGCGGTGTGACTTCGCTGCGATCCGGGGTCCTGACAGCCCGGCAGGTGGTCTTCTTCGTGATCGCAGCCGCGGCACCGCTGGGATTTTCGGTGGGCGCGATTCCCCTGGCGATCGGACGCGGAGGAATCGGCACTGCGGGCATGCTTCTGATCTGTGGAGCCATCTTCGCTGTCTTCTCAGCGGGATATGTCGCGATGGCTCGCCATATCCGCAAGGTCGGCGGCCTGTATCTGTTTGTCACGGAAGGACTGGGGCGGCCACTGGGGGTGGGAGCGGCCTTTCTCGCGGTGTTGTCCTATGCCGTGGCTTCAATCGGTTCGGTTGGCGCGTTCGCGGTTTTCGCACAGCACGCGGTACAGAACCTACTGCACTGGAACACACCGTGGGAGTTGTGGGCCTTCGTGGCCGTTGCCTCGATGGCGCTGCTCGGGCTTCTGGGCGTCGACCTCAACGCCCGTGTGCTGGGCATCGTCGTCACGTGCGAGATCGCAATTCTGCTGGTCCTCGCTCTGGTTGTGACGATGAGCGGTGGAGCCGACGGACTGTCGGCCACGGCATTCTCCCCACACGAAGTGTTCGGAAGACAGCCGGGACCGATGATGGCGATCGCGATCACGGCGTTTGCCGGCTTCGAGGCGACGGTACTGTACGCCGAGGAGGTCCGAGACGGTCATCGCACCATCCGTCGGGCAACCTACGGGGCGATCAGCGTCATGATGTTTCTCTACGCGTTCGTCTGCTGGGCAGTGGTCCAGGCCTTCGGTGACGCCGGTGCGGTGGTGCAGGCGAACGCCGACCCGACCAACATGTTCTTCACTGCCACACACAGCTTCGTCGGGATCTGGGCGGCGCAGGTGTTGAATGTTGTCGTCGTCACCAGCTGGTTCGCCGCGATCCTCGCCTTCCACAACGCTGCATCGCGCTATCTCTTCGCCATGGGGCGTGACCGCGTGCTATCGCCGATGTTCGGCAGAGTGCAGCAGCGTACCGGGTCACCATGGGCTGCCAGTGCCGGGCTTTCGATCTGCACGCTGCTGGTTGTGACGATCTTCGCCGTCGCTCACCTGGATCCGTACCTGGACTTGTTCGTTCTCTGCACCACGCCAGGGGTGATTGGCCTCCCGGTTCTGACATGCCTTGCCTCGGTGGCGGTGTTTGCCTACTTCCTACGCAACAGGCGTGGCCTCCCGGCCTGGCAGGTTTGGTTCTGCCCCCTTCTCGCCGCTGCCGCCCTCGCCTTCGTCACCTGGCTCATCATCGACCAGCTCGAT
The DNA here is from genome assembly GCF_040782645.1 of Streptomyces sp. HUAS ZL42. GTDB lineage: Bacteria > Actinomycetota > Actinomycetes > Streptomycetales > Streptomycetaceae > Streptomyces. Next base: position 279,047 of record NZ_CP160403.1, read on the forward strand.
CTGTTCACCGGACGCTCTGGGATAGTCAACATCATTTTGCCGCTCGTCGTCCCAGCAGCGGTTCTCTTCGGATGCGCCCGCGCGGTTTGGCTGCGACAGCGACAGCCGGACGCGTACGAGCGACTCGCATCGTGAACACGGTTCGGCGGTTGCTCCCCGACGGGGAGAGTCCGTCTGGCCCGTGACGGGCGAAGCCGACCGTTGGCCTTCGGTCACGGTCGGCACCCGCAAAGACCCTTGGTTGTAGATCTGTGTATTGGGGTCCCGGGGCCGACCGCCGCGCGTGCCGTGCTTCAGACGGTTGCGGACCCGGTCGGCCCGCACGCGGTTCGGGCGCAGATCCCGATCAGCGTGCGGGTTCGGTCCTCGACCAATCGGAACGATGCTCGGTCATCGTGCTGTTCGATACCTGCCGTAGGCTGCGTCATCTCTTTTTGCCCTTGGGCGTCCCTTGCGACGGTGGCCTCCAGACCTGGCTTTGGCTGGCCGAGGAGCTGGCTCGTGAGTCGCTCGAGCCTGGGTGGGCAGCGGGAACCACGGCCTGGACCTGGACATTGATCGACAACTCTGCGGGGGGGGTCCAGGCGGTCGAGCCTGACCAGGACGAAGGGGACGGGGACGGGGGACTCACCGGGCTTGACGGATCCAGCTGGGCGGCAGCCGCTGCGTCGTTCAATCCGGCCTCGGGCCGCCCACGCCCCTCTGACCCGACACTGGGCGACGCCTCAGTGGACGGCGCCGACTGGCCCGTCCTATAGGAGCGTTCCAGCGCTTGCTCAAGGTGCTGCATGAGGAATTCATTGTGAGACGCCGAGTCCGTTTTCTGCATTCCCCCCGTTGCTGTTTGCGCGTTGGACGCCCCGTTCTCCGTCAGGGCGACTTCGGCCATAGACGGGTCGATCTCACTGCCCGGCCCCTCCCTCATGGTGGGTCCAATCCCATCGGTCTGCACCGACTGATCTTTCCCCAAGGGCCCTTGCTCCTCCTGTGCCCCGCGTTCAAAGCGCTCCTCAACGGTGGGGCCCGTCGTTGAGTCGGACTGTTGCGCGGCGGACTTCTGCAGTTCCCTCTCGTACGCGTTGCCGGCGTAATCTCCGGCTACCGGCAGCAAGCCTTTGTCGTACGCCCACCGCAGAGCGCTACTTTTCCTGATCTCGCGCAGAACGGCGTCCTCGAAGGCCTCGCGGTCCTCCTTCGAAAAGGCACCGATGTGGGATTCAAGCTTGCTGAGCTTCTCTTCCCTCTCCCTCTCGCGTGAGGAGTCCCTGTTCGCCGACCTCTCGGAGGCGTACGGCATCTGCTGCTCGGGTTTCGTCGACCCGCCGCGCGCCCACCCGTGTCCGACCGGATCGGGGCCGCCGGTCCCGAACCCATCGGCATCGGAGGCGTACGGCATCTGCTGCTCGGGTTTCGTCGACCCGCCGCGCGCCGACCCGTATACGACCGAACCGGGGCCGCTGGTCTCGAACCCAGACGAGGTGTCTTTGCCACGCGACCTCGATCGCCGCCACCAGGCCCTGAAACGACGAAACAGGTCCAGCGTTCTCTGCCACCTGCTGCGTTCCGTCCCGAGCAGCTCTCGCGCCAGTTTCCCCGGCGCGGTCAGCCGGTTCCGGCTGCCCTGGGGACTCGGGTTGGCATCGGCCATGGTGCCCCTTTTCATGGTCGGACGTGCTGACGTGTAGGACAACGGGCCGCCGGGACGAACGGTTCAACGCCCGGCGCTCCCCTCGTCGCCCGCATGCGCCGTGTCAGCGGATCCACTGCACCGGGGGCACGAGGCGGCCGCTTCGGCCGCGTCCGCGATGCGGCCGTGGAAACGACGTGCGGCGAACGGCTGGCCGCACCGCCCGGCCCACCCACCGACAGCGCGCGGGGCACACCGGCAGCAGGAGACGGCGTGCTCACAGGGCAGACGGTGCAGGGCTTCGGCGGTCACGCCGACTCGGTGGCCCGCCGTCGCCCGTCCGGACCGTCGGCGTCCTCGGCGTCCAAGTCGCGCAAGCTCGCGCGCATGTCGTTGGCCTCCGGATGGGCGGCCTCCTCCAGCAGCACGAGCGCCCTGCGCCAGGCGGCGCGGGCCGCGTCGCGGTCGCCTGCGGCCCGGTGCGAGGCTCCGAGGTGCCGCAGGACGTCGGCCTCGAGATAGCGGTCCCCGATCTCCCGGAACAGCCTCAACGACACGTCGAAGCACTCGATGGCCGCGTCGTATCGGCCGAGGTGGTGATGGGCGTAGCCCGTGGTGTCCTGCGTCGAGGCCTCTCCGTAGTCCTCGCCGATCTTCCGGTAGAGGGCGATGCCCTTCTCGCAGTGCTCCAGGGCCCTGTCGTGCTCGCCCATCAGGATGTACGTCCAGGCGACCTGGTTGAGGACGCCGGCCTCACCGCTGAGGTCCTCCTGGGTTTGGTACAGCTCGCGGGCGCGGTCGTAGTGGTCGAGTGCGGTTGTGTGCGCTCCCGTCTTGTTGGCACGGTAGGCGAGGGCGCGATGGGTGTGGGCCTGGCCGTGCGCGTCGCCGGTCTCCTGGAACAACTTCAGTGCGCCCTCTAGGTACTGCAGTGCCTGATCAGTGTGGCTGAGCTGCGCGTGAGCCACGCCCAGCCCGCACAGGGCGTACGCCTGGCCGACCCGGTCACCGACGGCCCGCGCGGCTCTCAGCGCGACGCTGTTGATCTCCATGAGGTCGTGCCAGAAGCCGAGACGGTTGAAGTACACGTCCAGGGCATAGGCGGTGCGCCAGGCGTGGTCGTCGAAGCCGTGGGCGGCGGCGTGCTCCACGATGGCCCGCAGGACGTACCGTTCGGTGCGCAGCCACGAGGTCGCGTTCTTCCGGTCGTCGAACCGAAGGGGCGCGCTGCCCGTCGTGCCCGGCTGCGGGGAGAGGGTCTGGCGGAAAGGGTCGAGGACTGAAGCACAGTTGTGGGCCGTGTGCAGATAGTGGTCGTGCAGTCTCAGCAGCGCCTCACGGCGTTCACTCTCGGTGTCCTCGGTCCTGGCGAGTTCGGCGGCGTAGGCGCACAGCAGGTCGTGGAAGACGAAGCGGCCGGGCTCCCGTTCGGTGAGCAGGTTGGCCCCGGTGAGCTCGGCGAGCAGGGCGCGGGCCCGGCGTGGGGGGACACCGGCCAGGGCCGCCGCCGCGGCGGTGCTGACGTCGGGGCCGGGGTGCAGGGACAGCCTGCGGAACAGTTCCGCCGTCTCGGGCCGCAGCGCGTCGTAGGACCAGGAGAAGACGGCCCGGACGTCGGTGCCGACATCGCCGCCGGCGAACGCGTCCAGGCTGCCGTGGCTCTCCCGCAGTTCCCCAGCGATGTCCGCGAGCCTGAAGCCGGGGTGGTGGGCGGCACGGGCCGCCACGATGGCCAGGGTCAGTGGCAACCGGGCGCACAGGCCGACGATGTCGTCCACGGCATCGGGCTCGGCCTCGATCCGCTCGGCGCCCAGCCGCCGGGCCAGCATCTCACGGGCTTCCCCGGCAGTGGGCAGGCTCAGGGTGAGCGAATGGGCGCTCTGCCCGGCCACCAGGCCGCTCAACCGGCTGCGGCTGGTGACGATGACCAGACAGCCCGAAGTGCCGGGCAGCAGCGGCCGTACCTGTTCGGCGTCCCGGGCGTTGTCCAGCACGATCAGGGCGCGGCGGTCGGCGAGGACGCTGCGATAGAGAGCGGCCTGTGCGTCGAGGCCGTCCGGGACGGAGTGCTGGGCGACCCCGAGCGCGACCAGGAACGCCGTGATCGCGTCGGAGGGGTCGATCACGGAGCCCTTCCGGTCGTATCCGCGCAGGTTCACGTAGAGACTGCCATCGGGGAAGCGGTGCGCGATCCGGTGGGCCCAGTGCACGGCCAGGGTGCTCTTCCCGGCCCCGGCCATCCCGTCGAGGGTGATCACTGTCGTGCGTGACTGCCCCTCGTCGGGCACGAACTCGGCCACACGCTCGAGTTCGGCCAGGCGCCCGGTGAACGTGGGCAGATCCGAGGGAAGTTGGGAGAGACGCACCGTCGTCCTTGCCAGGTGCACGGGCTGTTGAACCCCTGATTCCGGAAGACCGGTCCCGGCACCGGCAGCGTGGATGTCAGCGGCGCCGATGCCGGACCTATAGGCGTCCGTGGCGCCGGTGCCCGCCGCCGGCCCCTGCTTCGTCGGCCGGGCGAGGGACGGGTCCCCGGCCAACAGCCGTGCGTGCACGGCCTGCAGCGACGGGCCCGGTTCGATGCCCAGTTCCTCGACGAGAGTGCGGCGAGTGCTCGCGTAGACCTCCAGTGCCTCGGCCTGCCGCCCACACCGGTACAGGGCGATCAACAGCAGTTCGCACACGTCCTCGTGCAACGGGTGCGCCTCGCGCAGCGCCATCAAGTCCGGCAACACATCCGTATGGTGTCCGAGTTCGAGTTCCGCGCGTATCCAGGACTCCTGGGCGCTCAGCCGCAGCCCCTGCAGGCGTGTGCGCTCGGCCTCGGCGTACGGCCCGGGGATCCCGGCCAGCGGAGTGCCCGGCCAGAGGGCCAACGCAGCACGCAGCAGCCGGGCGGCGGCGGGGTGGTCGCCCGCAGCGCGCCGGTGCTCGGCCCGGTTCACGTGCTCCTCGAACTGATCGAGATCGATGGAGACCGAGTCGGTCCTCAGGACGTATCCGTCCCCGATGGACACCACGAGCCGGGATGGTTCCCCCGGGGCCCGGTCGGGCTCCAGCACCTTGCGCAGGCGCGAGACGTAGGTGCGCAGCACCGAGACCGCCCCGGGGGGAGGATCGGTCCCCCATATGCCGTCGACCAGATCACCGAGGCCCACCAGCCGTCCCCGGCGCATCAGCAACAGCGCGAGAACGGCACGCTGTTGGCGTGATCCGAGCGCCAGCTCCACGTCACCGAGCCAGGCCCGCAGCGGTCCGAGCAGCGAGAAGCGCAGGGAGTGCGCAACCGGGCGGTCTATGGCCTCCACGGTCCGGACCCTAGCGATCGGCACGGGCGGGTGTCAGCCCGGAACCGGCTCGCCCTCAGTCGCGTCGGCACGTCGCCATACGAGGAAACCCGTGGTCAACAGGGTTTTTGACGTTTCACTCAGCCGGGGGAACGTGACGGAACGCACGAATCCGCAACAGGTGCACCGGCGGGCTCGCCGTGCTGTCGCCCTGCGCACCGTGCCCACGGATTCCAGCGCTCCGCTGGAATGGCCGTTGGGAACCGGCGGCAACGGCCCGTGGTCCGGCCCAACGGCACAAGGCGCAAGGTGCAGTTCCTGTCCACCCAGACGGCGACGTGGCGGATCGGGTCTCTCAACGTCCCCTGGACCGACCGGACGCCTCTGAGCCCACAGTGGTTCCGTCCATGTTCATGTCGTTCACACCGTGAACCTGACGGCCTTGAGCCAGAGGGAGTTGTCGAGAGTGCCGCCGAAGATGTGGCTGCCGGGTTCGTCGCACGCCAGGCCGTGCCATCCCTTGGTGTGGACGTAGGCGTTCTGGCAGACCGTGCCCTCGCCGACGTTGATGGCGAAGCCCAGCATGTACGGGGCGTTCTTTTGGGTGCTGCTGATGTAGTTGTCCATGCCGTCGACCACGCGGGGCCAGGGTGCCTTCCACCAACCCTTTTCGTGGAGGTAGGCATTGGCGGCCGTGCCCTTCGTGCCGGAAACCGCGATGTTGAGGGACTTGATCTTCTCGTCCCCCGTCACCGCGCCAGCCGTGGCGCCGTCGCACACCGGTTTCTGCCAGCCACCGTGCTCGAGGTAGGCGCTATAGCAGATGTGCCGCCCTGGTTCGCTGGCGGCCAGCTTCGAGACGGCGATCGCTGCGGTCTCCTGCGCGGGCCTGGTCGACGCCGGTGTCGGTGTCGGTAGGACGGGCGGGGGGTCCGGCGCCGAAGAAGTGGGTGAGGCCGAGGGCGATACCGACGGCGATGCGCTCATGAGCCCGGACGCGGGTGGTGGAGGCGGGGACTGAAGGTGCGCCGGGGACTTGTCCGCGTCGTTGCCCGCGCCGGCGGATTGGTTCTGCCCGTCCCCTGAACCTCCGGTGCCCAGGGCCACCAGCGTGCCGATGACGAGTGCCGCCACGGCGACGCCCACCGTCCCGACGACCAGGGGCCTGTGGAGCAGTCCGGGCCCCTCGTACTCGTCGTCGGACTGGGTCAGTCCCTTTCTGCGGCCCGATTCCCGGTCGGGGTCCGGGCCGAGAGCCGGGGACGGGACCCGCGGCCCCGCGGGCTGCGGCAGCGCGGCCACCTCGTCCTCGTCGTCCTCATCGACGTCGAAGGGCCGGGGTGCTTCGAACGGCCCGGCCGGCTTGGCGTGTTCGTCACGCCGACCGGGTTCGGCGGGCCCGGTCGGTTCCTGCTCGTGATGCTGCCCCAGAAGCCTGCTGGAGCCGTCCGGCGCGACCTCGACGATCGCCACGTAACCCGCGGAAGGATCCGAGATGGCCGCCGTCACGGGGGCGTCCCGGCTGCGTGCGTAGCCGTGCAGCGTGTCGAGGACGGCGACGTCGACCGACTCACCCGGCACCACCGGCACGGGCACACCGTCGATCTCGGCGGAGCCGTCACCGGAGATGATCACAGGCAGGGGGGACGGCCCGTAATCCTCACCGGTCGGCCCCCGCAGGCCCAGTCCCGCCGGTTCCCCGGACAGAGGGCGCGTGTCCCCTGCGGTCGGCCTGGCCACCTCTTCACCCCGGTTCATGCCCATCCCCTTCCTTGCAACGCAGGCCCCGTGGCCTCATGCGGATCCGCCGTGGCCTCGAGCGGTCACCGGCCGGACGTGACGGCAGTCCCGCGCACCGCAACGGACAGCGGAGGGAAACAGTTCAACTCCTCGGCTCCGAGGGTCCACCGGGCACGAGACCCCGAGGCAGCGGTTCCGGCAAGAGCGACGGCAGTGAACCGAATGCGTGCTTCTGCCGTGGTACGCGACGGCGGCGCCCAGGTCCCCCCGTGTCTCAAGGCGCCGCCCGGCCCTGCCGGCCGCGTGACGTCACCGCGGCCGGCAGGTTGACCCGTTCCGCAGGGAGCGATCGCATGCCGACAATGCACAGCAGGACCAGCCGTTCACACGAAGGCACGGCGACGGCCCAGACGACGCGCATGCCTTCTGACACGGCAGCTGTAGTTCCGGTGTCGCCGCTGTTCAGGAGAGTTGTGGGGCGGGTACGGGCATGGGTACGGCCACCGTGATCATGAACGTTTGTAGCGACGTATCAACACGCGGTGGCCGTGGAGGCCTCGATAGCCGAGCAGGCGTGGGCGAAGGCGTTCGGGGCGGCGATGGACGCGATCGCGCGCTGCTTCGCGCGGCGTGAAGCACGCGAGACGGCCCGGCAGTTGACCGCCGGGCTGCTGCTGGAGCTGGATACCCGTAACTGCTGGACGTTGGCGGAGGCGCTCGGGCATCCCGGCCCGCACCGGCTGCAGCACCTGCTCTCCCGCGCGTGTCTCGATCACGACCCGGCTCGCGAGGAGGTGGCCGGGATGGTGATCGACCACCTTGCCGGTCAGGACGTGGTGCTGGTGGTGGACGAAACCGGGGACGCGAAGTCCTCGACCGGCTGTGTGGGGGCGGGGCGGCAGTACTCCGGCGCCCTTGGCCGTGTGGGTCCGTGCCAGGTCGCGGTGCATCTGGCGGCGGTCACGCCGACGATGCGGGTGATCATCGATCGGGCCCTGTATCTCCCGGCCGACTGGGTGGCCGACGATGAGCGGCGCGAGGCGGTCGGCGTCCCGACGAGATCGACTTCGCCACCAAGCCCCAGCAGGCGGCACGGATGGTGGCCGACGCCCTGGAAGCCGGAGTGTCTGCTCGCTGGTTCGCCGCCGACGAGGTGTACTGCGGCCGCGAACTACGAGCACGGTCCGGCAGTTGGGTCTCGGCTATGCCGTCGGCGTCCCGGCAACCCATCCGGTGACCGACGGAGCCGGCCACCGTTGGCAGGCCCGCCAGGTGCTCAACAAGGTCCGCCCCGGGCAGTGGATGCGCCGGCAGACCGGCGACGGGGCCAAGGGCAGACGCGAGTACGACTGGGCCTGGCTGGACATCCGCGCCGACGACACCCCGGGACGGTGCGCAACAGCCGGACGGGATGAGTGTCCTCGTCGCCCGCCGCCACCGCTACACCGGCGAGACCTCCTACTTCCGCTGCTGGGCAACCGGGGGACGTCGCCCTCGGCGCCCTCGTGGAGATCATCTGCCGCCGTTGGAAGATCGAGGAGACGTTCCAGCTCGCGAAGGGCTTCACCGGCCTGGACCAGGGCCAGGTCACCTGCTGGAACTCCTGGATGCGCTGGTCGCTGTTCTCCCTGACCGCCGCCGCCGTCCCTGCGCTGACCCTGCATGCCATGACGCCCAGCACCACCGCAGCGCGAGGCCCGCCCAGCTCGTCCCGCCGGCCTGCCCTGAACTCGTACGCCTCCTGCGCAGCCTCGTTCTGCCGCCCCCCGCCCGCGACCGCGAACACGTCCTGCACTGCACCGCTTGGCGCCGACACCATCAAGCCACCGCCCAGGCATGCCACCAGCGACGACACCGCCTTCACGAACAACCATGATCGGAACTACAGCTGCCGTGTCAGAGCAATGAGGTCGAGGCGACCGGAAAGTCGAAGTAAGTATCGGGGAACGGTTCGCCGGCGAGAGTGAAGTGCCACCACTCCTTCTCGTAGTTGATGAGCCCTTCTCGTTCCAGTGTGCGTTTCAGGAAGCGCCGATTGGCGCGGGCTTCGGCCGCGATCCGCGGATTGGCGGTGTGCGCGAGCGTGTCGAAGCAGTCGTACCCTGTGCCCATGTCTAGTGAGTTGTCGGGAAATCTTCTGCCGTGCGGCGCGTATGACGGCGTTAACAGTTCCCCGGGAACGTAGGGACGCTGCTCGCAGGCAGGCAGCCGCACTAGCGTCACATCGACCGTACTGCCCCGGCTGTGTCCCGAGCGTTCGGCTATGTAACCGTCTGCGAAGAGCCGTGACTTGTCGATCCGCGGATAGAATTCCCGTCTCATTCGGTCGTCGGCCGGCCGCCGCACCCAGTCCAGGAAATCGTCAACGGCCCGCTGCGGGCGGTACCCGTCGTAGATCTTCAAAGTGTAACCACGCTTTAGCAGCGCTTCCTGGGCCCTACCAAGGGCCTCGGCGGCCGGACGGGTGAGGACGCAGATCGGCTGCGAGTAACCTCGCACGGGGCGGCCGACAAAATTGTGGTGACCTGCGTAGCGGATTTCTTGAATGATCGAAGGCGCAACGTCACTTAGGGCAACGAACTCCGCGGGGGCGCGACTTTCGCACTGGTCTTGCCGAGCCCCTTGTTCCTTTTCCTCAAGGTGTTCGTGAAGCTGTTGGCGCGCAATACCGTGTGCTCCTATGGATGGCCGATCACGATGGCTCTGTAGTGGGTGGGTCACAGCTTCTAGAACGCGTGGTCGGCGCGGACGGTTCACCGAGACCGTGCCGTGCGTGACGAGTCGGGTAGTCGACCGTCACGGGCCGCGGGTACACGCCGCGACACAGTGTGTGTCGTGGTCCAGACGGTCGGCAGTGTGGCGTATGAGCGTTTCAATGATCTGGTGGACCGGTCGGTAGAACTGGTCCGGGTGATGATGGGCTGCCAGTTCGCGCTGGGGGACCTTGCGTTGGAGATCGCTCCGATGCGTACGCACGGCGGGAACATGACGCCGGCCGAGGGCGAGGAGCTAGGGGTGGAGGACGCGTTACGCCTGTTCGCCGGGCAGATAGGACTGTCCCTCCACACGGTGCGCAGGAGGGCGTCTTCTTCGAGGTGCACCGGATTCCGGTGTCGGCACCGGACGCGTATGAGTAGGTGAGCTGCCCCGAGTTTCGTAGAGTCCGGCGGTCTTGTTTCAGGCGGACTGCGGGGTGGCTTCCTGTTGTCGCCACCAGTCGCGTTCGTACCCGGCGGGCGGTATGTAGTCGAGCACCGAGTGCAGGCGTTCTTCGTTGTACCACGTGACCCACTGGAAGATCGCCCGCTCGACGTGGTCGACGTCCTTCCAGGGGCCCTGCATCTCGATCAGCTCGGCCTTGAAGGTGCCGTTCAGGGCCTCGGCCATCGCGTTGTCGTAGCTGTCCGCGACCGAGCCGACCGAGGCCGAAGCCCCGATGTCTGACACGGCAGCTGTAGGCCCGATCATGGTTGTTCGTGAAGGCGGTGTCGTCGCTGGTGGCATGCCTGGGCGGTGGCTTGATGGTGTCGGCGCCAAGCGGTGCAGTGCAGGACGTGTTCGCGGTCGCGGGCGGGGGGCGGCAGAACGAGGCTGCGCAGGAGGCGTACGAGTTCAGGGCAGGCCGGCGGGACGAGCTGGGCGGGCCTCGCGCTGCGGTGGTGCTGGGCGTCATGGCATGCAGGGTCAGCGCAGGGACGGCGGCGGCGGTCAGGGAGAACGGGACCGTCGTCGGCCTGGTTTGCGTGTTCCAGGTAGGCGGCGGCATCGAGGCCGCCGTCAGTCAGTAAAGTCACAGGAGTGAACACCCCCTACGAAGAATCCCTGCGCTTCGCTGTGCTGGGGCCCGTGCGGGCATGGCACGGTGAGCAGGAACTGGACCTCGGCTCGCCACAACAGCAAGTGGTGCTGACGGCACTGTTGCTACGACGCGGGCGCCCCGTCACGATCGGGGAACTCGTCGACGCCGTCTGGGGTGAGGAGCCACCGACGGCTGCCTTGTCCGTCCTGCGCACCTACGTGTCGCGGTTGCGCAAGACACTGGAGCCCGGTCGTGACGCGGCCCAGTCCCCGCGCGTGGTCGTCTCGGTCGCGGGCGGATACCTGGCCCGCGTCCCCGACGACGCCGTGGACCTGGGCCTGTTCGAGCGGCGGGTCGCCCAGGCGGAGAAGCTGCGCGCCGCGGGCGAGGAGTACTCCGCCGCGGACCTGCTACGCGCGGCGCTCGACGGATGGCAGGGAACCCCGCTGGCCGGACTCCCGGGGCCGCTCGCCGAGGCCGAGCGTTCCCGGTTGGCCGAGGAGCGGTTGACCACACTGGAAAACCGCTTGGACCTCGACGTCCAGCTGGGGCGCCACCGTGATGTGATCGCCGAGCTCACCCTGCTCACCGGTGAGCATCCGCTTCGGGAGCGGCTGTGCCGACTGCTCATGCTGGCGCTGTACCGTTCCGGGCGTCAGGCCGAGGCGTTGGAGCTCTACCGCAGGACACGCGGCACCCTGGTGGCCGAGCTGGGTGTCGAACCCGGTGCGTCCTTACGCGAGTTGCACGACCTCATCCTGGCGGCCGACGCGTCACTGGCCCCCTCCGCACCGCGGGAGCGGGCAGACGCGCCGCCGGACATCGCGGGTCCTCAGCCCACCGTGTACGCGGTCCGCCCGGCGCAACTGCCCGCTGATCTGCCCACGTTCACAGGCCGACATGACGAACTCGACCAGACCCGCGCCCTGCTGCCCAAGGACGGCGACACCCCGGCCACCGTGGTCATCAGCGCGATCGGCGGCATGGCCGGGGTCGGCAAGACAACCCTGGCCGTGCACTGGGCCAACGAGATCGCCGACCGCTTCCCCGACGGACAGCTCTACGTCAACCTGCGCGGTTTCGACCCGACCGGCGCGATCACGCCGCCCGGGGAAGCCATCCGCATCTTCCTCGACGCGCTCGGCGTCTCCCCGCAGGGGATACCCGCAGGCATCGACGCCCAGACGGCGCTGTACCGCAGTCTGCTCGCCCACCGGCGGATGCTGATCCTCCTCGACAACGCCCGCGACACCGACCAGGTCCGCCCGCTGCTGCCCGGCTCCCCCGGCTGCCTGGTCATCGTCACCAGCCGCAACCAGCTCACCGGCCTGGTCGTCAACGACGGAGCGCTTCCGCTGACGCTGAACCCGCTGACGCCCGCCGAGGCACACGACTTCCTCGTCCGCCGCCTCGGCGCCGCACGGCTGGCGGCGGAACCACGGGCGGCGGAAGAGGTCATCACGCACTGCGCCCGGCTGCCTCTTGCGCTGGCCATCGTCGCCGCCCGAGCCGCCACCAACCCCGGCTTCCCCCTCAGCGCCATCGCCGACGAACTGCGTGACAGCCACGGCAGTCTCGACGCCTTCACGAGCGGCGACCTCAGTACCGACGTGCGGGCCGTCTTCTCCTGGTCGTACCACGGCCTGTCCGCCCCGGCCGCCCGGCTGTTCCACCTGCTGGGCCTGCACTCCGGCCCGGACATCTCCACGCCCGCCGCGGCCGCCCTCGCCGGACTCCCCCTCAGGGAAACCCGCGGCCTGCTCGTCGAACTCACCCGCGCCCACCTGCTCACCGAGCACCGGCCCGGCCGCCACACGCTGCACGATCTGCTGCGCGTCTACGCCGCCGAACGCGTCCTCACCGAGGAGACACCACGGGAGCGGGACCGGGCCGTCGATCGGCTCCTCGCCTGGTACCTGCACACCGCGGACGGCGCCACCCCGCTTCTCATTCCACATGTCGTGCGGCAGCCTCTCGAACCGATGCCCTCCTCCTGCCGGCCCCTGGTGTTCACGACGCGCGAGCAGGCCCTGGACTGGTTCGAGACCGAGCGCCAGAACCTCGTCGCCGCGGTGCACCAGGCCGCCGCCTCCGGGCGGCTGAGCACGACGTGGCAGCTGTCCGCCGCCCTGCAGGGGTTCTTCCACCTCCGCAGCCATCTGCACGACTGGCTCGACAGCAGCCGAGCGGGCCTGTCCGCTGCTCGCAGCGCCGGCGACCGCGAGAGTGAGGCCTGGCTCCTCTCGAACGTGGCCAGCGCCCTGACCGGCCTGGGCCGGTCCGGCGAGGCATTCGACCACTACCAGCAGGCTGCAGCCCTCTGCCAGGAACTCGGGGACACTTACGGCACGGCCAGGACTGTGGCCAGACTGGGCAAGGTCTACCTCGAGACCGGCCAACTCGACAAGGCCGTCGAATACAGCCGCCGAGCGCTGGCCGCCTTCCGGATCAACGGCAGCGCCTGGGGAGAGGGAGTCGCCCTGGCCAACCTGGGCGACGCCTACCAGCGGCTCGGCCGGTACGACGACGCCATTGGCTGCCTGGAGCAGGCGCTGCCCGTCGCGCGCGCCATCGGAGGCCGCTGGGTCGAGGGCATCGCACTCGACGTCTTCGGCACGGTCAACCACCGGCTCCACCGACATGACGACGCGATCGCGCGCTACCACCAGGCCCTCGAAGCACATCGAGACGTGCGCAACCGGTCGGGAGAAGGCAGCACCCTCGACAGCCTCGGCGACGTCCTGCATGCCGCCGGCGAGCCGGAGGCGGCTCGCGCCAGCTGGCGGCAGGCGCTCACGCTCTTCGAGGAGTTCCACCACCCGGACGCCGAGAAGATCCGGGAGAAACTTCGCCGCCTGGACGAATGAACGCCCGGCTCAGGGCCAGATCCGGCATGCGGCGCGAAACCCGCCCCCGCGACCGGACCATGACGTCCGGCCGCGCGCCCCTGCGCGGTCGCCGCGAGAGCACCTCCACTCGTGGACACCCCCGATCGGGGACTCGCCGTGACCCCGACCGGGGTCACGGCGAGTTCGCCCTGCGGGCGACAGCGGGAGCGGGTTCAACCTCCGTTCGATGTACGGCCCTTCGTGCCCCTGCGTATGGACGTCAGCCCGCGTCGCGGTAGGCACGGCCGCCGGCGTTCGCGGTCGTCCCGTCGTAGAGGCCGGTCGGACTGGTCCGGGTGGACAGGGTGAACCACGCGTAGCGCTCCACGAAGTCCAGGCTCTCCAACATCTGCGTCGACGACTCGATGAACGAGGCCTGCTCCTGCTCGCCGGGGTAGCGGGGGGTGCCCTGGGAGAAGTCGATGAGGCCGTACTCGGTCAGCCAGATCGGCTTCTGGTAACGGTCGTGGACAGCCTGCAGGTAGCCGCGCAGGTGCTCGGTGGCCTCGAAGCCGAAGTCGGCGCCGTACCAGTGCAGGGGGATGAAGTCGACGCGCAGACCGCGCTCGGCGGCTCCCCGCATGAACCGGTCCAGCCAACCGCCCTCGACATCGCCGGCGGTCGCGACCGCCGGGGCACCCAGACGCAGACCGGTCTCCTCCAGCCGGGGCCACAGATCCAGCGCCTGCTCGGGGCTGATGTCGGCCTGGGTGGGCGAGTCGGGCTCGTTGAAGCCCAGGAGGTGCGTGCCTTCCTGGGCGGCCCGGCCCAGTTCGGCGTCGGTGACCGAGCCTGGACCCCAGATCATCGGGACGTACTCCACGCCCTGCGGCTTCGCGACCTCGCCGGTGGAGGAGGTCCAGTTGAAGTACCAGGACGCGCCGGAGTCGGCCAGCGCCTGGGCGGCACCGTCGACGGAGTTGAGGCTGACGCCCTTGCCGTTGGCGAGCGCGGAGACCGCGGGATCGGGGGCGAGGGCCTTGAAGGTGGAGGTGGACCCGGGAACAGTGGTGGCGGAGGGGTCTGCCGCTCCGTGGAAGGTGACGGTCATGCCGGTGCACTGACTGCACTGACGTACCACCTCGTTGCCCGGCTCGGCGTCGTGCTTGGACCATGAGTACGCCTTGGGGCACTCCTTCGTGAGCGCCTCGCTGTAGGCGGTCTTCGCATCCCTGTTCGGGTTGACGCACACCAGCGGCTTGCCCGTCGCCTGGTCGGTCGTCAGGTTCTCGGGCGGGCAGACAGCCAGCAGATCGCCGGGGCAGCCCACCGCGGAGCACTCGCCGCCGTTCTCGGGCGGAGTCACGCCGTCGGGGTCGATTGTGATGGTCGACGAGACGGCGTTGACGTAGCTGACGTTGTACCAGGGGGTCTGTGCGTCGGCCGCGTCGAAGTTGAACTCGGCGAGGCTGGCAGGCTGTTCTCCGGTGGAGCAGTGGTCTGCGTACGGCCCGCAGTCGCCGACGGCACAGTGGAACGTACTGCCCTCCTCACCACTGCACCCCTGACGGGCGAAGAACTTCCCGCGCCAGTGCCCGGCGCCCGAGTTCTCCGGGATGGTGATGGTGGCGGACTTGCCCGGGTCCAGCGCCGGGAGTCCGGTGAGCGGGGCAGAACCGTCGGCGTTGACCGTGGCACCGATCCAGATGCGTTCGGACATCTTGTTCTGGAAGGTGACGGTGTGCTCACCGGTGGCCGCCACCCCGGCAATGCGGTCGCTTCGGTCCGCGCGGTCGCCGAAAGGGGCGTAGACGGCTGAGGCCACGGCTGTCACACCAGCGACGACGACCAGTAACAGAACCAGCAGGAGCGGACGTCTGGGCAGGGACAGGGGCATGGGCATAGAACGTGCCTCTCGGTCGGGCCTGTGCGTGATAGGTGATCAGGAATGGACGATCAGGGTTCGTGGGATCGCCCGCGGGGGCACGACGGATGGGTGGAGCGGATGGTTCACCGGGTGGCCGGGGGAACCTCCTGATCGCGGACTCGCGTTCGGCCTGGGTGCCTGACGGAGCACTGGTGGCTGCCCTCCGTGAACCGTCGGGCCCACCCACAGCAAGAGCGCATGTGGGGCGACAACGCCGCCAACACCGGCTGGGTCAGCGTCGGCACCGACCACGACTCCGCCGCGTTCGCGCTGGCCTCGATCCGCCGCTGGTGGCAGGCGGTCGGTGCGCGAGCCCGATCGTGCCACCCGCCGCAAGCGCGGCAGGACCGACGCCGTGGACGTGGATGCCACCGCCCGCGCGGTCATGTCCGGACGCACCACCACCACTCCCGAAGCACGCGAGGGACCGGCCGCCGCCGTGCGGATTCTCCGCGTGGCCAAAGAACCGGCCGTCAAGCCCGCACCAGGCGACGAACCGGCTCGAAGCCATCATCTCGGCATCGATTCCGAGCTGCGTGAGTCCTTGGCCAGCCTCAGGAACCCTCGCGCTGATCGCCTGGTGCACGGACCTTGCCGACACCGAGGACGCGGCCGCGGCACGCTCCACCCTGCGGCACGGCCTATCCAGCACCTGACCTGCGAGGTCGAAGAACTCATCTGCCGAGTCACCCGGGCCGTGAAAACGAGAATCGTGCAGCGACTCGCCTCATATCTTGATCGAATTTCCGGCGCAGGACACGAGCCGACCCGTTCAGGCCATTTGGCCGTCAGCCGCCGGCCTGGAGGATCTCGCGCACCATGGGGCCGGCCGCGTCCCCGCCGTGGCCGCCTCGCTGCACGACGGCCGCCGCAGCGACATCGCCGCGGTAGGCGGTGAACCAACTGTCGGCAACGTCCGAGCCGCCGACCTCCGCCGAGCCGGTCTTGGCCCCCACATCGCCGGGCAGCCCGCGCATGGCATCAGCCGCCGTTCCCTCCGCCGCGGTTCTAGCCAGCATGCTTCGCAGTTGTCGCGCGACCGCCCGCGGCAGCGTGCGCTGTGATCGCGCGATCGCCCGGCCGTCCAGTTCAGGCGGCACGAGGACCGGCTGCCTGAACGTCCCGGTCGACGCAGTCGCCACCACGGACGCCATATTGAGGGGGTTCATCTGCACCAGGCCCTGCCCGATCATCGCTGCCGCGCTCTCGGAGCCCTCCGCCACGGGAACGGCTCCGTCAAAGGTCGAGACGCCACTGCGCCAGTTCAGCCCGATCCCGAAGACCTCCTGCGATTCCTTGGTCAGATCGCCAGCAGCGACGTCATCGGCGAACTCTATGAAGGTGGTGTTGCAGGACCGGATGAAACCGTCTGAAAAGGAACCATCCGGAATATCGAACTTATTAACATTGTGGAACGTTGCCCCCTTGAACGTCGAGGATTTCGGGCACGGAACTTTTCCGGTCTCGGTCACCAGCCCTTTCTCCAGCAACATGGCCGCCGTGATGATCTTCATCGTCGAACCGGGCGCGAGCTTGCCAAGAAAGGCCGCATTGAAGTCGTCCTTACGATGGTTGGCCACTGCCAGAATGTGCCCACTGCTGGGCTGGATGGCGACGGCGGAGGACTCCGGATGTTTCTTCGCCGCCTTCTCCGCGGCACGCTGCAACGAGGCGGAAAGCGTAGTGCGGATCTTTCCTGGCTTACCCGGCGTGACGGGATGCAACGGCGTCACGACACGATTTCCGGATTTCCGGATCTGCACCTGAAATCCAGGAGTACCAGCTACCAGACGGCCGTACCGCTCATCAAGCGCCGCGAGAACTCCGGCGAGCGAGGGGAACTCCTCCGGATTCAGGACCTTGCCGTCGCGGTCGAGCACCTGGAGCCCAGGCTTCTGCGCCCGCGCGGTCTCCAAGACATCGCCCTGCCCGAGACGCGGGTGAATGACGGAAGGGTCCCACTCCACCTGCGGCTCACCGCTGCTCCGATTGCGTACGACTTTCAGCGACGATTGATATGTCCAGGGCACCTCCTCACCGCCCGCTCGGATGAGTGCTCGCAGGGAGAAGGAGACGGTTGTGCCGGCACGGCGCACGAGCCCATATGACACCCGGGCCACTCGTGCCCTCTCCCGGAAGTCACGAAGCGCGTCGGTGGCGGCTTCGGCATCACTGGTGGCTTCGACAGCCGCTGGAGCATCTCCTTCGGCCCAGGCGTCGAGAAAGCTCTTCGCTGCGACGCTCACCTCCTCACCGCTCAGCGGCGCAGTCTTCGAAGGCTCTGAAAAGGGATCGACGACGTAATATGCGCCCAACGCCACAACCAGGAGCACCGAAGCCCCGCCCACTCCCCGTCTCGTGTTCTTGCGCATTCCTTCTTCTCCCAATGCGACGCCACCACGGCGCCTTGTTGACCTGTCTCAGAAATCTCGTGGTGACGTCAGCTCGTCGGTGCCATCAGCACCGCACCTGCAACTGGGTCGCCGTCAACTGCGGTTTGGCCGGAGCGGTTTGTGTGTCGTCACCGCCTACTCTGCAACCCGCCACGGCTACTGAGAACAGGAAGATCATGATTGCGGAGCAAGCGGTCCGAATCGGAAAGGACACGAGGATTTCCTTCATGTGAGTGCCCGGGCGTGCCACGGGGCGCGACTGCGAATTCCCACTGATCGCTCGGATCCGTGTGCCAGGCGACACCGGCCGACGCATCAGGTTCCGCAGTACTAACGGGGAGAAGCGGTCCGTGGTTCATCGAAGAGAGCTCTCATCGCGATGCGCTGTCCACACCCTCGAGTGCGCCCCATCACCGAGTGCCACCTGCCGCTGTCCCCCGAGACCGCGAGCCGAACGGCGGGCACGGCGTTGAACTGTTTCCGTCCGCTGTCCGTTGCGGTGCGCGGGGACCGTCGTGACACCCGTCCCATGCCCTTCGAGCCACGGCGGACCCGACGACCCGACACCGAGCAGTCGACACCGCAAAAGAGGGATGGACATGAACCGGGGTGAAGAGGTGGCCAGGCCGACCGCAGGGGACACGCGCCCTCTGTCCGGGGAACCGGCGGGACTGGGCCTGCGGGGGCCGACCGGTGAGGATTACGGGCCGTCCCCCCTGCCTGTGATCATCTCCGGTGACGGCTCCGCCGAGATCGA
The DNA here is from genome assembly GCF_040782645.1 of Streptomyces sp. HUAS ZL42. Lineage (GTDB taxonomy): Bacteria > Actinomycetota > Actinomycetes > Streptomycetales > Streptomycetaceae > Streptomyces. The sequence continues at coordinate 297,405 of NZ_CP160403.1, forward strand.
CGGTGTGCCCGTGCCGGTGGTGCCGGGTGAGTCGGTCGACGTCGCCGTCCTCGACACGCTGCACGGCTACGCACGCAGCCGGGACGCCCCCGTGACGGCGGCCATCTCGGATCCTTCCGCGGGTTACGTGGCGATCGTCGAGGTCGCGCCGGACGGCTCCAGCAGGCTTCTGGGGCAGCATCACGAGCAGGAACCGACCGGGCCCGCCGAACCCGGTCGGCGTGACGAACACGCCAAGCCGGCCGGGCCGTTCGAAGCACCCCGGCCCTTCGACGTCGATGAGGACGACGAGGACGAGGTGGCCGCGCTGCCGCAGCCCGCGGGGCCGCGGGTCCCGTCCCCGGCTCTCGGCCCGGACCCCGACCGGGAATCGGGCCGCAGAAAGGGACTGACCCAGTCCGACGACGAGTACGAGGGGCCCGGACTGCTCCACAGGCCCCTGGTCGTCGGGACGGTGGGCGTCGCCGTGGCGGCACTCGTCATCGGCACGCTGGTGGCCCTGGGCACCGGAGGTTCAGGGGACGGGCAGAACCAATCCGCCGGCGCGGGCAACGACGCGGACAAGTCCCCGATGAACCTCCAGCCCGTACCGAGCCATTCGCCGTCGGTTTGGCAACCTCCCTCGGCCTCACCCTCCGCCCCGAAGCCGGCTTCGCCGTCCGCCTCGCCGAAACCGAAGCCGAAAACGCCGAAGTCGGAGTCAACCCCTACCCCTACACCCACAAGGAAGCCGACGCAGAATGCGCCTGGGATGCCCGGCGACCCCGGCATCCCGACCGGCGTGGTCCTGATCAAGAACAAGAAGTACGGCTTCTGCGTCGACCTTCCCGGCACGGGCGAGGGCAAGCCGGACGGCACCGTCCAGGACGGCGTCTGCAAGGCGGCCAGCGGCGACAACCAGCGGTGGATCCTGGACCTGGCTTCCCGTGGGGGCGGCACCCACGGCGCCGACCTGTACCTGATCCGCAACGCCAAGGACGACCTCTGCTTCGACCTGCCGAACTACGGCCCCGTCCAGGCGAGGACACCGGTGACCGAGTACCACTGCGACGGCACCGACAACGACAACCAGCTCTGGTGGTTCGACAAGCGCCCGGACGGCACGTACTGGATCCGTAACCAGAAGAGTGGAGACATGTGCCTGGACGTGGCGCGGACGGACAAGGAGACCGCGCACGCCATCGCCACTGTGTACGGATGCAACGACCTCGACGACCACCAGTGGAGCTTCGTCAAGACCTGATCGGGTGTGCGCGGCGGCCCCGCCGCGCACACCCGATCAGACAGACGACACCAGCCGGAGCACACCGGCGCACTACTCAGCGTCGATCGGCTACACCATCACGCGGGACGCCATCTCCACCAGACGGGACGGCCGGAACCGCGGCCCCCCCGCCAGGCCGGGCGGAGGGTGGAGGGGGCGGCGGGCCGAACGGGTCCTTGGCGTCGATGGGAGGGGCCTCCTTCGGACGGTGGTTGCCGGGCTTGCAGCCGGCGAAGGGCCCGGACGGGTCCCGCAGCGAGGTCATCACCGGTCCGAGGTAGTCCCGGTGCCAGTTGGCGGGCCCGCACATCCCGGAGCCAGGACCGGTCAACTCGGCCCAGGCGAGCCACAGGCCGTGGAGTTGGGCAACGGCTTCCGGGTGCTCCCACCAGCGGGAGCACCACGGGGCCGTGGAGGTGACCTCCCTGCCGTAGACCGGCAGCAGCACGTGGTGGGTCCACAAGGTCAACTGCCTGAGGATCTGGGCGTATTCACGCCCCTCCTTGTAGAGGATGAAGAGCGGTGGGCTCGGAGGTTTCTTCTGGGAATCCGCGCTTTCCGTCCTTGCGTCGACTCCCTTGGTGGGAGTGGCGCTCCGCTCCTGTACGGAGACTTCGACGGTCTCGGTGGACATGGCAGCCCCGCTTTCTCCAGGCGGCTCCAGCTTGGTTCGTGCATGGGCACCACGTGCACAGGCGGCGTACGGTTCACCGACTACGAGTGGATCGCCTTCCCCTGCCGGCATCTGCCCGAGGGGAGCAGCGACAGTCTCCACACCGACACCACACGCACCGGCGCACTTCCCACCGTTGCGAACAAGTCCGATAACTGAACGCTCCACACATCAGGGGACACGAGCCGAGGAAGGTGGTGAACCGAAACCCTGGGAGGAACGTTGTGCCTTTCGACCGGAACGCGTACCCGGTATACGGCGCCGAAGTCAGCGCGCCACAGGCTCCGTGCGGAGTGACCATCCGCCCAGAAGGGAAGGGTGAAATGACTACACCACCGCGCCCAACAGGCTCACCCCACTCAGAACGCAGCGACCAGTCCTGGGACAGCTCACGTTCGAACGCCAGCAACTACGGCACCATCGAGCTGCGCGAGAGCCGTAGGACCGGGCAGACGAGGGTGTCCGTGCCAGGTCGTCCGACTGAGGTCCCGGAAGACGCACCCGCGCTTCCCCCGAACGCCGAGGTCGGCCTATACGACCGACGCAACAATCAGTATTTCTCGTACGCCACCCTCGAGGGCATGGGCGAGACCCTTATGCGCTGGAGCAACGAGGCAGTGCAGTGGGTCGCGGAGCACCGGGTAGAACTCTTGAAGGCGCTTGGCGATCTCGCTCCCTCCGGGGTACAGGGTCTGTCCCCGTGGATGCCCGCCAAGGAGGCGGTGAACGCAACGGGAATCGGCCTTCAAGGCGCCAAGGGTGCCTGGGAGATCGCCGCTCAGCTCCAGGAACGCTTCAAGGGGGGTCAACAGCTCGACAGGACCAAATTGGCGGCGAGCGTGGCCCGACTGGCATCCGTGGCGCTCAACACGGCCGGCGCCGTAATGGAGGAGGGGACCCGGGAATACAACGCGCTCAACGGACTGGGGACCGGAATCGCCTGGGGCGCGGCAGGCGTTGAATTCGCGCGCGACCTGGCTATGCACAAGCAGCGTGAGCCGCTCACGGACCCCGAGCAGGCAGATCCCGCGTCCGTATCCGAGCAGGAGGCCTACAGACTTCCTTCGCTCGACCTCGAGGGTGGGGACCTCGGACTGCAGCAGTTCTCGGGGGACCTCGGGGACCTCGCAGACAGGTTTTCGAACCTCAGCTACCACGGCGAATCCGCCGTCGAGAACGCCACCCACGGCCCCGTCAGTTACGCCACCTACGACGACCCCAGCACCGTCAGGTACGCCACCTACGGCGAATCCAGCACCGCCGGCCACTCCACCGGCTACGCCCCCTACGGCGAATCCAGCACCGCCGACCAGGCCACCTACTACGGCGACCCCAGCACCGCCGACCAGGCCACCTACTACGGCGACCCCAGCACCGCCGGCCACTCCACCGGCTACGCCCCCTACGGCGACCCCAGCACCGCCAACTACGCCACCTACCGCGGAGCCACTTACTCCGGCGGCTCCGCCGACTCCAGCGTGCCTCCGTCCGCCCATGGGCGTCGCGACAAGGGGAAAGGCAAGCAGCCGCAGGGAAGGGGATGATCCTGCCGGCGAGGCCGCTGCCTCGGTAAACCGATTCACTCGGGTAGGGGTGGGCGCCCGGCGGTCCAAGTCGGAGCGTGGCAGGCCGACCGACACCGCGACCGCCGGGCGCCCATCCGCGTCACCGAGGGCAACGCGCGTTACTGATCTCTTCGGACTGTTGTCGGATGCTGATCCCTGCGGTAGGCCGGTGGTATGCGGTACGCGCAGGGCGGTGGGCTGACCGCCGAGCGGCGGAAGTTTCGTGAGCGGATCCGGTACCAGGCCGGTGAGCGGTTCGCACGCAGTGAGAGAACCGCGGTGATCGCGAGGGATCTGCGGGTGAGTGAGCGGTCGGTGGAGCGCTGGCGTCGTGCCTGGCAGGAGGGCGGGATGGACGCCCTCGCCTCCACGGGACCGGCCAAACTTCCCAAGGTGTCCGACTTACAGTTCGCCGTGCTGGAGGAGGAGTTGGCCCTCGGGCCGGCCGAGCACGGCTGGGAGGACCAGCGGTGGACCCTGGCACGGGTCAGAGCGCTGATCGCCTGGAAGTTCGGCATCGACTGCTCCTCGGCAGCCGTCTGGCGGCTGCTGCACCGGCACGGCTGGTCCTGGCAGTGCCCGGCCCGCCGCGCGCTGGAACGCGACGAGCATGCGGTCGAGCTGTGGAAGAAGGACGTGTGGCCGCAGGTGGAATGACCGCGGCGGCGCTGGGGGCCTACATCGTCTTCGAGGACGAGGCGGGGTTTTCCATGACACCGCCGCGGGCCCGCACCTGGGGCCGACGTGGGCACACGCCGGTGGTCCGGGTGCGCGGCCGCTCCTGGCGCCGCTGGTCGATCGCCGCCATGTGCTGCTACAAGCAAGGAGAAACCTCCCGGCTGATCTACCGGCCGCGCCGCCACCGCAAGCACAAGGGCAAAGGGCGCGACAGCTTCTCCTGGCGCGACTACCGCGACCTGGCGGTGCGCGCGCACCTCCAGCTCAAGGCCCCGATCGTGCTCGTCTGGGACAATCTCAATACCCATCTCGCCGCCGGCATGCGCCAGTACGCGGACGAACACGACTGGCTCACCATCGTCCAACTTCCCTCTTATGCACCGGACTTGAATCCGGCGGAAGGCGTCTGGTCGCTGTTACGGCGCGGCCCGCTGGCCAACACCGCATTCACCGACGACGACCACCTCGAACGCACCCTCCGCCGCGGACTTCGCCATATCCAGTTACGGCACGACCTCATCGACGGCTGCCTTGCCGGCACCGGACTCAGCCTCACCCACCACCCGACAACAATCCGAGGAAATCAGTAACTGGCAGAGCACACCGCAGTGACCACGGCGCGCCCGAAGGCCCAGACAGCCCCCACGAGCCTCAACGGCAGCCGACCGGGAGCGGCCCTGGCCTCGCACCTTCATCGCAGTCCCGGTACCCCGTTCAACCTCGACCTCGGCTGAGAAGCCACGGCGGCCGGTGTGGGCCGCAGACCAACGGTGCTGCCGGGTCTGCATCTCCAGTAAGGACCCGCAGACCCGGCGCCCCGCCATTCAGCAACGCCTCTTCTGGCATGACGACCTCCTTGCGTACTCTCCGCTGCCGCCCTTCCCCATGTGCCAGGTTCCCCGGCCTGGGAGTGCTACGGCGGCTCCGTCCCGCCCGGCCCGTTCGGCAGTCGGTGTGCCTATCCGCGCCTGCCGTCTGGACGGTCGGCTGGCCGGAGTCGAGAACGGGCGGGTCCCGTGATACCTCCCCGGACATTCCCGGACCACCGAGCGGGCGACCCCCGTACGCACCGCATCCGGCTCAGATCCACCAGGTTCGAGCCGGAGTCAAGGTTGAAGGGTGTAATAGCGCCGGTTCCTCGCGTACTCGTCTCCAACTCGCTTGCCGGCCCTGTCCCATCTGGCGGTTCTGGTCACATCCCGGCGTTGTCAGAGCTGCTCCCACCCTCCCCGGCACCACCCCGGTTCAGGCTGCCCTCAGCTACCCCGACGTGCTGCGAGAGGCCGCAGGCGACGTAGGGTTCGGACCGGGCGCGGTATTGGTCTTACGACCGGCCCGCTTCCCCGGCCCGCCCTTCGCACCGGACATGCAGCCCTCACCGCATCTGGCGCACCACGGACTCCCGCTGGACGGCACGGCTCACGCCGTCGCCGTCTTCGCCCACGGTCTTGGGATGCTGTAGCCGCGCCAGCGATAAGGGGTCACCTTCACCCGCTGCGGGACGAACAGCGTGATCCCGTCCTCCTTGGGCCGCCATCCGGTTCACCGGTGAGATAGCGGCGCCGCAGAGTCCTCCAGCCGATTCCGGGATGCTGCCCGGACGCGGCTTCCGGCGCCCTGAGGCGCCGTTCTGTTGTCTCTTGGGCCAGCAGCCACCAGCGCCGCCATCCCCTCCCCGCTCACGGCCCTGGATGCGGCACCCTTCCCTACGGCGCACACGAACGCGGACAGGCTTCCACCACCCGCATGGAGGGACAGCGGAAGCCTGCGCCGGTTCCTTCGCCTTCGCGGTCGGTCGGGTCAGCCGCAGACGCCGTCGTCGTGCCATACCGCCCAGGAGGTCGGGTCGTTCGGTACGGGGCCGGTGGCGTAGAAGGTCGCGGTGTACTTGTGGCCCGCGAAGGAGACCTCGTCACCGGGGACGTACGACGAGGTGGAGTTCCACTCGGACGGGCAGGTGCCGCTCTCCGTACCTCCGTCGCCGCCGCCGGTGCCGCCGCCGTCAGTGCCGTCAGTGCCGTCAGTGCCGGCGAGGGTGACCGAGACGCTGTCGGAGGCGCCGGACACGTTCCCGGCGGCGTCCCGTGCCACGACGGTGAAGCTGTGGGTGGTGTTCGCGGACAGGCCGGGGACCGTGACGGTGGTGACCGTGCCCACTGAGAGCTGGTTGTCGCCGACGTAGACGTCGTAGCCGGTCACGCCGACGTTGTCGCTGGAGGCGTCCCAGGCCAGCGTCGCACTGGACGGGGTCTGGCCCGTCGAGCGCAGGTTCGCGGGCGCCGTCGGCGCCTCCGTGTCCCCGCCGCCACCGCCGCTGTTCCCACCAGCGCCGTTCCCGCCATCACCGTTCCCCCCAGCGCTGTTCCCACCAGCGCTGTTCCCGCCATCGCCGGTGTCGACGAACTTCCAGGTGATGCCGGTGACGGCGCCGACGTCCAGGTTGGCCAGTTTCTGGAAGGCGGCCTTGCTCAGGTCGATGTGCTCCGCCGTGCACCCCATGCACTGGTCCTTGACCGGCACGGTGATCGTGTTGCCGTTGTAGGTGACCTCGACGGACACGCCCTTGCAGAGGTCGTCGTCGTTCGGGTTGGCGGAGGTGAACAACTGGTGGGAGACCGCGACGAGATCCTCGACAGCGGGGTTGATGTCGGTGCCGCACGCGCCCGTTCCCATGTTGTCGTACCAGGTCATCTTGCCGGTTCTGGAGTCGCTCACGGGGGTAGCGGACAAGTCCTGGCCGAAGCCGAACAGCGCGACCGCGGCGGCGCCGAGCAGGGCACCGGCCAACGGCACCGTCATAACGGTGCGCTTCAGAGCATGCTGCATATGTCTTCCTCGGGACAGGTGAACAGGGACTGTTTCCGGTTCCTCTGGACTTCACGGATCAGGAATCCACGGCGGCTTCGCCGCTCGCGGTGGGGAAGGTGAATGACACGCCGAACGCCCTGCTCCGGTCACCGTCCGCGGGCCTGCCGGGAGGCAGGCGACGTGGCAGGGCGCCGGGGGCCGGATGCCTTGGTGGGATCGCTGTGTACGGGCCTCGGTGCGGGCGACGTGGCCTCAGGAAAGCCCGATGGCCTCATACCGGCCACCTCTGCCGAGTGCGCCGGCACAGGCGGCTGCCGCGGCTGCCCTTGCTGCCACGGGGGCGGAGGGTGACCCCATGTGTGCGGCGACGGCAACGGCGAATAGCCGGCATGCGAAGACGGGGTGACCGGGCCTGTGTTCCAGTTACCCGTCCCCGGTGTGGCAGGTGGCGGCGACGACTGCTCCTGCCCCCATGACTTCGTTCCTGCCGGATTCTCGGACGACGACCGCTGCCTCGACACCTTCCGTCCGATGGCAGCCCAGATCACCATCCCTGCCAGCCCGAACGGCAGCGCCATCCCCAGCGTCGCTCCCAGCGTGAGTCCCACGCCCAGTCCGAACAGCCCGCCCCAAAAAGTTGCCGTCCTCGACAGCGTCCGTGCGATCCCCCGTCCAGTCCTCAGCAGCGCCCGCCCGATTCTCTTCGCTATTCCCACAACTGCTGCTCCGGATCGCGACGTCGGTGTGGACAGGGCACATCAGGGCGTGGCAACACATCAGCATGCGTGGTAGTGGAGACTCCGCCGCCGGAGGACCGGGCCCGGCGACAGCGGGAGAGTGTCGTCAGGCCCGGCCCCGCAGGGAGGCCGCCGGGGGGACGGCGGCCTCCTGTGCCCCACAACGGGAATGAAGCCGGAGTGGTTCATCGCGTTGTTTCGGGCTGGCCTCCCGGTGACGCGGGGGTTCAGCACTTGTCGGGCCGCGGTTGGCCGGCGTCCCCGCGGCGCATCGTTTCGCCCGCGTACCTCAGTAGCCCAGCGCCTCATCGACATGGACGATGCCCAAGGGGCCGGGCGTGGCGGCCCGGGAAGGTTTCCCCCGGGCCGCCAGGGCCGTCAGCCCCAGGTGGCGCTGAACTTCTCGCCGTAGCCCTTGGCGTGGCCCGCCAGGTTGGGGTGGAAGGTCACAGTCGGATCGGTCGGGTCGACGCCGTGGATCCACGGGTCGTTGCTGCATGCCTCGTGCCCGTTGAAATGCTCGCGCATGTCGATGAAGTAGACACCCGCCTTGGTGGTAGCGGCCATGGTGCCCTCCGCCAGCGCGTCGGCGAGCGCGTTCATGTTGGCCCGCTTGTCGGCGCTGAGGTCGATCGGGGCAGCGCACGAACCGCTCTCGGCGATCACCCGCGGGTAGCCGAACACGAGGACCAGGGCCCGTGGCGCGCGGGCCTTGATGTCGGTGTACAGGGCGGAGAGTTCCTCCACCATCTGGTTCTTGGCGTAGTGCGACATCCACTGCGTGGCCGTCTTGCAGTAGGCGTCGTCCTCGGTGAGGCACGCCCGCGCCACCGAGGCGAACTGGGCGTCGTTGCCGCCCACCGTGACCGTGACGAGGTTGGTCTCCTCGGTCACGGCGGACAGCTGCTTCTCCCGCACGTCAGCGATGGTCGCACCGCTGCAGGTGACGTCTCTCAGAACCCAGTCGGAATGGCGGAACGCCCACTGGTTCGGATAGTTGTTCTCGCTCCGCAGGCAGGCGCCGCTGGAGGGGTCGTTCCGGCCCGCGCCGACCCCGGATGCGTACGAATCCCCGAGCGCGGTGTACCGACCCATTTCCCGCTGTGCAGAGGTGCTGGCCGCGGTCTGCGTACCTCCTAGGGGAGCGCTGACCGCAGCTCCCGTAGCGGCGACTGTCAGCAAGGCGGCAACGGCGGCCGACTTCAGTTTGCGCATGGCTTCCTTCTTGATCGTCGAGCCTGGATCAGGCTCAGCTGCGGTTCGACTTGGAATGCGCGTGATCCACGCCACTGTCCGCGGATCCGCCGGGAAGCGGCCGTCGGTGGCGGTCCCGGCGAGGAGGCCGCCCGGAGGAGAGGAAGTGGTGCGGCCTCAGCCACCTCAACGGGATGAGCGGCCCAGTGGTTCAATGCGCCTGCACGGACAACTCGACCTGGCACAGGCCTACTTGTTCCACCTCTTGTTGGTGTCGTTGACCTCCAGCTCCGCCGCCGTCAGGTCCACGTGCAGCGGGATTCCGGGGCGGCTGCCGACCTTGATCAGAAAGTTGCCGAGGCCGGGCGGGTCGGCGCGGCGGCCGCCCGCGGTGTCCCAGGCGGGTGGGGTGGACCAGTCGACCAGCAGGCGTTTCTCCGCCTCCGTAAGCTCCACGACCTGGGCCAGCTGCGGCATCTCGGCCGGAGGCAGGCCCGCGCAGATCACCATGCCGGCGCGTTCGACGAAGCCCTTGGCCTTGGTGCGGTCCTCCTCGGTGGGCAGGGCGAGGAGGTCGTCGATGCTGTGCGTGACCATCGCCAGGCCGACGCCGCGCTGCCGGTCGAGGCGGGTGAGGGCGTTGACGCGGTCGACGAGGCCGCGGCCGGCCTGCAGGACACGCCACAGCTCGTCCATGACGAGGAAGTAGTTGCGCTGCGGCTCCAGACCGGCGTCCGCCAGGGCGTGCGCCGCGGAGACCGCGCCGAAGCCGTAGGACCAGCACGACAGCAGGGCCGCCGCCTGGAGCAGGATCTCGCTGTCGTCGATGCCGCTGACGTCGAAGCAGACGGGGCGGTCCAGCTTCATCGCCTCTGTCGTCGGGCGGGCGAAGGTGCCGCCCAGGCGCCCGTCGCCCAGCAGGGCGGTGAGTGACGCCTCCAGGTTCTCCGTGATGTCTCGGTAGCGAGTGATGTCGCCACGGTCCAGGGCGACCGAACGCACCGCCTCCGGAGCGTCCTTGATGACCTGTAGCAGGTCCCCGAGCACCGGTACACCCCGCCTCGAGCCGGCGGCGTGGCAGTCGTCCAGGACGTTCAGCGCCGCCGAGAGGATCGTCTCCTCGCGGTCCGTCGGCGGCGCCGAGCGCAGGATGGTCACCAGGGCCGAGACCATGTGGAGGCGACGGCCGTGGATGTCGGCGAGGAGGCGGCGGCGCGCGTCGCCGGTGAGCCGGGCTGCGGCCTGGAGGGACTCGCCGGGGTCGAGGACGTTGAGGTTGCCGCGGCCCCGGCCCAGGCTGATGACCTGGCCGCCGATCGCCCGGATCAGGTCCGCGTAGTCGGGCTTGAGGTCGCCGAAGATCAGGGGGTGGACGCCGTAGCCGGAGAGGCCGAGTGCCATGCGCCGTACGATCGTCGACTTGCCGAGGCCCGGGCGGCCCAGCACGAACATGGACGGGTTGGCCAGCAGGCCCGTGCGCATGAACCACGACACGGGGTCACAGCACACCGTGGCCCCGGAGTCCAGGTCGCGGCCCAGCGGCACCCCGACCATGGGGGTTCCGGCTCCGGCGCCGAACGGCCACAGGCCGCAGACCTGGGCCGTGGTGCCGCGCCATTCGGGTGCGGGGTCGACGTAGCCGACCATGCCGCCGCCGGGGCCCGGCCAGCCCCGGGACGTCGGGCGCGGCCCGCGGGGTTCCTTGGTCGTGCCTGCCATCGAGTCGATCCTCCTGTGTCGCCGTCGCCTTGCGTCTGTCTCCGTCGCCCTACATCGCGTCCCGTACCGTCTGCGGCAGCGCCGTGTGCAGCGGGAGTACCAGCCCCAGCGGCAGCGCCGCCGCGAACGCCGCCGCCTGGGAGCCGTAGACGGGCCGTACGGCGATACGCGCGGCCGGCGCCAGGTTGTCCAAGGCGGCGGCCGCCGTCGTCAGTTCCTCGGCGGAGTTGACGGTCGCCGTGATCAGCAGACCGAAGCGGATGACCCCGTGGCCCTGGGCCTGTTCCTCGGTGGTCCGGCGCGCGGCCGTGACCTCGGCGTCGTCGCGGGCCTGGCCGATCGGTGACTGCTGGGCGGCGAACAGGGCGTTCTTGTAGTCCTGTTGCACGACGCGGGCGCCCTCGGAGCGGGTGTGCGGGCGGTAGAGGAGGGTGACGCGCTTGCGGGCGATGTCGAGACTGGGCTGGACCAGGCCGGTCAGGACGTTGGAGAAGACCTCGCCCTGCGGGGCCTCCGTCATGGCCCAGGTCACGCTGAACGCGCCGTCGTGGCGGTAGTGGTCCCAGGCCTCCTGGGCCGCCATGGGCCCGGCCTCGTCCCAGGTCAGGCCGGTGCCGCCGGCGGCCTGCGCCTCCTCGACCAGGGACGCCACGGTCGGGTCGTAGGCGACGCGTATCGCCTCGGCGAGCTCGGTCGCGGTCATCGGTACGGCCGTGCCGGCGCCGGTCATGGCCAGCCCGGCGGTCAGGCCGGGCAGGCGGGTGCCGATGTACACCGCCATGTCCTCGGCACTGCGACGGGGTGAGCCGGGACGGGCCGCGCCGGAGTACGTCAACGCGATCCTCGTGGCGATCTGCGCCGAACCGGCGGGATAGGCGGCCAGTACCTCCCGGAGCATCGACCTGGCCAGGTCAGGGGCTCCGGCGAACCAGTTCGCGGCGATCTCCTGCTGCAACCGGACTCCGGAGTCGGGGGCGGTCTCCACGGTGACGCTCACGGCGACGAGGTCCGGCTCGGCGCCCAGGGTGGACAGCCACTGGCCCCAGTGGGCCACCCAGGTGTCGACCTGCTGCTCGTCGACGAGGGCGGCTCCGTCGGCGTCGCAGGAGATGACAACGGTGTGATGGCCGGTCGCCGGGATCGTGATCATGGCGAACGGGCGTCCGTAGCCGTCCTGCGCCTCCGTCAGCGCGGACTCGGCGGCCAGACCGGGCAGTTTGCAGGTGCCGTGACCGGCCCGGCCCATCGGGCCCGAGCGGTACAGGTGGCCGCCGGAGGATGTCGTGCGCCACCAGGCCAGGCGGACCGCGCCGCGCTGCATCAGCGTGCGGCCGTGCCGGTCCCGTACGGCGAGCGGGGCGGTGAGCACCGCGAGCACGACCGCCAGGCCCAGCGCCACCCATATCGAGATCAGCGTGGCCAGGACCACGGCGATCAGCCCGGCGAACAGCAGCAGGGTCGCCCCGAGGGACAGCCCTCGCAGGCCGGAGGCGCGGGGCTTGCGGAAGTTGCCGTACGTGCGGGGATGGGGTGTTTCAGTGACTGCCACGAAGCTTCTCCTGCTGGTCGTCGGCGGGGTCACGGACCGGCACCGGCATGGGGGCCGCCGCTTCCTCCTGGTCGTACGGGTTTGTCTGCTCTGCGTCCTGCGAGTGCGCCGGCCGGGCGGGGCCGCCCGCGATGCGCTCGGCGTCCGGTGCGCCGCGGGGCCGGTCGGCGCCCCGCGCCGGGCCCGGGCCGCGGGTGCTGCGTACGCCGGTGGTTCCCGCCCCGTCCGGGCTCAGCGCGGCGCCGGACACCGACCGGCCGGCGGCCAGGCTCCGCAGGTGCGGTACGGGCAGCGCCCCGGTGACCGTCACCGGGCCGCCGGCCCCGGCTGACGCTCTGGCCGCGCGGCCCGTGCCGGAGACCGCCGCCTGGACGACGGGGGCGGCGAACCGCATCAGCGCGGGCAGAGTGAAGCAGGCCAGCACGATCAGTACGACCCCGGAGACCATGGAGACGACCTCGTCGCCCTGACTGCGGCCGCTCATCGCGAACGCGGCCGCATACACGACGGCCGCGGCCGGCTTGTACAGCACGAAGGCGAGCAGCCATCCCACGGACCTGCGGAACCAGACCCGGCCGCCGGCGGTGCCGCTGACCGCCGCCGCCAGGGGCAGCGTGCCGGTGAGGATCACCAGCATGGCCATCCGTACGATCATCAGCGCGATCTGCGCCACGCTCCCGGCGATCACCAGCATGGCCATGATCAGGACGAGGAACGACGAGTCCGTGCCGCCCAGCGCCAGCATGGCCGAGGTGCGTTTGTCGAACTCGGCGACACAGCTCGCCACCGGCTCGCCGGTGGCGCTGATCTGCTCGCAGCCGGTGGACCTGTCGATGATCCAGACGCTGAACTTGTCGCCCGCCACGGCCAGCAGATTGACCGTGGCGACCCCGGCCGAGGAGACCACCACCAGGTTGAGCAGCCCCTGGAGCGCCTGGCGGGCGGGCTCGCCGCGGCGCTGCCAGGCGATGTGCCCGGCCGCGACGACCAGGCAGAGTACGGCGGCGAAGGACGTGAACCAGAGCGTGGATCCGCGCAGGAACGCCACCGGGCCACCGGTGTCGTCCAGGTCGGGGGCGCCCAGGTTCATCCAGGCGCTGCCGAGTGCCTTGACGGTGGTGCTCGCCGCCTGTGCGGCGCTCTCGGCGATGTCGTCGAACGCACTGCCGCCAAGGTCCTTCGGGGCCGTGCCCGCCCCGTCCCCCACGCAGTAGCCGCCGATCGTCGGGGCCACCCAGCCGAAGTCGCAACCCGCCATCACACTCCTCCCCACTCGGCGTATCCGGCGAGGGAGTCGACCGGGGTGGGGGCGGGCGGGTCGGCCGGGTACTCCAGCCTCCAGTCGCCGTCCCGCCACAGCACGGTGGTGGTGGCGGCCTGCATACGGCCGTCCGGGAACCGCCACACGGTCTGGATCACCGCCGTCGTGTCGTTGTAGGTGACGAATCTGAACCCGGCGATCTGCCCGTGCGCGGCGCCGCCCCCCTCGTCCGGGGGTGCCGTCCGTTCCGCCTCGGTCCGGTCGGCGATGTAGGTGTCGCGGCCCTCGCCGACGGTCTGGGTGCGGGTCACCTTCCGCCAGTCGTCGGCGGCCAGGTAACGCACGCTGATCTGGCTGGTGGCCAGCAGGGCGCCGACGGGGGTGTGCGCGTAGCAGCGCGCCGCGTCCTCGTCGGCCAGGGCAGGGCCGGCCGCCTTCGAGGAGGGGAGGGCGACGGCTTCGTACAGGGTCCAGGTCACGCCCGCGGGCGCGGAGGTGGGCACGTCCTGCCGTTCGTCGGCGAGTTCGGGGCACTCGGCGTCGTCGGCGGCGGGCGGGGACCGCGGCGGGTCGGCGGTGCGGGTGCCGGGTGACGGAGCCGTGGTCGAGCCGTCCTTGCCCGAGGTGTCCGAACCGACGGCGATCGCCGCTCCGATGACGGCGACGAAGCCGATGAACGCGGCGGCGAGGACGAAGCCGGTACGCAGCCACGGACTGCGCGGCTCGTCGGGCGTCGCGCGGTCGCCGGGCTCTGCCATGTTCCTCCCCCATCCTCGTGGGTTGTCAGGAGACGAGACGTCTGACGAGACGTCCTGTGAATCTCGGGACTAGACGAGCGCCCCGACGATCCCGGACGCGGAGCCGACGAGCAGGCACGCCCCCAGGACGAAGCCGAGGCCTCGGGCGTGCTCGCGGCCACCGCCCCGGGAGTGGTCGATCGCCATCCTGGCGGCGACGCCGAAGATGCCCGCGACACACAGGGCGGTGACGCTCCAGGCCACCCACTTCAGCACCGTCAGCAGCCCCTCCGCGCCGGGCGGCGCCTCTCCCCCGCCGACGTCCGGCACGCCCGAGGGCCCGGCGGACGCCCCGGCGAGGTCGGTGAGAGGGGTTATGTGAGGTGAGGCGTCCAGAGCGGCCGCCATCAGGCTGGACAAGGGGGTTCCTCCCTGTTGTGGGGACGGGCCTATACGGGCCGGGTGAGTCGGGTCAGGTCGCGGGCCATCGGCGCGCATTCCTTGGGCAGGTGGGCCATGGGCGACTCACCGAGCCGCCAGGGCTCCACCCACG